>REBL01000141.1 GCA_007692755.1 Nodularia sp. (in: cyanobacteria) | reverse complement strand
ATTAATTTAACTCCTGTGGCGATTAATGAAGGTCGCGCCTTGGCAGATACTGTATTTGGTAATAAGTCTCGCACCATGAGCTACGAAAATATACCGACGGCTATCTTCACTACACCAGAAGCTGCAACCGTTGGTATGACTGAAGCCGAAGCCAGAGAAAAATATGGTGATGCGGTGAAAGTTTATCGCAGTCGCTTTAGAGGGATGTACTATACCTTACCGGGTAAAGATGAAAAAACCATGATGAAATTAGTGGTTGATCAAAATACCGATAAGGTAGTGGGGGCGCACATGGTAGGAAGCAGCGCTGCTGAGATTATACAAGGAGTGGCGATCGCAGTTAAAATGGGTGCTACTAAAGCTAACTTTGATGCCACAGTAGGTATTCATCCTAGTTCTGCTGAAGAATTTGTAACTATGCGTTAATCAACCTGGAAATGCCCTAGATTTACTAAAATCTCAGGGCATTGCTATCTGTGATGTTTCGCCATGCTACAATTGAGAAGTGATTGCCAGCGTCAACTTTTAAATAAATGGATTCAGTGTAGATATACCACAACCCTGAAAATCCTTAATATTTCTAGTAACAAGAGTCATGGAATGTATTTTAGCTGTTGCGGCAATAAGTATATCAGCTTGCGATCGCGGTTTACCTTGAGTCCTCAAAATACCTCTCAATTCACCCGCAGACTTGGCAATTTCTGAAGTAATAGGGAAAATTTTACAGTGATTTATCAGAAAGATTTCAAACCAATTCTGGATTCTAGAATTAGGCTTTGCTGTTAAACCATAATAAATTTCCTCAATTGTAATAACACTTAAATTAATAGATGTCACAGTGCTACTCCATGCTATCACCCCTGCATTTGGGATCGGGCGAGTTAATTCACTGATAATATTAGTGTCGCAGAGATTACTCATTCTCTTCCTCAGTAAAAGGATTATCGCGATCGCTTCGTGGTGGTATCTCTAAGCTATAATTTTCCTCAGTGCATAACTGCTGAACTTGTTTAAATACTTGATCCAGAGATGTTTTCGCAGCGTTTTTTCGCCAGTTTAAAAATTCTTGAAAAAGCTCAGGGTCTACAATTGCAGCCACTAATTCTTCCTGAGTGTAGATTAGCTGAGGTTCAAGACTTGTCGCATTAATTATTGAGGATAGCTGTTTTTTGGCTTCTTCAAGCGTCCATTTCATTCTAAAAATCTCCAATATTTGAAATAGAGGATAACAGTTACTTCTTGATTCATTGGTTTCAGGTTCCTATTTTAGCGTAAATAATTAAAGGTTTGTAGCGTCTCAAATAGATCCTGAAGCCTTTATTAAAAAGTGAATTGCCATAATTATTTTTCTTTAACTCCTAATAACAACTTCGGGTTTTAATTTTGAGAAGTTATAAAATAACAATATTCACAAACTAAACTCTGCTGCATTATCATCCTCATCTACATCTTTACCCATAGCAGTAGGCTGAAATTTAGAACCATGAATTAGTTCACTAAAAAGCATTTTTGGATTTTGATGCAAGATATTTAACAAACTAATAAAATCCCGCACAATTTCCCCAGGGGTAAGTAATGCTTCTGCACCTAAACGAGAGACAATTTCTTGTACAAATTCCTTTAACTCAGGATTCTTTAAAACTTGTTCATAACCGAAATTAATTGCATGAATCTCAGTTAAACGTTGCAAAAGTGTGAGGATTTCCGCTTCACTTAACGGGTTAAGCCTAATCACTGGCCCTAACTGTTCCTGAACCCCTGACTGTGTAGCAAAACGGCTTTCTTTAGTGCGTCTGCGCCAAGCTTGGTCTGCAAAAAGTCCTCGGTTGGGGTCTTCTAAAAATCTGGTAGTCCCACCAATAAAAATGCCCAGATGTTCAGCTTTGCATTGCATGGTGTCATTAAACATCGTTAACAGTCTGTTGTAATTCCTTTCACGGGTAACTGTAGTTGATATTTGGTATAAATTTACAGCTTCGTCAACTAAAACTAATAGTCCTTTATAACCAATCTCCGCCACAAACTTAGCAAATAACTTAATGTAGTCATACCAACTATCATCATCAATAATTACCCTTACTCCTAACGCTGCTTTGGCTTCAGTTTTAGTATTAAATTCTCCCCGCAGCCAACGCATAGCCGCATTTTTTAAATCATCATCATCTAAGCGATAGCCACGCCAATAAGCAATAATTACACTTCCAAAATCAAAACCATGTACTAAATCTTCAATATACTGCACTACTTCCCTAATTTTGGCTTCAACTTTGTCATCAAAACCATCATCATTAGGACGCAAGTTTGTTTCTTTGACAACTTCTTGTTGAATTTTATTAATCCAACCTTCCAAAATTGAAACTAAAGCACCACCATCAGGACGGGTTTTTGTCGCCAGGTGGGTCATTAATTCGCGATAGGTTGCTAAACCTTCATTGTGGGTTCCTGCTAATCGACGTTCAGAAGATAAATCAGCATCAGCTACGACAAAACCTTGCTCCATAGCCCGGTTGCGAATGAGTTGGATGATGAAGCTTTTACCTGAACCATAGTTACCAATAATAAACCGAAATGCTGATACACCTTCTGCAATGTCATCGAGATTTTTAAATAGGCTTTGAAGTTCTTTTTCTCGCCCCACTGCAATATGCTCAACTCCAGTTCTCGGTACTACTCCTGCGCCGAGTGAGTTAATTAAAGCAGTGGAATTTTTTTTGGATATTTTGAGTTTAGCCATTGAGTTTATTTCACTGAATTTTCAACGCAGAGGTACAGGATATACACTTAATATTAACTTCAATTAATACTTGGAATAAAATGTATTTTTATAGGCGAGTTGAGGAAAAAAAACCAGTTTAATTTGATGAGGCTTGTCTAGCTATCAGGTCTTCATGTATAGCCAGCATTTTCCTGGCGTTGACTATATGCTCTTGATACACTTGAGGAATTTCCAAGTTAGGTTCAATTATTAATTCTCCAATAGTATCATTGGCGTGTTCATTTAGAGAATCAATTAATAGATTTGGCATAGTAATATTGGCTTCAGCAATTTTTTTGATAATTACCTTGGGGTTATCTTGTTCTACTATGGCTTTTAACACCTGAATTTCATGCTTGGGGAGAACTTCTAAAAAGTTATTCCATTCTTCCGGTAGAATCTCTGATGTAGCCCTTGAATCTAAAGAATCAATTAATTCAGCAAAGGGAAACAAATCATTTGTATCTTCATTACCATCTTCAGGTAATACTTCTTGATTTAATGTTTCTGTTTGTTGAAGTAATTCCCAAACTTGGCTCTGTAACAAGTCTCGTTCTCCTTGTAATAACGACACTTGTGCTTCGATTTGCTGTAGTTCTGATTGCTTTTCTGTTATTTTTATTTCTAGGTAATTGAGATTTTCTGCTAAATTTTCTCTCTCAGTTGTTGTAGATACTAACAATTGTTTTTGCTGGTTAGTCTCGGTTTCTAGTTCTTGGACTTCAATTCGCAGTTCATACATTTTTTCCTCTAGTTGAGGTTTGAGCCGACCTAGCAGACTGACATTATTATCAAGTTCTTGTTTTTGTTGCTGGAGGTCACTAATTTGATTTTGTAGCTGCATAATTTCAGACCGAGATGCATTACAGTTCAACTCCAAACGACGTTTTTCTGTTGTCAGTTGAGAAAAAGCATGATGCAGTTCTGCTTGATTTTGTTCAAGTGTTGCTATTTCAGCAGTTAGGTTAATACTTTCGGTTTCTAACTGCTTTTTTTGTCCTGCAAATGTTCCTAAATCTCGATGTAAAATATTTCTCTGATTACGACAATCTAATATTTGTTTTTCCAGCTTGTTTGACTCGGCATATAATAAGTTACGATGTTCTTCTATTTGGTTAATTTCTTTGACAATCCGCAGTTTAAGTCCCTCCATTTCTTTAATTCGCTTGCGGTGGGAACTTAAAATCAGCATTTCATAATTGCTGCGGCGCTTATCTATAAATAACGCTGCTGTATAGGTAGCAAGGATAGTAATTATACCTGTAATCAAGGCTTGATTAAAATCCCAGTTGGGGACGAGACTAATGCCAAAACTCACACTAAAGGCAACTATGCCTAGAATATATCGATTGCTGATCATTGCTGATTGCATATTGGTTTTTTTTAGCGTCGTTGAGTTGTCAGAATAGGTAGTTGTTAATGCCATTAATACTGATGACTATTATTTTAAATTTTCTAATTTTAAGTATTTGTACAATTTCGGAGTGGTCAAAAATTATCCCCAGCTAATTAATTTTATAACTAGTATCGCTAGGCGGAAGCCAAAAGTCAAAAAGCTGATATAAAAGGTTTAACATCGATTTTAAATGCTTGTTTTATTCATATCTGGTTTTACTAAGTTGCGATGAGATAATGCTAAATCTGCTTTTAAAAAATCAATAAACTGCCGGGCTGTACGTCCAGAACGACCATTATGGCGCGTTGCCCATTGTAATGCTTGATATTCTAAATCTTCTGGGGTAATATTAATTTTGGCTTGGTCTGCTAAATGCTGGACAATTTTTACATAAGTTTTTTGATCGGCTGGTTCAAAGGTGAGAGTCAGACCAAAGCGATCGCTAAATGATAGCTTTTCCTGCATTGTATCCCAGGCATGGATTTCGTTGTTATCTTTGGGCGTTGGTCGATCTACAAAATACTCACGAATCAAGTGGCGGCGATTGGAAGTAGCATAGACAACGACATTTTGGGGACGTGCAGTTAAAGTACCTTCTAAAACTACCTTCAGTGCTTTAAAAGCATCATCATCTTCTTCAAAGGAAAGGTCATCGACAAAGATAATAAATTTCTGTGGTACTCCCCGCAACTGTTCCACAATTTTTGGTAAATCCTGCAAATCAGATTTGGCGACTTCCAGCAAGCGCAGATTTTGCTGGCTATACTCATTTAACAAAGCTTTGACCACAGAAGATTTTCCCGACCCCCGACTACCGTAAAGTAGTATGTGCAGTGCTACCTCTCCTGATAATAAAAATTCTGTATTTTTGATTAAAGTTTCTTGTTGAGACTCGTAACCTACGAGAGTATTAAGTTGAATGGGATCAGGATGCTTAATGCCAACAAACTTACTTTCTTGCCAGCGCAAAGCGTGATATTCTGCAAATAGGCCTGTGCCGAACTGCCGATAATAAGCTGCTAACTCTTCTACACCATCAGCCCAATTATCTAACTTTTGTAGGAACACAATTAATTTTGTCTCTATGCTGATATTTGATTCTCTGTACCAGACAACAGGTGAAATGGGCAAATAGGCTACAGTTTGTACCCACTCACTCAAAGAAGCGCTGCTACATTCATAAAGATTCTGCAACGCCTGTAAATCATGCTCAACTGCGGCTACCAAAGCACGAGGTAAATCCTCAAAATCTTGCTGTTGAGCCAGCCTACTAAAAGGATTATCAGAGATGAGAATTTGAGTAATGAGGTAGTCCTCCCAATTTTGGTATCTAGCAGTTAAGGCATAAAAATAACTGCCATAGGCTTTGAGACAACTCCGTGCATCGGCATCAGTGTAGCGTATAGCTTGCAACAGGTCAAGGAATGCGATCCCCGCTTCGCTTTGCATCACAGATTGGTAGAGTAAAAGTGATGCTGCTTGACATTGGAGAAATTGCACCTGGCTATGACTATAGGATGAACTACTGGCTTTTGGCATCGCTGGATTATCCATCAATTAACTGGGTAGTTTAGCTAAAGGGCTATGGTCATTAAAATCTACAGAGGTTTGAACAATGAATTCCAGTATAATTGCTGCACTGACTTATGGCATTTTAGCGATGATTGGTGGCATCATCGGCTACATTAAGGCTAATAGTCAAGTTTCGCTGTTCAGTGGTATTATTAGTGGTTTGTTACTAATTTTAGCTGCTTACTTTCAAATCCAAGGTCAAGCCTGGGCTTTGATTTTAGCAGTTTTGGTCACCGGAACATTAGTAATTTTCTTTGCCTTGAGATTAGCTAAAACACGTAAGTTTATGCCTGCGGGATTGATGGTAATTTTGGGTGTGTTGGCATTGACGTTAATGGTGCATCAATTGGCGATCGCTAGGTAATAATTATCCTCACCAGTTTTTACTGAGACATTGCCCTAAAATTATATTATTTTTTACAATACATTTATACTAAATAAAATTTGATTTGTCACAGCATAAAGGATTAAACCAGCCAGGGTTTCAGTATTGCAAGGTATTTTTACTGCTTTGCTCTAGCAGCTTTTTCTGTCCTGAATGTGACATTTCAGCGATCCATCCAGTATAGATTATTAATTTTTAGCAAAAAATAATTACCAATTGCCAAAAACATCCGGTTTTTTTTGAGTTGGTGATGATAAATAAAATAAGTCTGTATATAATTTTTCCGGCTTTGAGGATATAAGTGATTCTACTCTACTTATTGAGAATACTAATGAGTGAATGGTCAAACGTACTGAAAATGAGATGAATTGTGGTTCTTACTAGATTATTTGCCAGCATTATATCAGTAAAAGTAAAAATACTCAGTCGAAGATAAATGCTTATATACGATCATATCCATCTCCAGGTAGTTGTTTATTTGCGATTTATTGGCGCATGACTTTAAAGTTTTTATAGCGTTTATCAACGTAATTTAAAATAAAATTTAAAGTTATATTGCCATTATGGCAAGTTTTAATCTAACAAATGAGATATTAATATATGAGAGCAATTATTGCTGTCTACCGAAACTTCTAAAGCTAAATTCATCTCAATTAATGGTAATTTTATCAGCACTTTTACGAAGTAGGACATAGTATATGTTATTATCACTGTCTTCTCACAACGTTATCCAGTATCTGCAAGAAACAGGTCTGTGTCGCTCAGAAGATAGAGCATCAAACAAAGATGAATTGCTCAGAAGTAGCAAGCAGAATTTAAATTTATTGGTGACTCTAGCAGGTAATCAAAAACTGCTGGTTAAACAAAAACGTCATATTGAAAATAATGGAACTCCCCATGAGTTCTTTAATGAGTGGCTATTTCAACAATTGCTGCAACAGTTTCCAGTTATAGGAAATACTTCGGCAATTGCCCCATTAATACTACATTACGACGAGTCAAATTCTATCCTTGTCCGTAATTATTTGAGCGAATATTCCGAACTAGGTGAATTTTATCACCAAAAGGATATTTTTCCCCCAGAAATTGCTACCGCCATTGGTACGACATTAGCAGGACTACATCGGGCTACCTTTGAACACCGAGAATATCGTAACTTTATGGCGACTGCGCCGGAAGGACAGTTTCGCTATAGCTTTTATAATCCGGCGCAAGGGGTAGACTCAATTAGCCCAGAAATATTTGGTACAGTTCCCACCGAGGCGTTAAAATTCTACCTTCTCTATCAAAATTATGAGAGTTTAGAGTCAGCGATCGCAGATTTGGCTTATGAATGGCAACCTTGCTGCTTAACTCACAACGACCTGAACTTAGATAATATCTTAATTCATTCGCGTTGGGATAATTTAGATGATTGCCTAATTAAATTGATTGATTGGGAAGCCTGCGGTTGGGGAGATCCTGCTTTTGATTTGGGTACTCTCATCGCCAGCTATTTAGGAATTTGGCTTTCTAGTTTGGTGGTAGACCCTACCATTGAGTTAGAAGAATCGCTGCATTTAGCCATGACACCTTTAGAATTACTGCAACCTTCATTACTGGCGTTAATTCGGGCTTATCTGAATGCTTTTCCCATGATTTTGGAGGAGCAGAGTGATTTTATTCTCCGAGTTATTAAGTTTACAGGACTGGCACTGATTAATCAAATCCAAGAAAATATTAAAATTTGTAAATACTTTGGCAATACCGACATTTATATGCTTCAGATTGCTAAAAATCTCCTCACCATACCGGAACAATCTGTATTGAGTATTTTCGGAGTTTCTGAGTCAAAAATTGTCAACCCTTTGGCAAAAATTTATAAATTTCCCCAACATGAAAAAGAGCAACAGTTGGTTCCTCTTTTTTACGAAAAAACTCGCCTACGGGGTTGTTAATCGCATCTGTGTTTATTTAATTTATCCTGGGTTAATTAATGCTAGATTCTTCTACCAATTCATTGCTAACTCCTCTACTTGATATTGCGAGTAATATCGAAATTAAGTCCAATTTCTGTATTTACCATCCCAATTATCAACCGTTTGCTTTACCAGCTAAAGTAGCAGATAGATTTCAAAATAATCCTGCGGCTTTACAGCATAAATACTTGAATCTATTACTGCGAAATTTCCTTTACGGTATCTATTATAATGGTTCCTTACAAAACACTTTAGCTGTGAACATTAAAACGGCTAATTGTATCCGACATCAAAGTTTAGAAGCTAATTCTATTTTGGATGTCGATTGGGAATTTTACGAACAACTCCAAACTAGCAATCACGGTAAAGGTTATTTTGACCCCAGTTGGCAGGTTTTGCGTCTGGAACCGGATGGTAGTATGGCTGTAACTAAAGGCGGTTTGACAGTGCATATTGAAGCGGACTGTCATTTTAAACCGAGTAAAAAATCTGCTAAAATAGGGGAATCAGTCGCAATTTGGATGCCTAAAAATCGAGTCCAAAAGGGCTGTTATTTAGCAGTTAGCAATGTGGGACAGGAAAAGCAAGGTAATCCAGATGCGGATTTGGGTATAGGCAGAATCTATTTTAATTTTACCTCATTTGGTGCGATCGCCTGCATGGATGGTTTGACCCAGCGACTCAACGCAGCTAATATTCCTTTTACTTTTCAGGTTCTTTATAATCCTGCTGCATACGGACGTTATGACTCAGGTATACTTTATTTTGAACGCCAGAACTATCCAGCTATTCGCAAAATTCTTCAGGCTGTTTATACAGAAAATCAATCTCATTTCCAGCCGGAAATACCTTTGTTTACCAAGTTTTTAGCCCCAGGACTTAGTTTAGCTGAAGAACCCAGCCAAAAGTTTGCCGCACAAGAAAGTTTTGGGATGAACCGTTGTCAAATTGTGGCAAATGCTTTGTTGGAGGCTTGGGAAAAAGGTAAAAATGCAATGGAGGAACGCATGAAGGTGATTGACCAACACTTTGCCCAACATTTGATTGATTTGCAGCGTCCTTACCTCAACCCCAGTTCTGAGGATATATACCAACCTTTGAAGTAATTTGTAAGCTAATATTTATTTGTGTTGATTTGTGGCGTATTATGATCAAGTTGGTTCTTCTAATTACGAATTACGAATTACGAATTATTAAATAATGTCTTTTATTTATAACCGGACTATTCACCTTCAAGATACAGATGCTGCTGGAGTAGTTTATTTTGCTAATGTTTTGTGTATTTGTCATGAGGCTTATGAAGCATCTCTAGAAGCATCGAAGATTAATCTCAAAATGTTTTTTACTAATCCACCTATAGCTTTTCCTGTTGTTAATGCGAATGTGGACTTTTTTCGTCCGATGTTCTGCGGGGACAAGTTAGAAGTTAGTTTAATTCCTCACAAATTAGGTGTGAATAAGTTTGAAATTATTTATGAAATTATAGTTGAAAATGTGCTGGTGGCTAAGGCTGTTACTAGACACGTTTGTATTGATGCAGTGAGTAGAAGTAAGCAGGATTTATCTGCTGAGATTATTCAGTGGTTAGAAACGAACCGTCACGACGCAGAGGGCGCGGAAAGAAGAAGGTCAAGAGAGATTTTGTAGACTCACATCTTGCATCTGTCGTTATGATCCGCCAGGGGTTTGAACCCCTGTCTGATAGCGAAAGTCGTCTTCAGACGACTGGGGAAAGATTTCAGTCCATTGAAATGGAATTTAGCTATTAGTTCAGAAATGAATTTGAAGTTTTTTAGCTGATTTTAAATGCTTCAAGGCTAGTTTTTGCAGTTGTTGGCGGTTGATTTTTCCTTGGGGATTTCGGGGTAAGGTGGGTACGGAAATCCAATGTTTAGGAATTTTGAATTTGCTGAGTTTTTGATTCAGTTCTGTTTGCAGTGTTTTGGTGGAAATTTGGGGATATTTGGGGATATAAATAGCTGTGACGACTTCTCCCCAGTGTTTATCTGGTAAGCCGATGATACAAACATCATCTACCATTTGAGTTGATTTAATCGCTGCTTCAATTTCGGCTGGGTAAACGTTTTCTCCGCCAGTGATAATTTTGTCGCTGCTACGTCCGACTATATTTAAATAGCCTTGTGAATCTAAATATCCTAAGTCGTCTACTTCTAAATAATGCTGATTTTCCCAGGTTTGCGGATAGTAGCCCAGGGCTAATGATTGCGCCTGAATGGTAATATTTCCGGTTTGATTACTATTTAAAATTTCACCTTGTTGATTGCGAATCTTTACCTGTGCATGGGGGAGAATTTGACCACTGTTAATTTTACCATTCAGAAAATCATCGGGTTTGAGGGTGGCAATTTGAGAGGCTGTTTCTGTCATTCCATAGGTTGGTGCTAAACGGATGCGGTGAAATCTCGCTTTTTCTAACAGTTCCTCCCAGGCTGGCGCACCTCCTAAAAGTACAGTGTTAAATTGAGATAGCCATTGTGTTAGTTGGGGGTTTTCTAGTAAGCGTTGTAATTGTGTGGGTACTAAAGATATAAAGAAACTTTCAGGTTTAATCTGGTATTCTGGACTAGATGCTAAATTTTTAAATGGTGCGATCGCTACGCTAGCCGAAGGCATCGCTAGTTTACCTCCAGTAGTGAAGGAACGCATAAATTGCATTAAACCACTAACATGGTATAGCGGTAACACACAAAAGGAATTGACTTGTGTTAGCTGAAAATATTCTGTAAATCCTTGCACAGATGCTATGAGAGTTTCCCATGTATGGATAGCAAATTTTATTTTTCCCGATGAACCACCTGTGGGAATCATGATACATGGGGCTTGGGAAGAGACGCGATTTATCGCGTCTCTACAAAGGTACGTTTTTATTTCTTGTCCCCAAATAATATCAGGTTGTATTAATTCTAAAACTTCTTGCCATTCTTTTTTTCCCCAGTCGGGGTTACACAGAAAAACTGGACAGCCAGCAGCACAAGCGGCAATAAAACCTGCGAGTAATCGCACTGGTTCACGTTCTGCTAAGATGATTTTTGGAGTATTTCCATAATTTAATAACTGCTGTAGTTCTAAATATAATTCTGAGGCTATTTGTTGAAATTGATGATTGTGATCACCGATGATAAAATCACTATCAGCAAGTTGGTTTAGATAAAATAAAGGTGATTTTATGGACATTATTTACTAAATTAATATGAATCTGCATGGAATAAAATATCAAGAATAAGTGAACGCAGATGGACGCAGATAGACGCAGATAAAGCAACTAACCCTGGCGACTAGAAGTCGCGGCTATACAGGCAAAACCCACCTGCGCGGGTTCAAAGATGTGGTTTTTCATTAGTATAGGGGGTGAATTTTGTTTGTGTAGTAGAAAAGTTTTTAAACATCTAAAAAATGATTGATACCAAAACCTACAGCCCTATTTTGCTGAGATAATTCTGCTGCTAGTTGGAGTGCTGCTTGTCTGCCAATTTCTGTTTCAAATACTGACGAAAATACGGCATCAATTTGATGTTGTTGGCAAAAATCCCGCAGCCGAGACGGTGAACCCGCTATCCCTGGTTTAATCACAAAAATTCCTCGCCAACCTTTTTCAAAGCAATGCTTTAGTTGTTGGAGTGTGGCTACAGATTCATCTAAAGCGATCGCAGTCTTAAAAACAGCACTCAATTCCAACATCGCCGAAAATTGTTCCACAGGCAATGGTTGTTCAAGAAACTCAATATTTGCTGAAATATCATCACAAGTTCCCAGCCATAGTTTAGCTTCCTCATAACTCAGTCCACCATTGGCATCTAAGCGCAATTTAGCCGCAGGTGGTAAAGTACGCGTTAGTAAATCAAAAATTTCCAACTCCCTAGAAATAGCATCCACCCCAATTTTCCATTTAAACGTGCGATATCCCTGCTTCCACAGTGCTTTCCATTGATTTAACGCCCCCTCCCCAGATGGTAGTAAAGAGGCAGGGGGGCAGGGCGCAGGGGGCAGGGGGGAAGAATTTTGCTTCTTTTCCCCACTCCCCATTCCTCCCAAAGCCGACTCAAAACCAAATTGACAAGCAGGTAAATTATCCGGGATAGAGAAAATCATTTCCTCTGTAACTTCTACGGGTAATTGACGACAAAAATCTAAAGCCTGTTCTAGAGTTTCCGAACCAAACCAACTAATAGGGGCAATTTCCCCGTAACCACAGTTACCTAGACAAACAATTATCCCCTCACGGGTATGCCAGATCCCATGACTAGTCACCAATGGCTGCAAAAACCGCCGCCGATAACAACGAAAATCAAACTGGTAACCTCTCACCTCTCCCTCTCTGCGCCTCTGCGCCTCTGCGTGCAAAAATTCCTCATCCACCCCCCAACATAAACCCCAAACCCAACAGCAAACAACAGGAAAAATGTAAATTAACCGCAATAAACTTACAATTACTCACCTTTTCCGGCAGATGATGATTTTGCTGAACATGACGACATAACTGAAAACCAAAAGGTAAACTCAACCAACTCAGCAAAGTCCACACAGGGAACATACCCAATAAAACAAATAGCAAAATCAGAGGATAAATACCGCCCGTAAACCAAGAGAGAAGTTTTGCAGCTTTTGCCGTACCCAAACGCACAACAGGCGATCGCTTGCCGGCGGCTATGTCATCCTTAACTTGGTGAAAGTGTGAGCAAAATAAAACTAAGCTGGTGGCAATGCCCACAATCACCGCAGCTGCTAAACTATTGATTGACCAACTTGCCGTTTGACTATAATATGCGGCGGCGATCGCCAAAGGCCCAAAAGCAAAAAAGCAAAGAATTTCGCCCAAACCCTGGTATCCTAAGCGAAAGGGCGGCCCTTGGTATGTGTAGCCCAAAGCACAGCACAGCAAAATTAAGCCGATGACAGTAACATCTTGTTGCCAAATAGCGATCGCGATTATTCCCAACAACCCAGAAACCAAACACAAGTTTCCTAACCAAAATATTAATAGCTTATTGCCAGTTAAGTTTACTAAAGAATGATGTTTATTTTCGTCAATTCCCGTTTCTGAATCAAAGACATCATTACTGATATTTTCCCAAGCTAAAATTAAAATTGCCGCCGCGATAAAAGTAGAAAATACTCCTAAATTAAAACTCTTAGTTTCTGCAAAAGCCACAGCCGTTCCTACCCAAATCGGCATGATCGCAACGCTGTACATCGGCGGTTTAATTGCCGCCAGCCATAATTTAATTTGAGGACTTATCACCTGTTTTGTAGTCATCAGTCGTGATTAATGGGATTACAGTAACCTTACTTATACATAAAATTTTACAGTTTCGAGAGACACCAGCACCGCCCCGCGCCATTCATCAGTGATTCTGTAGGGCTGTAACTCTGGGGTTTACTAAATACTGGTTAAGTGCCAAACTTAGGGAATTTGCTGTGGCTGGTTAACCTTGCGTTAGTAACACTCACTTTTTGGCTGCAACCCCAAACAAAGGATAGCTGTTCAGCGTCTGGGAACACCATAAATACAGCAAAACATACTCTGGTGAAGTGGCAACTGAATATGTTACCTGTAGAAATACGACCACGTTTAATTACACTTTAGGAAGTTAACTTAAAAAAAGTTTACTATTGCTAGACCCATGACAGTTTTACCATGTCGCAGCAACTTCTTTGTCAAAAACAAAGACCTATACCATTTTCTGTTAAACGTTCAGGAAAATTGCCTCAAAAATAAATGTCGGCAAATTGTGAGTATTTCGCTGGAGATTGATTGGGTAGATCCCTTAGTTGTATTAGATAAACTGACGCAAGCAAATGAAATAAATTTTTACTTTGAAAATCGAGCTAAAGGAGAAGCGATCGCGGCCATTGATACTGTGGCAAAATTAGAAATTGATGGCAAAGATCGTTTTAACCAAGCCGAGCATTTTATCAAATCTTGTCTAAAAAATATTATAAGTTTTGGTAACAAACAGTCAACTTTTGCCGGGCCGCGCTTTTTTTGTTATTTCAGCTTTTTTGATCAAAATTCTCAAATAGATTACCCATTTCCATCGGCCACAGTTTTTCTTCCCCGTTGGCAAATAGCAGTCAAAAATCAAGGCTGCATATTAGTCAACAATATAATTATCAAAGCCAGCACAAATGTAGAAACTATATTGCAGGATTTGCAGCAAAAAATCGCTCAAATTAAGTCTTTAGAATATGCTTCTATAAATTTGGAACAGTTACCCACTAAGTTTAGTAAGCGATCTGTCACTAATGCTCAAGATTTTAAACGAGCCGTGGGGTCTGCCGTAGCTAAAATTCAGTCTAGCCATTTAAGTAAAATTGTGTTAGCAAATGCCTTAGATGTAAAATCAAGTAATTTTTTTAATTTATTCAAATCATTACATAATCTCCGGCAAATACATCCTAATTGTTATATTTTTTCTACCAGCAATGGTAAGGGGCAAAACTTTATTGGTGCTAGTCCAGAAAGATTAATTAGTATTCATAATCAAGAGTTAATTTCTGATGCTTTAGCTGGTTCTGCACCCAGAGGTAAAACACCTGCTGAAGATGCGGCTAATGCCAATCGCTTATTAAATAGTTGCAAAGAAAGACATGAACACTCTCTAGTGATTGATTTCATTACTCAAAGCCTATCCCAGCTAGGTTTGTTACCCCAGATATTAGCACCACGCCTGAGACAATTATCTAATATCCAGCATTTATGGACACCAATTACAGCTACTGTTCCCCCTCACATCCACCCGTTAAAAATAGTCTCCCAATTGCATCCTACCCCAGCCGTAGCGGGTGCAACGAGAGATTTTGCTTGTGCAGAAATTCGCCGTTATGAAAGCTTTGAGAGGGGTTTATATGCTGCGCCTCTAGGTTGGATAGATGCTAGCGGTAACTGCGAATTTATCGTGGGGATTCGTTCGGCATTAATCGATGGCGATCGCGCGAGGTTGTATGCTGGTGCTGGTATTGTGGCTGGTTCTGATCCTGAGAAGGAGTTTGCTGAGGTGCAGCTGAAACTTCAGGCTTTGCTGAAAGCGTTGGTTTAAACGCAGAGTCACGCTAAGGTAACGCAAAGGGACGCAGAGTTTTACTTTCTTTTCTTCGCTAGATTATCTATTTTTAATCATTGTTTTTGTCAGGGGGATCTCCTTCAAAGGGTTGAACTCCTGTGGCTGGATAGTCGTCATCTCTGGGGCTGAAAATTCTGCTAACTGCTTCGGAGATATAGTTCATTACTTGCTGAGGAATATTTCTGATTGATTGCAGTATTTGCCGTGATTTTCCTGAACTAGACATAAAATCGTCTCCCTTAATCTGAATTTATCTGTGTTCATCTGTGTTTATCTGTGTTCGTTAATTCTTCCAATCCACCTCATAAAATTGGCAGAAAATCAATGTTTTTGTGCCACAGTTTCTCTCATTAATTGGTTTTGCAACTCTGCCCACTTCACACCTGCTAAACTAGGCAAAACAACATGAGCTGCACCGACGCGTTCTGGTGGGCCTAGACCTACCGCCCACATCCCCGCCGCTAAAGCCGCTTCTACACCTGCGGCCGCATCTTCAAAAACTACACATTGTGCTGGTGGGACTCCTAATTGCTCGGCTGCATAAAGAAACAGGTCGGGGGCTGGCTTCGGTTGTTGTACACTATAACCATCTGCGATCGCATCAACTTGATCAGCAATTCCCAACCGTTCTACAACCATCTGGGCATTTTTGCTGGCTGAACCAATGGCGATTCTCATACCCTTTTCTCGCAATTCATCCAACAAAGCGATCGCACCTGGTAACACATCCTTTGGTGTAATATTTTCAATAAGTTCCACATAGTAGCCATTCTTCCGCTCCAACATTTCCTGAATTTGGGCTTCTGAATATTTTTTATTTTTAATCATCAGCATCAGAGAAGCCCGACGGGATATACCCCGCAACGCTTCATTATCCTGGCGATTAAACTCAATACCCTCCTCATCTGCTAATTTCTGCCAAGCTTGATAGTGGTATTCTGCTGTATCAGTTAACACCCCATCTAAATCGAAAATCACCCCTCGGATATTGGAAGTGTGGAAAGACGAAGGAGCAAATAAAATAAATCCTTTGTTGCTGTCCTCTGGAGTGATTTGTTTGGGACGTAAATCGAACTCATGCCATTGACCGCGCCAATGCAGTTTAAACTTCAGACGTGTCCAGCCCTTGGGTAAATGGGGATTAGCCACAGGGCGACTGTCCCTCAGTTTAATCCCACCAAAACCAAACACCACCGCTTGCCAAATTCCCCCAGCATTCGCCCCGTGAATACCATCGGCGGCATTACCTCGGACATCTTCGAGATCCACCATTGCTGCTTGCATAAACCGTTCATAAGCTTCAGCCGACTTGCCTAAATCTGAAGCTAAAATTGCATGAATTGCCGGGCCAAGTGATGAACCATAAGTAATATCAGTGCGGGGCGCGTAATAGTCCCAATTTGCTTGTAATGATTTTTGATTGTAGGGAAAATCTCCTAATTCCCGCATTAAGTACAACAGCATCAATACATCTGGTTGCTTGAGTACCTGCAACTTATTGGTTTTTTCAATCCCCAAAATCCCTTGCATTGACTGGGTGCGTGGTTCATAGTCGTTCCAGTTAATATTTTCCAACTGGAAAAACCCCTCAAACTGCTCAATTAATCCCGTTTCAGCGTCGTAAGGAATCCAGAGTTTGTCAACCATATCTTGCCAGTGGGTTTTAATCTCAGCAGTCAGTTGTAACTTGTCCTCTAATTCCTTAGCTCGTTCTGGGAAGCTTTGATGCAGCCAATCATCAACTATTAGAGTTTTTTCTAAATGCCACTGCACTATCCGGTTAGTAAAAGTATTATTATGGACAAACTCGTGATACTCATCAGCTCCAATCACCCCTCGAATTTCATAGCGGTCTTGTTCAGGATTGAACTCAACTCGACTATGCCAAAAAACGGCAGTATCTAAAATAATCTCAGCACCGCACTTTTGCATCCACTCATCATCACCAGTGGCTTGCCAGTAATACCAGACAGCATAAGAAATATCGGAACTAATGTGAATTTCGTGGTCACGACACCAAATGCGGATATCTTCACCATAAAAATCGCTAGGAAGTGACCAACGTGGCGTAACTTCATCACCTGTAACCGCACTTTCCCAAGCATACATTGCTCCTTTATAACCATAATGGGATGCCTTGCGTCGCGCACCATTTAAAGTGTGATAACGATAACTCAGTAAATTACGGGCTAGAGCTGGTTGGGTGAAAGTAAAAAAGGGCAGAATAAAAATTTCTGTATCCCAAAAAATATGACCACGGTAGCCAAACCCTGACAGAGTTTTAGCGGGAATGCTGACTTTATCATCATGCTGGGGTGCAGCAATTAGCAGTTGAAAGAGATTGTAACGCACAGCAAAAGCCGCTTTACTATCCCCCTCAATCACGATATCGCTATAGTGCCAAACCTCATTCCATGCTTGGGCGTTAGCTTGCAGCAAAGTTATATAGTCTGGCAAGTGCGAGAGTTTTTCTTGAGCTGCTAGAACTGGTTGTGAAATCTCCCGTGAGGTAAAAACTGTGACAACCTTTTCTACTGTTACCGTCTGCTGTGATGTAGCGAAAAAAGTTGCAGTTAAGGTAGGGTAGCCAGGGGCAGTATGTACGTGCAAAGCTGCTTCAGTTCCCCCCGATATGACTATCCTGGCTGCCATACCGATATCAATTCGGGAACCGCGAGTCCGGCTATGTAACCAAATTCCTTGTTCGGTTTTACCCTGGTCGATTGCTTCCCAGTGGTTAAAACCCTGATTTTCTGGATAGCCGTTAATACTAGCCTGAATTTCAATTATCCCATCAAAATCTACAGGCGTTACTTGGCAGCGTTGCCCTAATACGTGCTGGTCGGCTAAACTGGCAAAGCGTTCCAAGTGAATATCTACGGTTTTCCCATTGGGACTGCGCCAACGCAAAGAACGGCAGAGAAGACCTTGACGCAAATCAAGTTGTCTATCATACCTTAATATCTCACCCTGGTCTAAACGGAATTTGTCGCCATCAATACTTAATACTAATGGTAACCAATCGGGGCAATTAGCCAGTTCTGTATAAACTACAGGCACATCATCATAGACACCGTGGATGAAAGTAGCTGGTAATGCCCGAACATAACCTTCTTCAAAACTACCTCGTGTTCCCAGGTATCCGTTGCCAATTGTGAATACTGTTTCTCTAGAATGCAACTGTTCAGGGTCAAAATGAGTTTCAATTAATATCCAATCTGTATAGATAAAATGGTTATTAGAACTTTTTTTATTCATCATGAATACCTTTGCTACATTCAAAATTAGCAGTGCAAAATTTTTATTTTTGTATGACGAGAGAACACTGCATATGTTGTGCTAAGATTTTTTCAGTTCTGGGTTTAAAAATGAGATAAAATAATGTTTCTAGATAGCGATATTTGGCTGCCTTGTTTTCTGGAACAGCAAAGTTCCAAAAGCTAAATATTTTAGCCAGCAATAGTGTTTGGCTGGTGTTTAACTGCCAATTATATCTATTCATAATACGCTGGCTCATAGACTCGGAGACTTCTTTCCAGTAATGGGGTTGAGTCTCACATTGGTCAATGAAGCTCAAAATGTGATGTGCTGTTTCCTTGAAGTCTGTAGGATTAATATGAAAAATCTCTTCTTGCTCTTCAATAATTTCTACAGCACCACCAAATTTAGTCACGAAAGTTGGTAAGCCGGAAACCATTGCTTCTAGAATGCTGCGACCAAAGGATTCAAACCGGGCAAAGTGGACATAAATGCCCTGAGAATCAGCAATTACTCGGTAGGCTTCTCCCAGTTCATGGCTAGGAAGACGCATCCCTATACAGCGTATATTCCCGTGGAGTTCATATTGATTAATGATGTCGTGGAGTCTTTGGATTTCCTCTGCTTCCTCTGGATTGGTAGCTTCATTTGCATACAGTTTACTCGTGATTACAATCAGGTTACAGCGCTCTTGTAATGCCGGATTTTTAGCAAAACATTCAGCCAAGCCCGTGAGATTTTTCACTGAGGTGATGGGCGCAACGGTGAGGATTGGGCGCTTGTTTGGGTTATCTAAGTGACCGAGGATTTGGGGATGTTCACGCTCAAAAAGTAAATCGTGTACTTGGTTGGTTAATTCGGGGTCTCGCCTATCTTTTTGGTAATAAGGGAAAAATATGTTTTCACTAACTCCCGGCGGAACCATATTGAATTTAGGACTAAATAAATCAATCCCATTAATTACATGATATAGCTCCGGCATTGTAAAACACTTGTACGATTCGTATTGACCGATTGTGTCTGGTGTGCCGACAATTTCTTGATAGGATGAGGTGATGATAAAATCAGCCGCATTCATGCTAATTAAATCAGCGGTAAATTGGGCTGAAAAGTGATAATGGGATTCTAAATCTTGCCAATATAAGTTACTAAATAAGTGCTTAGGTTTTTCTAAAGAATGGGCAATATTGCACTGGGTGACTTTCAGGCTACGGGAAATCAGAGAGGCGACTAAATTACCATCGCTGTAGTTACCCACAATCAGATTTGGACAACCTTGAAATTGAGCTAATAGTTCTTTTTCCGCATCTTGGGCAAATGTTTCTAAATAAGGCCAAATCTCATATTTAGAAATCCAATTGTTGGTAACATCAGGATTAAATTCACCAAAGGGAACGCGTAATATCCAAGCATTTTCAGTATCGTGGAGTTTTTCTAACCGCAAATTACATTCTGTACCTTCGCAGTTAGGAATGAGTCTGGTGAGGATAATTACATGGGGTTGAATTCCTAATAAGTCAAGACCCGCAAGTTTGATTTCTGCTTGGAGTTTATTTTCTAAGCTACGCGCTTGTTCGAGGACATAAATCACTTGACCCAGTGTTTCATCTCTACCTAAAACATCCTGTTGACCAACCCAGCCGTGAATGGAGACGAGAACGACGCGGAAAATAGCGGGGACACGGGCGACAAAGGCTTCTAAGATGGCGGGTTGGGGACTGTCAATCAGTTGTTCTAAAAGTTCTAGGGTTTCGCTAATGCGCCCAGCTGTATTACCCCACCCTGGTTCAAAACCAAGTTCCTGGAGGTGAGGGCGAAAATTAGCGTAGGGTTCTTCCGGGGGTTGCTGATTGAGAAATTTCAGGGCTTGCTTAATTTGTTTAACTAAGTGAAGACCGGAGGGAATGCGATCGCTTATTAGCAGAGGTTTTTCGTCATAAGTCAGTTGATATAATGCTTGAAATAATACCTCTAGCCAATAATGGGTGTCATTAGACAGCTGATCGCACAGGTAATGATTGAGAAAGGCTAGACCTTGACCAATGTTTCTGGGGTCACTGATTCTCGTGGATTCTTCCGAAAATGGTTGGAAATCGATTTCGAGAATGTGCGGTTGATAGCGATTAACGAGGCGATCGCTTACATCTAACCACGCTTGGGGTGTCATTGACTCAAATCCAGAGAAATCAGCTTGCAGTCGCCATACTTGTTGACTACCAATTCTGGGTCGAACCACAAACCAAGTGCCTTCTGCTTCTAAAATCATTTCGTGGGTATTATGAATCAGTCTGCCAATAGAAGAAGAATAATAAAAGTAAGTAGGCTTTTGGTATTGGTGACAAAAGTCGGCGAAATTATGTAAAATCTCGTTTCTCAAAAAGTAACGTTTATCGGTTGCACTCAATTCCAAAATAAACTGACGCAGAGTAATTTTTTCGTCACTATTTAATACAGTTTCAAATAATTCATGCATAACCAAAAGAGGCAGGGGAGCAGGTTGCGGGGGGCAAGGGGGAAGGATTCAGTATTTTCCCTACCTCCTTGGCGGTTGCTATATATATGCTAGATAGTAGGAACGCTGTTCACTTCTGGCTTGGGGATGAAACCCCAGGAATAAAGTCTATACCTTGAGGTTATAAATATGGTTGCTGACCCGGAAATTTACATCACTCCTGAAAAATACTTACAGATGGAGGAGCAAAGTAATATCAAACATGAGTATATCGATGGCTATATCTACGCAATGGCTGGGGCGCTAGATTCCCACGTTACTATTGCGCTCAACCTTGCTACTCTTCTACGTAATCATGTACGCGGTTCAGGTTGTCGCGCTTACATCGCCGATATGAAAGCCCGGATTGAATCACTGAATCGTTTCTACTATCCCGATGTCATGGTGACTTGCGACCAACGAGACCAAGAAACGCCAGCTTATAAAAGATTTCCTAATTTAATTGTGGAAGTTTTATCTGACTCCACTGAAGCCTTTGACCGGGGGGATAAATTCGCCGATTATCAGCTTCTAGAAACCCTAGAAGAATACGTTTTAATTAACACAAAACGTCAGCGAATCGAATGTTTTCGCCGCAATGATCAAGGGCTATGGGTTTTACAAACCTACACAGCAGAAAAAAACTCATTTCGATTAAATAGCATAGATTTCGAGGCGACCATAACAGAACTTTACGAAGATACAGAAATTTAAAAACCTCCGCGCCCCTCTGCGTTTCAATCTTTAATCCCTCTCCATTGCGTAATCGGTGACATAGCCCGCCAACCTAAAAACTTACCAATAGGTTCCGCCCTTTGAATAGCAATCCGAGTTAAACTACCACCAACCTGCTCATACCATTTAAATAAAATTTGCTCACCCTCCACAGTCACAACATTAGCTATTAACCGCCCACCCGGTCGCAGTGCATTCCAACAGATATCAAAAAGCCCTGGTGCTGTGACTCCACCGCCAATAAATATCGCATCCGGTGTGGGTAAATCTTGGAGAATTAATGGTGCTTGACCGCTAATAACTTTCAGGTGGGGAGTTCCTAAAGCTGCGGCGTTGTCGGCTATGTAACCCAGTCTACCGGGATTTTGTTCAATCGCGATCGCTCTACATCGAGAATCAGTCCGCATCCATTCAATAGAAATTGAACCGCAACCTGCGCCGACATCCCATAGTAATTCTCCAGGAGTGGGAGCTAATTTTGCTAAAGTCACCGCCCTGACTTCACTCTTAGTTAACTGGCCATCATGGTGATAGGCATGATCTGGCAATCCTGGTAATCTGGGTAAAGCTATCACCCCAGCATCAGCAATACATTCAACTGCGATCGCATTCAACGGTACAATCTCTGTTTCATGCCAATCTGCGGCTATACCTTCGACAATTCTTTCCTGAATACCGCCCAGACGTTCTAAAACTGTAATTTTGCTACCACCATAACCGCGATTTGTCAATATTTCGGCAACAATTGCGGGTGTGTCTTTACCCTCACTCAAAATCAACAGTTTAGCGTGGGGATAGATGTAACTCTGAAGTAGAGAGACTGGACGACCGCACAAACTCAAGGTTTCTGTTTCGGTGAAAGACCATCCTAATTTGGCACAGGCGAGGCTGAAGGTAGAAGGTGCCGGAATAATCGTAATTTCCTCTAGGGGAATTTGTCGGGTGAGAGTGACACCGATACCGTAACAAAAGGGGTCACCACTGGCTAAGACACAGACTGACTCACCCCGACGACGGATAATTTCGGCGATGGAACTGCTAATGGGAGATGTCCAGGCTATTTTCTCACCAGGGTGATCTGGGGGTAACATGGCTAAATGGCGATCGCCTCCTACAATCACTCGTGCTTCGTCTATCAGAGAACGCGCGATCGCACTTAAGCCTTCTAACCCGTCTTCACCAATACCCACAATCGATAGCCATTTCCGTGTCATAGAAGCTGTAATAATTTAACTAAATTTTGCGGCTTTTTCGGCAATTAAGCCCATTTAATCACCATTTTCTGGAAAAATAGCCCTTAATCATGTTTTGTGAAAAAGCTCCAAAATTTGCTCATGATAAGTGTGTTATAATAAACAAGCATTACAACTGTTAAACAGGTAAAATATAGAAATATATATTTACTTGAGTTAATTAAATTTCATAATTAGGTTGAGTATTAATTGAAAATTAAAGCGTTGGATGTCAAAGCAGGCGATCGCATTATTGCCTATTGCAAAAACAAGATGCAAGTTTGCAAAGTCAAACGCATCTTAGAACCAGGTTCTAGCAATATCACACTGTCGGTATTCACATCTGAGCATTATCGTGGGTGCTTGGTTTCATGTGTAGTCCGATTCCAGGGTGACACCTTAGTCGATTTAGTACAATAAAATTAATTGCATCTTGTGTAATTAGCCCAAATAAATGTCATAGGGTTACTCACTGGGTTATAAAGAAAATCTCCAGATATACCCAGTGCTAAGTTTAACTGAATATTAAAAATAGATCGCATCCAGTCAGATGAACACCTGATCGTGTTAAATTACTGAAGCTAAGAGTTGGGAAACTCCGGTGAAATTCCGGGACTGTGCCGCAGCTGTAATGGTAAAGCGAAAGCAGAACATTGACTTTTTCACTTGCCAAGTCAGAATGCCAACCATAGCTGTGTCTTGAAGACACACTTACTATCTATTGCCTGCGTCGCACAGGGAAGGAGTTAATGTTTTGCTGTCCGGTTTTGCCTTATGTCCTGGCTTATTTTATGATACACCCGCCCAAGATGGGATGTTATCGCGCATCAGAATACCAGGTGGAATTCTGGATAGTAAACAATGTCATGCAATTGCAGATATAGCTGAGAATTACGGGGGTGGTTATGTCGATATTACCAATCGCGCTAACCTCCAAGTCCGCGAAATTCGTTCGGGAATAAATGCCGCAGTTCTTGAGGATTTACAAAATATAGGTATTGGTTCTCGCAACTTTGCTGTTGACCACATTCGGAATATTATGACCAGCCCCACTGCTGGTATTGATCCCCAAGAATTAATTGATACCCGTCCCTTTGTGCAAGACTGGGAAAATTATATTGCTGCACATCCCACCCTATCAGGACTATCGGCAAAATTTAGTGTTTGCTTTGATGGTGGTGGTAAAGTTTCCGTGTGCGATCGCCTCAACGATATCATGTTTGCTGCTGTCTTAATTGACGGTAGAGTTTATTTTCGGCTATATCTCAGCGTTGGTGTCAAAGGAAAACCACCCATTGATATGGGAATTGTCTTGCTACCAGAATCATGTTTGCCAGTTTTAGCCGCTTTAGCTGATGTTTATCTCAATTATACTGACCCTAACAGTCGGCGGAAGCTGCGTTTGCGAGACTTGTTAAATAATTTGGGTTGTGAACGTTATCTTCAAGAAGTTGAACAAAGTCTAGGTTTTAAACTGACACCCCAAACCAGTTTTCTAGAATTCTCCCCTGTGGTTGTGGGAGAAAGTGTTAACTCCAAGTATCAACATATCGGTATTCATCCCCAGCGTCAGCCAGGCTTATTTTATATTGGCGTGGTTTTACCTTTAGGGAGGCTAGAAAGTCACCAAATGAGGGGTTTAGCTGATTTAGCCCAGAAATATGGTAGCGGGACTCTAAGGTTAACTCCTTGGCAAAATTTACTCCTGACTGACATTTCTGAGCGATCGCTTACCGATGTCAAAAGTGAAATTGCTGATTTAAAATTAGATATCTCAGCAAGTAATATCAATAGTGGATTAGTGGCTTGTTCTGGTAAAAAAGGTTGTGCAGCTTCGGCCACAGATACTAAAGGTGATGCTTTGGCGTTAGCAAAATACCTGGAAACTCATGTTAGTCTGAATCACCCAGTGCATATTCACTTTAGCGGCTGCGAAAAATCTTGCGCCCAGCATAGTCATAGTGATATTACCTTGCTCGGTGTCACCCTAGAATCAGACAATGGAACTTTCGGAGCTTATCACATTTATGTTGGTGATAGCTTGCGTGGCGAAGCCATAGGTGACAGCAGCCAAAAATTTGGTCGTCAACTCTATCAATATGTCACTGTGGCCGAACTACCTGTATTGTTAGGGCAGATGTTACAAACTTATAAAATTCAATGCCGAAATCCTGATGAATCCTTTGGAGAATTTGTTAATAGATATGAAATTGCCCAATTACAGCCGTTATTTTCCCAAGTAAGTTAGGGTTCTTTCTGTTAGCTTGCGTGGCGTAGCCATTAGTTTTTGTGGCGTAGCCATTTCCATTCACCATTCACCATTCACTATTTTTCCATGTCTGACTACATCCGAGATGCTAACGAAATTTACAGTAAATCCTTTGCAATCATCAGATCCGAGGCCAAGCTAGATGTGTTGCCGCCAGATGTAGCAAAAGTAGCTGTACGCCTAATCCATGCCTGTGGAATGACTGATATCGTTACTGACTTGGGCTATTCATCAACAGCGGTGCAGGCTGGACGCGCAGCACTAGCAGCAGGTGCGCCAATTTTGTGTGATTGCCGCATGGTTGCCGAAGGTATTACTAGAAAGAGACTACCGAGAAACAACCAAGTGATTTGCACCCTCTATGATGTGGAAGTGCCAGCCCTAGCTAAACGCTTGGGGAATACGAGATCAGCCGCTGCCGTGGAATTGTGGCGACTGCACTTAGAAGGGGCAGTGGTAGCAGTTGGGAATGCACCGACAGCATTATTTCGGCTATTAGAAATGTTGGAAGAAGGAGTGCTGAAACCGGCGCTGATTTTAGGTTTTCCCGTGGGATTTGTGGGTGCGGAAGAATCAAAAGCAGCATTGGCAGCAAATAGCAAAGGTGTCCCATTTTTAACATTACATGGTCGGCGTGGTGGCAGTGCGATCGCCGCCGCCGCAGTTAATGCCCTAGCAACAGAGGAAGAATAATCATGCAAATCAAAGGCCGTCTCTATGGAATTGGCGTAGGGCCAGGTGATCCCGAACTATTGACATTAAAAGCACTGCGACTATTACAGGCTGCCCCTGTGGTAGCTTATCAGTCAGCAGTCGATAAAGAAAGTATAGCGCGAGCGATCGTCTCCCAATATCTCACCGGGAATCAAATCGAGGTGCTGTTTCACCTCCCCCGCGCCTTGGAACCAGAAACGGCCACTTTGATTTATGACAAAGAAGTTGAACCAATAGCCGAACATCTAGCCGCCGGAAGGGATGTAGTGGTGTTGTGTGAGGGTGACCCGTTTTTCTACGGTTCCTTCATGTATGTTTTCACTCGTTTATCTGAACACTACGAAACCGAAGTTGTACCGGGAATTTCCTCACTCATGGCTTGTCCTGTAGCCTTGGGTGTACCCTTCACTTATTACAACGATATTATGACCGTTTTACCTGCCCCCATGCCAGCAGAAGAATTAATCACACACCTACTAGCAACCGATGCGGCGGCGATTATGAAACTAGGTCGCCATTTCACCAAAGTGCGAGATGTTTTATATCAATTAGGGTTGGCATCACGGGCATTATATATTGAGCGGGCAACAATGACACAACAAAGAATTATACCCCTGGATGAAGTTGATCCAGATCAAGTACCTTATTTCTCAATGATTATCATCCCAACCAAGAATCGACTGTAGAAGTTTTGTCAAAATAAATAGCAACAAATATTTTGATGAAAATGGAATTCCCCTAAAAAGTTTTCGCGTAACAGGAACATTTGATTAATTTTTAGTTGATGATAAATTTTCCAACGCACTATTTGCCACTTTTATAGTTGCTTGTGCTGCTTGCTGTTTACGTTCACTGTAACGGTCTGTGAGATAATCAACTTGCTCACGCAATAGAAGTGTAACTTTATAAAGTTCTTCCATGACATCAACCACGCGATCGCGGTAAGCTGAATCCTTCATCGTGCCATCTTCGTTAAACTCTTGATAAGCTTTTGCCACCGAAGACTGATTGGGAATTGTAAACATTCGCATCCAACGTCCCAAAATCCGCAGCGTATTCAGAGTATTAAAAGACTGAGAACCACCACTGACTTGCATAATGGCTAAAGTTCTGCCCTGAGTTGGTCTAACTGCGCCTAAACTCAAAGGAATCCAGTCAAGTTGATTCTTCATAATACCAGTAATATTCCCGTGCATCTCAGGAGAAGACCAGACTTGACCCTCAGACCACAGACTCAATTCTCGTAATTCCTGTACTTTGGGGTGAGTATCCGGTACAGTGCCATAAATTGGTAATTCACGAGGGTCAAAAAACTTCACCTCTGCACCAAATTCTGTAATAATTCTGGCTGCTTCTTCTGCTAACAAGCGACTATAAGAACGCTCTCGCAAAGAACCATATAAAAATAATATTCTCGGTGGATGATTGAAAGTCGTCATGAAAATAGTAATTACAAACTACGAATACAACGGGGATCTCGCAATGTAGCCTTTTCCGGTTCCCTGGGGAACCAAGCAGCCGTGCGCTTACAAACTTCAACCAGCATCAACATGACTGGGACTTCGATTAAAACTCCTACCACTGTAGCAAGTGCAGCCCCAGAATTTAAGCCAAATAACATCACAGCCGTGGCGATCGCCACTTCAAAGTGATTACTAGCGCCAATTAACGCAGCCGGTGCGGCATCTTCATAGGAGATATTCAACTTTAATGCTGCCACATAACTAATTAGGAAAATGAAATTAGTTTGAATAAATAGTGGGACAGCAATTAATAAAATGTGTAAGGGATTATTAACAATAACTTCACCCTTAAACGCAAATAATAACACCAAAGTAATCAGCAGAGCAGTAATGGAAATTGGCGTAAGATACTTGATAAACCGCCTTTCAAACCACTCTCTACCCTTGTGTTTTAAAATCCAATAACGGCTGTACATTCCTGCCAATAAAGGCAACCCAACATAAATTATCACCGATAAAACTATGGTTTGCCAAGGCACTATTAAATCGTTGGCTGCTAGTAACCACCTGCCCAAAGGTGCATACAAAAATAGCATCAGCAGAGAATTAACTGCCACCATCACTAAGGTAATTCCCTGATTAGCGTAGGAAAGATATCCCCACATCAAAACCATCGCAGTACAAGGCGCGATTCCCAATAAAATTGTCCCAGCAATGTAGGAATTTGCTATTTCAACTTCGTTCCCACGAATTAATTCTGTACCTGTAATTAGTGGACGAAATAACCAACCCAAGAAAAACTGCGTAAATGCCACCATTGTGAATGGTTTAATTAACCAGTTTATTACTAAGGTGAGAATCACAGGTTTGGGGGCGCGGACAGCATTCACAGCTTGGGTAAAGTCAATTTTTACCATGATCGGGTACATCATGAAAAACAGACAGACCGCAATGGGAATTGATACTTGATAAATACTCATTGCATCCAGCGCCACCGCCACCCCAGGAAATAGTCTCCCTAATGCAATTCCTGCCAAGATGCACAAGAACACCCAAACGGTGAGGTATTTCTCAAAAAAACTGAGATTACTCCCGGCTTGTACTGGGGCTTGATTGTTTTGTTGATTTGGAGTCATCAATATCACCTTGAATTTGGGACTGGGGACTGGGTATTGGGAAATGGAATTGGGGACTAGGAACTTTTCCCCCCTGCACCCTGCACCCTGCCCCCCTGCCTCTTCTATTCTCCACCTTCGGCTTTCCAAGGGATTGCTTTGGCTGGTTGGGGGTCGGGTAGTTTCATAGTAACCAGTCCGGCTGCTAAGACTAAGAACATGGATGTCCACAGACAACCCACTAAGTCGAAGTATTGAAAGACTAATCCTGATAAGACTGTGCCGGCTAATCGACCACCGGAGTTAGCCATATAGTAGAAGCCAACGTTCAGCGCTACTTTATCGTCATCGGTGAAGGCTAAGACTAGGTAAGAATGCACTGCGGAATTGAAGGCAAAGACTACACCAAATACTAGCAGTCCGCCAACAATGGCAATATTACCGGGTACACCTAATTGTAACGCTAAGGCGATCGCGCCAGGAACAGCTGTGAGGGTAAATGTCCAAAACTGGATGGTCTTTGACCTGGGTGGCTGACCAGAACCAAATCGCTGGATTAATACTGGTGCTAAAAACTGAATAACACCATAGCCAATCACCCAACAAGCCAAGAATCCACCTACTTGATAGAATGACCAGCCTAAAGTCCCCCGTAAAAAAACTGGTAATCCTACAACAAACCAAACATCCCGTGAACCAAAGAGGAAAAATCGGGCAGCTGAGAGAATATTAATTTCTCTGCTTTTAGAAAAGAGTTGGCTAAACTTAACTTTGGTCTTGATTTTGCCCATACCTTTAGGCAACATCAACCCAGTGAACAAAATCAAGAATAGTCCCCCGGACATGATTAATAGGGAATTGGTAAAACCAACAGAAGTTAAGAGGACACTACCAACAAAGAAGCCAACACCTTTGAGAGCATTTTTAGAACCCGTTAAAACTGCCACCCACTTAAACAAAGATGACTGGGCTTCTTGGGGTACAACCAAGCGAATGGCGCTCTTAGAACTCATTTTAGTTAAGTCTTTAGCAACCCCAGAAAAAGCCTGAGCCACCATTACATAACCCACAGCAATCCATTCAGTCCACTCAGGATTCAGCCATGACAGCATCACCATTGAAAAAACTTGTAACCCGATACCAGCGTAAAGAGTTATTTTTAATCCGAATTGAGAACCAATCCAACCGCCTAAAAAATTAGTAACAACGCCAAATATTTCATAGAACAGAAATAAAGAAGCGATTTGTAATGGTGTATAGCCAATACTGTCAAAATACAGCAGTACCAGCATTCGCAAAGCACCATCAGTGATAGTAAAACCCCAATAGGCAAGGGTAACAAGAGTGTAATTCTTGAGATTAGCGCGAGAAGCTGTAGAAGTCATGAAGAATTGGGGAGTAGGGAGTAGGGAATAGGGAGATGAGGGAGAAAGAAGCAGGGGTGAAGTTTTTTCCCAATGACCAATGACCAATGACTAATGACCAATGACTAATGACTAATGACTAAAGACTCAATGCAACCTTACGAGCCAGTTCAACCATGCGATTCGCGTAACCCCATTCATTGTCATACCAAGCCAGGATTTTGACTTGAGTTTCATTCACCACCATTGTGGAGAGAGCATCAATAATCGAAGAACGAGGATCATCCTTGTAATCAATAGATACTAAAGGACGCTCTTCATAACCCAAAATATCTTTGAGTGGTTCCTGTTCAGAAGCTGCTTTTAACAAACTATTAACTTCTTCTACTGTGGTCGGTCGCACGACTTCAAACACACAATCTGTTAAAGAAGCATTCAGTAATGGGACTCTCACAGCTAAACCGTTAAGCTTACCGTTGAGTTCAGGATAAATTAAACCAATTGCTGTTGCTGACCCCGTAGTTGTGGGAATCAGAGACATACTCGTAGCCCGCGCCCGACGCAAATCTTTATGAGGTGCATCAACAATAGTTTGAGTATTGGTATTGTCATGGATGGTGGTAATAATTCCATGCTTAATCCCCAAACCTTCATGAATTACCTTGACTACTGGGGCTAAACAGTTAGTAGTACAGGAAGCAGCAGTCAGCAAATGATGCTTATCCGGCTGATAGAGGTGGTCATTCACCCCCATGACTATATTTAAAGCTTCTTCCTTCACCGGTGCAGCCACAATTACCTTTTGTACCCCGCGTTTAAAATAGGGGTCGAGAGTCGCAGGTGTGCGGAATTTACCAGAGCATTCCAGCACCAAATCAACACCCAACTCATCCCAAGGTACTTCGCCTGGTTTAGCATACTCACTAAAGCTCAGAGGTTTACCGTCAATTAATACCCGTTCCCCTTGGGCTTCTACTTCTGGTGTCCAACGTCCGTGTACAGAATCAAACTTCAGTAAGTGTGCAGCTGTTACAGCCCCACCTTTGATTTCGTTGATATGAACAAACTCTAATTCTGACCAACCCCAAGCAGCTCGCAGGGCTAGCCGTCCAATTCTACCGAATCCGTTGATTCCTACGCGAACTTTCATTTTTAGGGGTGATATGAAGTTTATGTTTATATCATTTCAAAAAAAGTTGATATGTCAATCAGTATCAGGTGACTGTACACAAATATTCATCAATAAAAGTTGATGTATCAGTAAAGCTTATAATTGGTGATAGCAGCCAACCTTGTATCCGAAGAGAATTGGAAAACTGACCGAAAATAATGGGATACAAGCCCCGTCCTTAGTTTGAAAGTGCAAACAGTTATCTTGAACAAGCTTTAGATATGGATATGAGCGATCAATCGCGTTTTGGGTTTTGTGGAGGTGCGATGTCTAACGATAAGCCGCGTTGCGTCTACGCATTTTGAGTTTGTGGAGGTGCGATCGCTATTCATTCTATACTTGGTGTAATTTCCTGTGACCCATGTATAACAGCAAGTACATCAATTTGTTCGGGTTTGATGTAATAGATAATTCGATATGAACCTTCAATGACTTCCCGAATTTGCTCGGTTTCAAACTCTAGTACAATTCGACCAGATAGAGGGAAATTCGCAAGCTGCTGCGAACGTTTGGTTATACGGTCAATAATCCTGGTTGCATACTGAGGTGAGTTTTGGGCAATGTAAGTATAAATTGCAGATAGGTTTTCTACGGCTGTTTCTGTCCAAAAACTTTCACTCTGGTAGTCCAAATTTTGCCCTAACTTCCTGTACGGAAATTACTTTACCAGCTTGACTGTCAGCAAGTCCAGCTTCAACAACTTGCCTAACATAAATCTCATACATGAGGTCATCCCATGTTGAGTTAGCAGGTAATTTATCAATTAGCTTTCGAGCTTCTTCTTTAATATTGAGCTTTTCCATAGAGATTGCAGATAACTTGCTTTTTTATATTGTACGCTCAACACACGAATCGGGGAAACGCATACTTTGTAAAGCTTGCATTAGGAATTATGTTTGGGTTTGTGGAAAAGTGTGATGTCTAAAGCAAGCCGCGTTGCGTCTACGCATTTGGATTTTGTGGAGAAGTGCGATTGCTCTCCCGTTATCCTTAAATCTTTCTCTCAAGCATTGACTTTTGATCATAATTTTGTACAAGTAGGTTTTCAAGCTTTAATGAGATAAGTTAGAAACTGTGAATTATATATATAATTAAATTATAAATGCGAAGCTTACGCAACGTTAGTCTTTCGTCTATTCAAAGTTCAAGATAATGTTTGTAAAATTGCTTCAATTTGAACTTTAAGGTTTGGTAATTCCCGTTCAATCACCAACCAAACAACATCTAAATCGATTTCAAAATAGTTATGAGTTAAAATGTTTCGCATCCCAATCATTTGTGACCAAGAAACATCTGGATTTGCCTCACGAATATCGGCAGATAATACACGTGATGCTTCTCCAATAATTTGTAGGTGTTGAATAAACCAAGTTTGAATTAGTTCGTTTTCTTCAAAAGCTTCCCGACCTTGAACTGCATATTTATTTATCCGTTCTATAGCTTCTAAAATATCGCGCAACTTTTCACTATTATCCCTCACAAAGGAACTGCCTCATTTAATACTCGCTCTCGAATGCGCGATCGCAATCCTTTTTCTGTGACGATATCGACTTCACAACCCAGTATTTCTTGTAACTCCATCAATAATCCACCCAAATCAAAAAGGCTACGTCCTGTCTCCATTTCAACTAAAAAATCAACATCACTGTTAAGATCAGCTTCACGACGGGCTACTGAACCAAAAATTCTGATGTTATATGCTCCGTATTTTGTTGCTATTTGCAAAATTTCTTCCCGTTTGGCTGCCAAAATTTCATAGATATTCATTAATCTGCTTCACTGTTCGCTTCCATATCACAACAACGGGCGGGAGATATTTGGCTAATGCGGCGATAATCAGCTAAATATTGTTCTAAAACGGCGAATTGAGACACCTGGAGACTGTAATAAATCCAGCGTCCTTCTTGACGGGCGTTAACTAAACCGGCTTCTTTGAGATTTTTGAGGTGAAAAGATAATTTGGACTGATTCACCCCCAAAGCATCGCACAAGTCACACACACACTGTTCTCGCTTTCGTAACAGTTCCAGTACACCAATCCTAATGGGATCAGAAAGAGCATGAAAGCCAGCAGCAATTAAATGAGAATTGGTAGCAGAGGAGGTGGGCATCAGTGACATTTTTTCAGAATATGTTCTATTTCTATTGTGAACCAGAGGCTACGGTTTCGGGTTGATAGCGAATACCAGCTTGTTTAAATCTATGCAGAACTTCACCCAAGCGATCGCAATCTGCAATCAAACTTATCCGCACATAGCCTTCACCTGCAACCCCAAAGGCATTACCAGGGGTGAGAACAACGCCAGTTTGCTGCAATACATCCAGGGCGAAATCTGTAGAAGTCTTACCCACTGGACATTTTACCCACAGATACATGGTGGCTTGGGTTTTGGGAATATCCCAACCTAATTGTCCTAAACCTTCTATGAGAAAATCGCGGCGGGTACGGTAGCGTTGTTGAACTTCATGCAAATACACATCTGGTAGTTGCAAGGCGGTTTCGGCTGCGGTTTGCAAAGCTGCAAAAATGCCATAATCCAAGTTGGTTTTGAGAGTTCGTAAACCTTGGATTACATGACGGTTCCCCACGACAAAACCCACACGCCAACCAGCCATATTGTAGGTTTTGGATAAGGTGTGAAATTCTACGCCAATTTCTTTCGCACCGGGAATTTCTAACAAACTGGTGGGTTGATAACCATCAAAAGCTAACTCGGCGTAACATAAATCATGCACTAGCAGAATTTCGTATTTCCGGGCAAAAGCTACGATGTCTTCAAAAAATTCACGGGGGGCGGTGGCAGCGGTGGGATTACTGGGATAGTTGAAATAGAGAATTTTAGCTTGTTCAGCAACTGCATCGGGAATAGCTGCTAAATCAATTAACCAGTTATTTTCTGGTTTGAGAATTAAGTTGTGAATTTTCCCCCCAGCTATTAATGGACCACGAAAATGGGCGGGATAGGCGGGAGAAGGAACCAGAACTAAATCACCTGGGTTAATATAGGCGATCGCTAAATGAGTTAATCCTTCTTTAGAACCCAGTAAAGGTAAAGCCTCACTATCGGGGTCAAGAACTACACCATAACGGCGATTGTACCAATTAGTGATGGCACGACGAAAACTAGCAGTACCTTCAAAGGGCGGATAACCATGATTGGCGGGATCTTGCAATGCCGCGATCGCTGCCTCTACTACAGGCTGTGGTGTCGCCCCATCCGGGTTTCCCATGCCCAAATCAATTAAATCCAGTCCTTGTTCTCGCGCCTTGGCTTTCAGTTCGTCCAGACGGGCAAATACATAAGGTGGTAGCTGTTGTATGCGATCTGCGGGGGTAATCCAATTCAAGCTCATTCTAAAACCTCTTCACTCATTCCCCTAGTGGAGACACGATTTATAACATCTCTACTATCTGTTGGTGCAGTGGTAGAAACCATCGCCGCCATTAACTGTTCTAGTGCAACTTTAAATGGTAGTCGATGGATATCCGATTTAGGTTCTAAAGCAACTTCGGCGGCTGTTTGCAACTCTTTTAATGTAATGTTACCCAAATCTAAATCACTTAAATTTTGCGGTAGTCCAATCTCTGCGTAGAACTTTAATAATTGTTGCCGTGCTGAGGCCGCTAGTTGATTGCTTTGTAACATTTCTTCTAAACGCAGTTGCACCAAAATCCCGTAGGCAACTTTTTCACCGTGGATGCTGCTGTGTCCGGAAATGTGAGTTAAACCATTATGTACAGCATGGGCGGCGACGGTGCGACATTGCGCCCCTCCCAGTCCACCAATTACCCCAGCCAGTAACACGGTAGCGTCTACGACTTCTCGCCAATCTTGACTACCTGGTTCTTTCAGGGCGGTGGCTGCTTTTTGCAATAAAATATCTCGTAAAACTCGCGCTTGCTGGACTGCGGAGATAATTAAAGTTTGTTGAGAATTGCCACTGCTAACTGATGCTTCATACCATTTAGCGATCGCATCCCCAATTCCTGCTACTAATGTCCGTTGTGGTGCAGTTTGAACTAAATCATAGTCAAGGATTAATAAATCAGGACAGCGAGACAGCGCTACATCGTAGAGAAAAGCCCCCGACTCAGAATAGACATTAGAAAGGGCAGTCCAAGCCGCACAGGTAGCTGCTGAGGTGGGAATTGTCACCACTGGTAACTGTAATTGGTCGGCGACTAATTTCGCTGTATCCAAGGCTTTACCGCCACCGATGCCAATAATTACATCGGCTTGATGTTCCTGGGCTGTTTTATTTAAAGCTTGTAAACTAGCTTCACAGCAATCTACACCATAGGAGGACTGAGCAGTGTTTGACTGGGCTAAAATTGCTTGTAAACTCTTTTGGGCGATGGTCTGGGTCGAATTCCCGGCAATAATTAATGGACGAGTCCCTAAGCGGGTAATTTCTGCTGATGCTGTCTGCAACACGCCAGAACCACGAATGATTTTTCCTGGAGCAACCGTCAGCGTCAAGAATGAGCCAGAGGTTTGAGTTGACACAGTTTGAGTAGAAAGTTGATTGGGCATATAAATCTAGTTTGCCAAAATATTGATATTTCTTAATAAAATTTTAGACTTATGTCCAGAAAATTTCGTTTCCCTTGGCTCTAATCATGCCCATTCGTCTCAAATTCTGAACTATTTTTCAATACCTAAAATTTATACTTTTTATTTGAGCAGATTTCCGCGGAATTTAGGAGAAAACTAACCACAGAGGACACTGAGTACACTGAGTCATGAGAGGTTTTTTGAGTAAGTTTTATTTTAATCTAAAGATCATAATTTTTGTATAGTGCAATACCAAACAATATATGTCATTTTATTAACAAATAAATTATTTTTCTCCCAGTTGACGAGAGGGCATCTTTGCCCCCTCTACAAGAAATATGAAAATTAAGAAGTAGCAGAAGAGTTAGGTAATTGATCGAATTTTTCCAAGTAAATTTCGATATCCATATCCGCATCTTCACGGCTAGCCAATGTGCGCTTGATTTGACCCAAGAACAGCGGTACAGAAACCCCTGGTTCAGGATGGACTACAGTCCGGGCGCGAATCGTGAGTTGATTGTTTGAGCGTGAACCTAAGCGACCGAAAGAATAAAGATTACTAGCCGCTTGTAGTAAAGTTGCTTCTAATTGGTCGGGGGTAATATTAGGTGATGTGGCAATTACGGTTTGTGTAGAAGCATTATCATAAACGAGAGTGTATTTTACTGCGCCGGGAATGACAGTGCGACTGAGCGGAACCAACGAGAGAGCAAATAAACCACCCGTCAGCACCAGCATAAAGCCAGTTGTACCTACCAGCCGAAAGCGGATACCCCATTTAAGAATAAAAGCCAGGACTGCGATCGCACCGAATATAAGTGTGGCAATACCCGACCATTGGGCATACTGAAGAAAGTCAGCTGTTGAAAGCATACAGATGGGTTACTTAGGTGTATTTTGGTTGATGACCGACACACCCATTTTACCGATTAGCAGGACTCTCTTTGATGCAGGCTTCATTTTTTAGCTAATTCTTGGCTGAAAAAATCTTCCAATTCTTGATCTACGTCTAACGCGTAACGCAATTCTCGTTCTTTAATATGGGGAAACCATGTAACTCCGAATCTCTTTCTCAAGCTGCCTCCTACTTGAGCAGCACGTTTAATATCATTTTGCATATATAAAGCAGTCAAAAAAGCAGTAATTCTTAATTGATCATCGAGATTTTTTCTGGTGCAACTGTTACAAGCATTTTCCACAGCCTGTTCTAAGCTGTCTCGATTCACATTTCCTGACACTTCTTGAATCATATCAAAAGCTTTTAGTCTATTTTCTGGCTTCGATAGTATTTTAAAAACCTCCATAACTAGTATTTTGGCGAAATTTCCTGCTATTCCCATATTTTTTAGCTTCTAGTTCCAGAATTATCTGTGTTTATCTGTGGTCAATGAATTCTTCACTGTACCGATTCAAGCGAGAACTACTATATACAACTCCCGAAAGTGCAGAGAAGAACAACCAAGAAATTGTATTCAGGCGGAAGTCAAATAAACTTACATCTACGGTATTGAATATCGCCCATTGTAAAATGACAACAATATAACTGAAAATTATTAATCTATCTGTCTTGGCTAGAGATTTGGATTTTTGCAACAATTGCACGCCTGCAAGCCATATCCAAGCCAGACAGCCAAAAAATAAAAGTGCGCTCGGTAAACCAGTTTCAGCCGATAGCATCAAAAATAAGTTGTGGGGATGACCCAAATCAATCTGCATCTGTGCTTTGTAGAGGTCGCTAAAACTGCGTAAACCCCAACCTGTCCAAGGCCGCTGCTGAGTCAAAGACCAAGCAAACTCCCATTGGGTGGTTCGCATTAAAGCTACTGGTCTATCTGGATACATTTGATCATTTAACCGCGCCCAAAAGTAAGCCGGCACAAATCGGCGAAAAATTTCAGCAATTGGTAAGGGTGCGAAAGCTGCTAACAGGACGCTAGTAATTACACTGGCAAAACTAGCAATAATCAGATGCCAACCTTGATATAGTGCATAAGCTAAACAGGCAACGATCGCGATCGCCCATCCATTACGTGAGTCAGTTAAAATTAGAGCAACAAAGCTAGTAATTACCGACACCGTTAAAAAAATTACATAATACCTTGTAGAGACGCGATTCATCGCGTCTTTTTTCATCGCGTCTTTTTTAAATAGCCATTGTTCTAACAATAACCCTATTCCCAGAGTAAAAGCGATCGCCAAATAAGCCGCAAACAGATTCGCGTGCATAAAAATAGAAGCCATCCGTCCAGGTGGATTTCCTCCAGAGTCCAGTCCTATATCTAATAAAATCCACAAAAACTGTAACTGGAAACTCCAACCCCAAAACAGCTGCCCAAAGCCCATAGTCACCACTGGAACCGAACCAATGACGAAAATTATGGCTATTTGCCGCAATTGGGCAGTTGTTTGAATCAGGGTGCTGAGTCCAGCAAAAAGTAGAAAGAATGGTAATAAATTAAACAAGCCCAAAAAAGCCTGTATTTTATCATCGGCAACGCTACAACTAATAAACAGTAATACACTTAAAAAAGCAAATCCCCAATTCAGGGGACTGTGAATTACAGCGCGGTATTTTACTTGGCAAGTTCTTAATGCTGCCAAAAGTATACTCACACCTCCCACCAAAGGACTCAAGGGAAAAATCAGGAGTCCAATTTGGGTAACATTCCAAGGGGTTTGTAAACGAGGGTGGGGATGATTAAAAGCTAACTTCAAGCTGGTTCCCAATATTCCGCGCGGGTGAGACGAATTTGTGCAAGAGCAAATATGGTGGGGATGATGCGACCATAGTTAGTAGCGATCGCTCTCCATCCTAAATCTGCAAAAAACCAAGTCCACATGACTGGGCCAACGAAGGTAAAAACACTACGAACTGCCCCATAACGAGCTGCATTCATCGTCATACCCCGTCGCGCCATTTGTAGAGCTACATAGCCTTTAAATTGGTGAGCAGCTGCTTGAGAACCTGCAATTGCTGTCTGTTGAGCGACTTGATATTTAGCAAAATGGATCGCAAATTGACGCGCGATTTGTTGCAAAACCAATGGCTGAAGAATAGAAGTAACCGCAAAAGCGCTACCACCTTTAACCAGTAATCCCAAGGGGTCACGCTGCAATAACAACGGTAACGGTTGTTTTAAATCTGACTGGGACAGTTGACGTTGCACCTGTTCATTTAATTTTTGCTTCTCATCTTCCGGTAATTTTTTCCACACCTGCCCTAATAGATGTAAAAATAATTCAGCTTCTAAATCAACGGTTGTCAGTTCATCAGAATAGGGAATTTTCAAATACTTACAAACTTGAATTAATGCTTGGCGGTAAGTTATCTGACTTGTACGCCCCCGTAAGACCGTCATCCCATCTGCTGCTAAAAACCGAAACCGATTTTCTAATGTATCCAGCCAAGCTTTGTGATTTTGGCTTTGAACCTCAATCGGTTCAGGTGTATGAACATAATCTAGGGGATTAAATTTACGACTAAACAGAATCGCCGTTAAATCCTGCAATTCCTCTTCTGTTGCTAACTCCAGCACCGCCCTCAGTTCGTCCAATTTCCCTTCCTCTCTGCGTGCAGCCTTTATGTACTTTATTCTACTATTAGCAGTCATTGGTCATTTGTCATTGGTCATTGGTCATTAGTCATTAGTCATTAGTCATTAGTCATTGATTATGAGTATTCGTACTCACGAATCAATTATGACCAATAGTTCCTTGGTGCTACAAGCCCCCAGATTTATCTGTGGGTTGAACAAAAATCTAAAATCTAAAATCTAAAATCGTATGACTGATATTGCTATAATTGGTGCCGGCATGGCAGGTTTAATATGCGCCCAACGGTTAACTGAGGCTGGATATTCGGTGTTGGTGGTGGAAAAATCCCGTGGTTTGGGGGGACGACTAGCTACACGCCGATTATATGGAACTTGGGCAGATCATGGGGCGTGTTATTTGAAACCCAAGGGTGAATTATTCCAAAATTTTGTGCAATTGTTGCGCGATCGCCATATCGTAGAAGTGTGGGCAAATCCGACTCAACCCGATTCAGAACCCCGTTATATTGTACCTGCGGGAATGAGTGCGATCGCTAAATTTATCGCCCAAGGTTTACAAATCCAACTAAATCAACGGGTCACAGCCATTCACCCCACCCCTGAAAATAGTTGGTGTCTGACTCTGGAAAGTAATGCAGAATTCACGGCTAAAGCCTTAGTTTTAGCCATTCCCGCGCCCCAAGCTTTGACACTGTTAGCACCATTGGGGGAAGCTGTACTAGGTAAAGAATTTTTCGACAATTTGAGTTCTGTAGAATTTTATCCTTCTGTGAGTGCGATCGCGGGATATCCGGCTACATCCCAACCGCTACCACCTTGGAAAGACCGGAAATTTACAGATGATCCTGTTCTAGGATGGATGGGTTTAGATAGCAGTAAACGTCCCAACCCTCAGCAACCTGTATTTGTCTTGCAAAGTAGCGCTAAATATGCCGAACTGCATTTAGAAACCCCAGATTTACAACCTGTGGGAAAAGAGATGTTGCAACAAGCCGCCCAGAGGTTAGCGCTTCCCTGGCTAGAAACACCAGAGTGGATGCAAGTACATCGCTGGCGTTACGCTTTTCCTAGTCGTCCCTGGACAAATCCGGTATTATCCGCCAGTTCTACCATACCTTTAGTCTGTTGTGGTGATTGGTGTGGTGGCTATCTCGCCGAAGACGCAATGATTTCTGGACTGGCTGCATCTGGGGAAATTAATCAATCCCTGCGCCAATTACCTCTATTTAATAAAACATCACCCTTGACATAGTATTAATATTGATACTATTATTATAGTAAATCTCATATCAAGTTGCTTTTTAATCTCTCATTGAGTAGAAACTTTCTTTCTACTCCTTTGATGACAACTTGGTATAAACCTATGGCACAAATAGAAAAACTCCTGGCACAGTTCCAGAATAATCCGCAGAATGTAAACTTTACCGATTTAGTGAAGGTTTGCAATCATTATTTTGGAGAACCCAGACAGCAAGGAACAAGCCATTGTGTTTATAAAACACCTTGGGTTGGAGATCCGCGCGTCAATATTCAAAACAAAAATGGAAAAGCCAAGGTTTATCAAGTAAAGCAAGTTTTAGACGCGATTGAAAAAATTGAGGAAATGAAAGATGGTTAACTACGACCACTACACCTATAGAGTTACTTGGTCAGGCGAGGATGAAGAATTTGTAGGACTGTGTGCCGAATTTCCCAGTTTATCTTATCTCCATGAAAATCGTTCTACTGCACTTGAAGGTATTACAAACTTGGTAAAAGATATAGTAGTTGATATGGAAGCGAATCATGAAAAGATTCCAGAACCTATTGCAGAAAAAAACTACAGTGGTAAATTTCAAGTTCGTATTCCTCCAGAACTTCATCGTAGATTAGCTATAGAAGCAGCAGAGGAAAATGTGAGTTTAAATCGCTATGTCAGCCTTAAACTTGCATATTAAAGTTTTCCCCAATCATTCATTAAATTACAACCGCCGAATAGCCACTTCTAAACCTTCACAAACACCAGTGAGAAAATCTAAATCCAAAGTAGCGAACGGCAAAGCCGCGTCTTCGGCGATCGCATCACTAGATTTGTGATAATGAGGATTCCTTAAAAATGCCGTATCTGTCACCATCATCGCTGTATAACCCAAATCTCAAAACGGCGCATGATCACTTTGCCGAGTTTGAGGCACAATTAAACCCCGATGCGGCTGCCTTACCTTTAGTATGTTGTGGTGATTGGTGTGGGGGACATCTCGCCGAAGACGCAATGATTTCAGGACTTGCTGCATCTAGGGAAATTAATCATTCTCTGCGTCAGCTACCTCTATCTAATATGGATTTTCTCCAATTATTTAGCTATATCTAATCTACACAAACTTTACCGTGTTTATACGAATATCAAAAAAAATATCTTGATCATAGTATTTAAATTAACTAGTTTATTAAAAAATAAACATTATCAGTAGCTTTTACACTCAACATGACATCACAAATATTATCCCCAGCGCAAGCCAATTTTAAAATGTCTCTTTGGCAAGCCGAAGCTGATTCCAAGAGCAGTAACGAACTCTATATTTGGTTAAATGAATGTGGCTTACCTCATGAAGTAACTATGAGGCTACATGATCTTGCCAGTTATACAAAGAGAATTGACAGCAAAATATTTTATGTAGGGAAAATTCTCTTGCTGAAAATAATTGATTTTGTTAAAGCACACCCCTCTTTGGTTACAGGTTTTGGTATAGGTTGTGCAGTGGGTGCTGCTGTGTCAAATTTAATAATTTCAGTACCGTTTTTTGGTCAATTATTAGCTCCAGTAGCAATGGCTTTGGGAATAACCATTACTGCTATTGGTGCAGTAGCAGGCCACAGAATTGATAAGCGTGGTCAGGGTAAAGAAGTACAGAGTGGAATTTTCGGAATTGCAGAAGATATTATTGAAATCACTAAAATTTTCTTTGAGTTAGTGGTTGATGTCTTCAATGTAGTATTCAGTAATATTATCACTGCCTAGTTTTAAAATTTATTTGCCATCTGGAGTGTGTAAATGTCGAACGAAAACCCAAATAAAGAGCAAATCCTTAAAGCTATCCAAAAACTAAAGAATAATCCTAATGATAAGTTAGGAATTCTAGCAGATATTGGAATTGGTGCTGTTGGTGCTATTGGTGGGGGTGCTGCGGCTGCTTTTTTGGGGGCTGGGGCTGTACCGATCTTATTTGGACTCATTTCTATACCAGTAGCGGCTCCGTTAGGTGTAGTTGCTGGAGGAATTGGTTTAGGTGCTGCTGCACTTGTAGGAGTAAAAAGAATTTTAGATGGTAGTTTTACACAAGGTAAACAAGCAGAAATGCTTAGGCAACTGGAAGAACAGTTAAAAGAAGTTAAAGCTAAAGAACGAGCATCTAAACTTGGAGATACAGATAAAACAAAATTTATTCTTTCATTAGAAGAACCAGTGAGACTTAATTTGATTTCTCCAAAGGATGCTCAAGATTTAATAAAATATGTAGAACTTGGTCAAATAACATTAAAAAATGCTATTGAGATGGTTGAAAATATCATTAAATCAGCCAAAACATGATTGATTCTTAACAATTTTTTCATAAAATAGCTGAAGTTTTGCTACAAATTTAACTTTACCTGAATAGAGAGAGAAATCATGGCACAAGGAGACCACATTTACTGTATAGCAAGGAAAATTGGTCATTCGATAATATATCATCATGGAATTGATTGTGGTAATCAGACTGTTATTCATTACCAAAAAGAGTATAAAAATGAAAATCTTGGAATAATACGCTGGGTTTCTCTGAACGAATTTGCCCAAGGGAAGAAAATTTATACTAAGAAATACGATTTATGCGATCAAGTTTTAATTGTCATCGCTAGAGCAAAAAGAAAGCTAGGTGAGAGACAGTATAATTTGTTTAAGAATAACTGTGAACATTTTGCTCATTACTGCAAAACAGGTAAATACAAAAGCGCTCAAGTGGAAAAGGCTAAAGAAGTAGTAGGAGAGCCTGGAATTGCTGCTGCTAATGCTGCTGTTAATACTTTCAATACTGGGATCAATTATGTCCAATCGACAACAGATCAAACTAAAAAATATATGGATATGTTAATTAAGTTTGGTAAAAATAATCAGCGTAATAACAATCTGAATATGTTAATTAAGTTTAGTAAAAATAATGAGGATGATAACGATTTACTAGAACTAGTTTAAATACCGCAGTAAATAGAGTTTTGTATTCTTTAAGTTTGCGATAAAAGAAGGTTGAACGCAACCGATAGTTAATCCGATTGAACCAGGAAGAAAATGGAGACTGCTTATTAGCTTGAAAACTCACTAATGTTCTATCTAAATAAGAATTATGAATAATCTGTGATTTAAATTTTTCATACAAAGTAATTCTTTCAACAGAAGAAGGAACAAATAGTGCATCTGTATCTAGTAATGATAAATTTGAATTTTTCGGCATTTCAATTGTTTGTATATTTTTCTATTTAATTAGCTCTTTAAAAAATCGTAAATTCTCAAAAAATCACAGCCGCCGAATAGCCACTTCTAAACCTTCACAAACACCTGTGAGAAAATCTAAATCCAAAGTAGCGATCGCATCACTAGATTTATGATAGTGAGGATTCCTTAAAAATGCCGTATCTGTCACCATCATCGCTGGATAACCCAAATCCCAAAACGGTGCATGATCACTTTGCCGAGTTTGCGGCACAATTAAACCACGATTCGGCACTGGTAACCACTTACTAGGTACACCAACTTGGCGAATATTGCGACTCATTCTAATTAAGTCGCCAATTGTGCGTAAATTGCCAATTAAAGCGATAAAATCGCCCTGATGGGGATAAAACCGTTCTAAAGGAGATGGATAACGTTGAGAATTAGGGGCAGAATCACGATATCCCAACATTTCCAGAGATATCATTAAACGCAGAGGTTGCCGTTGCTCATGTAACAAAGCTGCATATGCAGCACTACCCAGCAACCCATATTCCTCCATATCAAAAGCCACCAGCCGTAAAGGATATTTAACGGGTTCAGCCGCAAATTTTCTGGCTAACTCCAACAAGACCGCCACACCTGTAGCATTATCATCCGCCCCTGGTGTGCCTGGTACAGCATCGTAATGAGCCGCAATTAAAATTGGTGGTAAATCTTTTTTTTGCGATTTAGTTTGACAGGGTAAATTGAGGATGAGATTATTACAGCTTTTGCTTCTTACTAAAAAGGTGTGGATTTCCACACTTTCCCATTGGGCAAATTCTTGACGGATATATTCTTGAACAAAAAAATGGCCTGCTGTGGCTAAGTAAGGATCACGTTCTCTGGCTATCTGCCGCAGATGATTTAGCAATCGCTCTTTTAAAATCAAAGCCTTAAAATAGTTGCAGGATAAACTTTTTGTGACCTAGAAAGGGAAAAGCAACTTTGATCAGGGTGGATTTCCCAACTTGAAGAAACGGTAAAGCTCAGTATATGCAGGATAATATTTTAGACTACTTGGACATACTTAGCATTCCCAATGTTATCCTAGTCTTGCAACTAGCTACTCAAGCTTAAACTCCTCTACTTCTTACCTTAATGATGACTATCATATCATTGAAGTGTTTTCATGCCATAGCAAACAGCTAGAGGTAGTCCCGCATAATCATAATAAAAGTACAAGACACGCTAGGAGAAGAGTAACGCATGGGCAAGGTAGTCGGCATCGACTTGGGTACAACCAACTCAGTAGTCGCCGTAATGGAGGGTGGTAAGCCGGTGGTGATTGCCAATGCAGAAGGAATGCGAACAACCCCCTCTGTTGTCGGCTTCAGCAAAGAGGGCGAAAGGGTGGTTGGGCAAATGGCCAGACGGCAAACCGTTCTCAACCCACAAAATACATTTTTTGCAGTTAAACGCTTCATTGGGCGGCAGTATGGTGAACTCAGCTCAGAATCTAAGCGTGTACCTTATACAATTCGCAAAGATGAATTAGGTAATATTAAAATTCCCTGTCCCCGCCTCAAAAAGGATTTCGCCCCCGAAGAAATTTCGGCAATGGTGATGAAAAAATTGGCAGAGGATGCTAGTCGCTATTTGGGTGAACCCGTGACAGGGGCAGTGATTACAGTTCCCGCTTATTTCAATGATTCTCAACGACAGGCGACCCGCGATGCTGGCAGAATAGCCGGTTTAGAAGTGTTGCGGATTCTCAATGAACCGACAGCCGCATCTTTGGCTTATGGATTAGATAGGGGTACGACTGAAACTATCCTCGTCTTTGACTTGGGCGGTGGTACTTTTGACGTGTCCATTTTGGAAGTCGGTGATGGCATTTTTGAAGTTAAAGCTACCAGTGGAGATACTCAACTAGGTGGTAATGACTTTGATAAACAAATAGTTGATTGGTTAGCAGACCAATTTCTGGAAACCGAAGGGGTAGACTTAAGACGCGAGAGACAATCTCTACAACGTCTCATGGAAGCTGCGGAAAAGGCGAAAATTGAACTTTCGGCAGTCAGCGTCACCGAAATTAACTTACCTTTCATCACCGCTACGGCAGATGGCCCCAAACATCTAGAAACTCGCCTGACTCGTTCTCAATTTGAAGGTTTATGTATTGACTTAATCAGTCGTATCCGGACACCAGTCAAACGCGCCCTCAAAGATTCGGGACTCTCACCTGTAGATATTGAGGAAGTGGTGTTAGTTGGTGGTTCGACACGAATGCCTATAGTCAAGCAGGTAGTGCGAGATTTAATTGGCATCGAACCCAACGAAAATGTCAATCCTGATGAAGTAGTAGCCATCGGCGCTGCCATTCAGGCAGGTATTTTGGCGGGTGAACTCAAAGATGTGCTGCTTTTGGACGTGACACCATTATCTTTGGGATTAGAAACCATTGGTGGCGTGATGAAAAAACTGATTCCCCGCAACACTACTATTCCGGTGCGCCGTTCTGATACTTTTTCAACGTCAGAAAATAACCAAAACACTGTGGAAATTCACGTAGTCCAGGGTGAGCGGGAAATGGCATCGAATAATAAGTCACTGGGACGTTTTAAGCTCTATGGCATCCCACCAGCCCCACGAGGTATTCCCCAAGTTCAGGTATCTTTTGATATCGATGCTAACGGAATTTTGCAGGTAACAGCCGTAGATAGAACTACTGGACGAGAACAAAGCATCACAATTCAAGGTGCTTCGACTTTGAGTGAATCAGAAGTGAATCGGATGATTCAGGATGCTCAAAAATACGCCGATGTTGACCGAGAACGCAAAGAAAGAGTAGAAAAACGCACTCGTTCTGAGGCTTTAATTTTACAATCAGAACGCCAACTCAGAGAAGTGGCACTAGAATTTGGGATGCAGTTTGCCCGCAACCGCCGTCAGCGAATTGATGGTATTTGCCGGGAACTGCGGGAAAGTCTCCAGGAAAATGAAGATCGGGGAATTGATCAAGCCTACGCTGATTTACAAGATGCTTTGTATGAACTGAACCGAGAAGTTCGTGAGTATTATGCTGAGGACGAAGACGAGGACTTGTTTGGGACGATTCGGGACATTTTTACAGGTGGCGACAAGGAACGCGATCGCGATTTTTCCCGTGATCCTTATCGAGAACGTGATTCCCGTGATCCTTATGGCAGAGACTACGATAGAAACTACGATAGGGATTACGGCAGAGATAGCCGTTACCCTGCCTACGATGACAGGCGTTCTGCTCGCAAACCCACGCGACCAACCTACCAGGATAACTGGGATGATGATGATGATTGGTTGTAGAGACGCGATTCATCGCGTCTGTCTGTCCCCAATTTCTATTACCAAAATCTAAAATTAACAGTTAAATAATTGAGCTATGCAAAATTTGCAGAATTTTCGCGACTACTACGAAATTTTAGGAATAACTAAAGATGCTACCGGCGAAGAAATTAAAAAGGTATATCGGCGGTTAGCAAGACAATATCACCCCGATTTAAATCCGGGTAACAAAGAAGCCGAGGAGAAGTTTAAAGATATCGGTGAAGCTTATGAAGTTCTTTCTGATGTGGCTAGGCGATCGCAATACGATCAGTTTAGCCGCTACTGGAAACAAAAAGGCTTTGTGAATAACAAAGCACCAAAAGCTAAAACCTGGGCTGGTTCTTCAAATGGTCGTACTAACACTCAAAATGTCGATCCAGGACAATTTAATGATTTTGAGAGTTTTATTAATCAAGTTATTGGTGTAGGAGGTCGGAAAGAAAGCAGAAATGGCAGTAGCACCAAAACCGATCCATTTCGTAGTCCTAAAAGCCGAGTTGAGTATACTGTCCCCAAAAGTCCACCGCGCGCCACCCGTCGGGATATTGAAGCGAGATTAACCTTACCACTAGAAAAAGCTTATCAGGGTGGTAAAGAACGGATTAGACTAGAGGATGGGCGATCGCTCGAAGTCAATATGCCCCCAGGGATGGTCACAGGTCAAAGTATCCGCTTACGAAACCAAGGTATTGGTGGTGGCGACCTCTACTTAAAAATTACCGTACTGCCCCATGTCCTATTTAAACTAGATGGTTTCAATATATTTTGCCAAGTCCCAGTAACTCCCTGTGAAGCAGTTTTAGGCGGACAAGTAGAAGCACCAACTCTCGATGGCCCAGTGAAAATGACCATTCCCCCAGGTGTGAGGACTGGACAAAGACTGCGTTTAGCAAATAAAGGCTACCCTGGTGAAAACGGTAAACGTGGCGATCAATTAGTAGAAATTCAAATTGTCACACCCAAAAATCTCACTCCTGAAGAACGGGAACTGTATGAGAAATTGCGGGAAATAGAAACCTTTAAACCCCGTGCTGACTTATTAAGTTAAAAACATAGATTCAGTTTTTTTCCTAACTACTTGAATCCAAAACATTACCGATAATTGTAACCAAAGCCAATGCTCAATTGAATGTCTATAAATTCGTAATTAAGCGAGTTTTTCTCAGAATAAATGTTAATATACTTTCTGAATCAGCAATAATATCTGCGGAAACTTCCATTCCCGCTTGAATAGGAAATTGTTGCAAATCTCTTTGTAAATAAAGTTTTTCAGGTTCAATTGTTACCTCATAATAAGGTTCAATTGTCATGTTGTTTTGTGGTAAAATAGTATCGGCTGTAATTGTCCTCACCGCGCCTTGCAGTACACCGTAATCGGGGTAAGGATAGGCAGATAATCGCATTTTTACCCGTCCTTTTTGGCAATTTACGACCTCTGGAGAATCGCAAATAAACACTTTACTAATATCAGCAGCAGCGACACGGGCTTTAATAATTAAAGGAGTTTGACTAGGAGCAATTTGAGCTATAGAACCGCCTGAATTTACCACTTGTCCAGGATTGCGTAAATCTAAGTGCAAAATTGTCCCAGTTGCAGAAGCCCGAATTACAGTTTTTTCTACCTGTTTCAAAACTTGTTGGACTTCTTTTTTTGTATTATTTATTTGGTCTTGAAGTTCAATTTGGCGTTGTATTAAACTTTCTCTTTCTTGCTGTAATCGAGCTAAATTGGTTTCTCCATTAGCCCGTTCAGTCGCTACTTTTTCTTCAGCAATTGTAATGACTGCATTACTAGGACTAAGAGATGAATCAGCTTTTTTACTTCTAGCTATTGCAGATGTTAAAGCTTGTTCTTTTTGTCGAATAACTTGTTTTTGACTTTCTAAGGTAGCTTTTTGTGATTCTACAAGTTGTGCTTGTTGAGTTGCAGCTAGTTGAACTTCTTCTAATTGATTTTGAGAAATTGAACCAGATTTGGCTATGTCTTCATAACGCGAACGTTTAATAATTGCGGCTTTTAACGCAGCTTCTGCACTGGCTAAGTTAGCCTGAATTGACTTTGAATCTGATTTAACTTGCAGCAATTCATTTTCGGCAATTTTGATATTAGCTTGGGCTTCTTCCCATTCACTATTAACAGCTACTTTTCTATCTTGATAATCTCGTTGTGTGCGTTCAAGTTCAGCTAAAGCTGAGTTAATAATACGTTGATTGCGTTCTGATTCTGTGGCGATTTGCCGATTTAAAGTCTGAATTTGAGCATCTAATTGTGCAAGTTGTAATTGATATTTTTGAATATTTCCTTGCAATTGACTGGTTTGAGTTTGCAATTGCGTATCGTCGAGAATTGCTAAAACATCACCCTGTTGTACTACCTGATTTTCCTGAACAGAGATTTCTTTAACAGTTCCTGCTGTCGCAGCTTGGACTATTCGCACTTCACCAGTGGGACGAACATTCGCAGATGCTTTTACTGTTTGCTGATATTTTGTCAAGGCTGCAATTATGATAGCAGCACCGACAAAACTAACTAGAAATAATCCTCCTAATCTTGTCCAAATACCAATACTGGGTAAGTATTCATCAGATTTTGCAGTCGGGAGAAAGTTGGGAATTGTGTTAGTCATTTTTACAATTATGTTTAGACCCCCGATTTTTTGAATCGGGAAATCTAATTTTGGGAATGCTAAATCAAATTAGCTAATTAACTCTTTTGTTTCACAAGAGAAAACTGGTGTATGTAAAGGATTACCACAACCTGTATGTAGTGATGAACCACCAGAAACAGATGACATATCTTCATCATTCAGTTCAATTAAGCCAGCGGGATTTGCTGGTAGCTGTTCCTGTTGTTCAGCACTTAAGCTGTGGCGATATTCTTCGTCTTTCCAAGCGCGAATGATATCTATATTAGACATAATTTACCTCTTTGGAGTAAAAGTGTTCACTAAGATTTTCTGCGTCTTGATGGGAATATTCCCTAGAAGTCGCAGTTTTCCAAGTATTATCGATGACTTAGCATCAATTTCAAAATAATAATCATTCTCATACGTAAAGTCAAGGGATAGCTGGGAGGATTTACAGTATGGTTTTAATAAAATATAGAACCTCACCCCCAACCCATCTCCTTAGTAAGGCTACCGTGTACACACAAGTCGGGAATTGTTTTTTTCTGCCATAAGACCCCACCCCTAGCCCCTCCCCGCAAGCGAGGAGGGGAACTGGATATCCGGTTAAATCTTATTTTTAGGACTGGAAACCCTTTCAGGATCAGGATGTGTATACACCGTAGCCTTACTAAGGAGATGGGGGAATTTAATGGGTTTTTCTAAGGAATTAAAAAGTCTAAATGTTCCCCTGGAATATTCAGTAGTTCTGAGGGTGTACCTTGTAGTTTTAGCTGTCCATTTTCTAAGAATACAATCCAATCGGCACGTTTAATTACTCTGGGACGATGACTAATTAAAATGGTGGTTTTATGCTGACGATAAGCTAGTAATTGTTCTAATACTAAACTTTCACTCACGGGATCTAATCCTGCGGTAGATTCGTCTAAAATCAAAATGGGAGGGTTTGTGACAATTCCTCTAGCTATGGCTAGTCTTTGTTTTTGTCCCCCGGAAAGGTTCGCCCCAAATTCTCCTAAAATGGTTTGATATTTTTCTGGTAATTTACTAATGAAGTTGTCTGCATCTGCAACTTGACAAGCTGTAACTATTTCCTCGAAGCTAATATGGGGAGAACCCAGAGATAAGTTATCTAAAATAGAACGACTCCAAAAATGTGCATCTTGGGGAATTAATACTATTTGTTGTCGTAAGCAACTAGGATCAATATCGGAAAGGTTATATTTATGAATACGAATATTACCTGACTGGGGATTATATAAGCTAGCAATTAATTTCGCGAGGGTGCTTTTACCACATCCAGATTTACCGATAATAGCAATGACTTTTCCTCCTGGTAAATTTAGGGAAAAGTCTTTTAAGAGATTGACTCTACCAGCATGATAAAAATTCAGGTTTTCACAACAAATATCCGCATTGTCTGGAATATTGACAACTGGTTTTTGAGTAACTTCCGAAAATTCGGGTGTTGAGTTAATGACTTCATTTAACCTGGCTGTGGCAGCTTGGGCGCGAGTAAATTCTGTCAGGAAGCCGACGCAGGTATTTACTAAGGCGAGAATATTGGTATTTAAACTATTAAAGGCTAATAATTGACCGATGGAAATTTCTCGATTAATTACTAAGATACTACCATACCACAGTAAAATAATTCCCCCAGCAGTGGCTACCCAATTGGAAAAAATGGTGTTAGTTAAAACAATCTGCACGGTGCGAAACATTAAGTTTGATTGTCTTCCGTAGCGAGTTTGAAATTCTTGCCAAAGTTCTGGTGCAGCATTGGTGGTTTTGATGACTAATGCACCTTTAAAGGTTTCTACTAAAACTCCTTGATTTTCGGAAACTAAACCTAAAACTTTGCGGATTTTTTGCTGTAACCTGGAAAAGGAAACTACAGTTGCCAAGGTCATAAAAACAGCTATCAGGATTGATACTATCGTTAGTTGTAAGCTGTAAAATAGCATCACAATTAAAGAAGCGATCGCAACTAACAATTGACTGGGTAAAGTGACACCAACTTGCGAAATTAATTGATTAATGGTTTGAATATCTCGTAATCTACTAACGACTTCACCACTGCGGCGAGATTCATAATAAGATAAAGGTAAGCGTAAAATATTGCGAGCAAATTCTAAGACTAAATCTAATTCTAAACGATGAGCAAAATGGGAGACTAAGTTACCTTGTACCCAGCGCAAACTGCTACTAATTAAACTCATAGTTAAGATTCCCAATGCAATACCTGTGAGTAATTGGGTATCTCCTCGCACTAAAACATCGTCTGTGAGAATTTGAATCAGAAAGGGCGATAATAGGGAAAGTAAACCGACGACTGAGTTTAATAATAAAGCTTCTGCCAGTATATAGCGGTAGTTGTAAAAACGCTGAATTAGTTTTTTGAAACTTCCCAAATTTTCCCGATCATCTGGTTGTTCTAGAAAATCAGGACGGGGTTCTAATAGCAGCATCACACTATTAGTCCAGCCAGTTAATAAAGCTTGTTTAGTTAATCTTTGTACACCGACTAAAGGGTCAGCTAAGATATATTCTTTACCTTTGCGCCCATATAAAACAGTCCAATGATTTCCTTTCCAATGAATAATTGCCGGGAGGGGTATTTGTTGTTTATCTACTAAGTCTAAAGGGGCTTTGACTCCACGGGCGTTAAAGCCTAATACCTGCGCCCCTTGTTTGAGGTTGAGTAATGTTGTGCCTAATTGTCCGGTTCCTGCGGCTTCTCGGACACGGGTGATGGTGAATAGTTGTCCATAATATTTGGAGATGGTGGCTAAACAGGCGGCTCCACAATCTTCTCTGTTATGTTGTAGGATTATTGGGTATTTCATTTGTGTCACGCAGAGGCGCAGAGGCGCAGAGATGGAGAGGATTGTTTTGGGGGTTCTAGGAGGAGGATGGAGGGGATGAGTTGGGGATAAGCAAGGCGTAGGAGTCCGTAACCGATACCTGCTAAACCTACCATTAAACTTGGGGTTTCTATTCCTAGTGGGAGTCCACAACGGTAGTTGTTTTGTTGGATATCAGATAAGGTTTTGCTGGCTATTTTTTCAATTTGTTGGGCAATTTCTGGGTTTTCTAATTTTTTATTTGCTATTAGTAGTAGGTCAATGTTTCCTAAGTCTCCATGACACAGACAATGGTTATGGCCAAATCCTTGTTTGATGGTGGTTTGGATGGCGGTTGTGATTTCTTGAGACATGATTTCGTCTGGTGTCTTTCCGCAAATGCCTAAGCGTCCTAAGCCTATACCCGGCGCACCATGACACCATGCAGTCATGAAACTATTTTTTACTTCGTTTTGCCGTAAATCTAACCAGTTGCCTGTTGTGGGGTCAAAATGACTGCGTTCGTAGTTAATTGCGGCTGTGGCTACGGCTGCAAATTCTGGTTTTTTGCTAATTGCGGCTAATTTCTCTAGCGCCCAAGCAAAGCCGGCTGCACCGTGAGAAAATCCTGTCAGGGGTTGAGTTTCACTGGCTGGAGTTTTCCAACCAATACCCCTATTTGTGGTTTGGGCTTGGGTAAGGAGGTGTTCACCGCATTGAATGGCGACATCGAGAATGAATTGATGGGGAGAAGTTTCGTATAAGCTGAGTAAGCTACCAATGCAACCAGCAGCACCAGAAATTATATCTAATTGTTGGTCTTGGGCAATTAAAGGGGGAATTTTTGCAACTAAATTTACCGCATCGGCGATTAATTCTGGTTGTCGCCATAATATTCCTAAGTGGGTATATGTGTAAATAATTCCTCCCCAACCACTAAAGCCACCGATGAAGGTAATGGAGTCTGACTTTCTCTCTAGGCGTTGTTTGAGGGTTTTTATGGCTGCTTGGGCTAGGTTTGTATAGGTAGGATTTTGGGTAATTTCTCCCAAGTAAGCTAAAAATAAGGCTACTCCGGGTATACCTGCATACAAGTCTGTACTCAAGGGCGATAATGTCCATTGCTGACTGGGAGTAAGGCTGATACCCATCCAGTTGACATATTCACCGTTGTTATGGGCTAATAGTTCTAAGCGATCGCCAATCTTACAAGCTGTAGCTAAGAATTGGGTTTGTGTAGCTGGGGTTGTAACTGTAATATCTGAGCTTGGTTTTTTTAATTTAATTTGATGTTTATCCCCAGTTTTAGCCATTTCTAAGGTAGCTAAGGTGGCTTGAATAAACCATGTTTGTTTTTGTAAGTCTTTTTCGCTGAACTTATGCAAGCGTTGATGGACTAATTCTATTCCTGATTGGGTGAAAAAGTTGGGTATGTGTAAGCCTGTGTCTCGATGATATAAATCACAGGAATGGGGAGATGTGGTAAATAAGGGAATGTCACCTTTCCACAGTGCTTCATGTTCTGCGGCAATGATTTGACTCAGTTGAGGACGATTTTTCACATCTATCCACAGTTTATCAAATAGGCGATCGCGCTCTAAGGCATCTCGCAAAAAATCTGGGTGATAGCTTTCCCGCAATAATAAAGCATAGGTTCGACTCGCACGCATCACCACCCGCACTTCATCAGCTGCAAACCTGTCTAAAATCTTCAGTAATTCTGGGCGATGTTGGACTAAAATCCCATAAACAGCAGTAAATCCCTCTATAATCGCATCTGTATATTCTTGTACTTTTACTTCCTGCTGATTGAATTGGGGACGGTTTTGACTAGTTGCAATTACACCCTGTTGACGTTCAAAGCGCATGGTATCTGTCCCTACCTGCACCAATTTACGGACTTTCTCCGGTGTTAACTGTCCCTTAGCACCCCCCAAACCACTCAAATCAATGCCAACTCCTTGGGTATTTCCCCAGGCTACCTGCGGTAATAAACCAACCCGCAATACTGAATCTGCAACCATTTCTCTCGTCAGAGTATCTGCGGCTGTCATTGATATTTCATTGCGGGGATGAAATAAAGATTCTAAATCAATTAAAACCGGATGTTCTCCAGATGCAATCAAGTTTTCAAAGTGAAAATCTGTGGCTTCTAAGGCATATAATAAAGCTAAATAACCACCTTGACGCTGATAAAATTTTTCTAATTGATCTGCTGAATGGCATTCTTGAGTATTAACAAACTCTACCCAACCATAATTACCTCGGTTGAGTATTTGTAAAGTCCGAAAAGCTGGTGCAAAGCCTTTTTGATTTAACCACAGCAGCAATTCTTGAAAATGGTCATCTACTGCTAATGTTCTTGGTTTATAAACTAACTGCCAATTATTAGCAAATGTGAGGATAATCACCGACTTACCATGATTATGGGTTTCGCCTTCTCCCCGCTTAACTTTGACTAATTTACCTGAGTTAGTTGGGGGCTGAAATTTTTCACAAATATCTCGCCAGTCATCACAAAGATGCTGCATAAATTCTAAGCTATTTTCTACCCAGAAATTAATTGCTTCTAAAACTTGTTTCGCTAAAACTGGGTATTCTTGCCACAATGCTAATTGCACTTCTGGATTTTGCAACCGTTGTATAAAGCTGGCAAAACGCTCTGGGGGATGATTACCTGTCAACAAACCCTGCAATCTGGCGACATTCATCTCTAATACTAAGGTAGCATTGAGGATGAACAGCAGTTTTTCTGGTAATCCTTCTAATAGGATATCATGAATATCACTGAAATTATCAGGAAGATTTGAGATATTATTTAAACCTGATTTCAGTTTGATTATACCCTGAGCTAACAGGGGAGAAATGGCATTCAAAAATCCAAAACTCGGATGTGTTCGTAAACTCGAATTAGCTAACAGGTTTGAGATATCTGGCGTGTCTAAATTTTCATAAGCTTGCTGAATTTCTTCTACCCATGCTAGGGGTATGGGTGTTACAGTTTGTCCCAAGATTCGACAAAATTCTGCGGCTGTAATTCCGTCTATGGCTAATTTTTGAGCAAATAAATCCTCATCGGCAAAGGTTGATTCTGATTTCCATCTTTGCAGTCGTCTTTGTCCCAATTCAGTATCATACACCAAGTTTTCTGAACTCGTTGCAATCCGTTCTTTTAATGTCTTAGCGCGAAACCAAGCCGCATCTTCAGAGTTAATTTTTTTCATTTTTGCTAGTTTATCAGTGTCTTTAAGAATTTTTAAGGTCGGGAAATTCTCTTTTGTGTCATAAAACCCCACCCCTAACCCCTCCCCGCAAGCGAGGAGGGGAACTAGATTTCCGCTTAAATCTTGTTTTAAGACTGGAAACTCTCTTTGGTTCAGGATGTGTGTACACCGTAGCCTTAGTCAGGAGAGGGGAGAGAAGCCGTTAGTATTTACACCATTGCCAAATCATGATAATAGTTATCATTATCTGAATGACAGTATAAAGCATATCAGATCAGGGTGTGTCCAAAAGTGAGGATGTGATGTTAAAAGTTTTGTCAGGTTTGCTCTTAGCAGCGCCAATAGTTGCCATTTCTCCCTTAGTCTGGGCTGGTGAAGTTAGAGAGAATGACGGTTTTGCACAAGTCACTTCTGTATCTCAGTTGTCTGATGTGCAACAGACAGATTGGGCTTTTAGTGCTGTACAATCTTTAGTAGAACGTTATGGCTGTATAGCAGGATATCCCAATGGCACATTTGGGGGAAATCGGGCTATGACGCGTTATGAGTTTGCGGCTGGTTTAAATGCTTGTTTAGATCGAGTTAATCAGCTAATTGCTACAGCTACTCTGGATGTCGTACAGCCAGAAGATTTAACCATTCTCCAACGGCTACAAGAGGAATTCAGTGCTGAATTAGCTATTTTGCGGGGACGAGTTGACGCTGTAGAAAGCCGCACCGCAGTTTTAGAAAGTCAGCAGTTTTCTACAACTACGAAGCTTTCGGGTGAAGCTATTTTTGCTCTGACTGATGTTTTGACTGGAGATAGTGACCCCTTTGGAGTTGGTGTAACTCGCAATAGTGCTGTCTTGGCTAATAGAGTTCATCTCAAGTTACGCAGTAGTTTTACTGGACAAGATGAGCTAAAAATTAAACTCCAAGCTGGTAGTACTCCTCACCCCCAAACTCCTCGTGGTTTTCGCTATGGCGCAGATCCTTTATTAGCTAGCTTTGGCGCTAGACAAACCAGCCCCGAAGGCGCACAAACATTTAATCACGACTTTCCTCTGAATGCTGCGGGTAATGTAGACATCGGGACTATTAGCTATAAGTTTCCAGTAAGTAAAAAATTACGCGCGGCTGTGTTTGCGAATCGGGGTGAACACGTAGACTATTTACCAAATGTGTTTAGTGCAGTTGGTGATGACGATGGCGGTTCTGGTTCACTGTCTACTTTTTCTCAATATAGCCCTATTTACCGCATTGGTTCAGTGGGTGCGGGTTTGGGGTTGAATTATGAATTGAGTCCGGCGATTAACTTGAGTTTAGGCTATTTAGCGACAAATGCGAGGAGTCCAGAAAGTTTAACTCCCAGTAGCAGTAATGGTACTACAGCCGGAGGTTTATTTAATGGTCGCTATTCAGCTTTGGCGCAGTTAACGATCGCACCGACACCAAATTTAGCTTTTGGGTTAACCTACGTCAATGCCTACGCCGCCGGTACACCCACTTTTCTGAATGATGTGGGGACGATTTCGGCAAATTCTCCCAGTTTAATTTCAGATAATTCCCGACGCGCCATTAATGCCTATGGTGTGGCTGGTTTGTGGCGAGTTTCGCCCAAGTTTGCCGTGAATAGTTGGTTTATGTATACTAATCAACAAGGTAGATCCGCAGGGGCTGATAATGAAAGTGCTGATGTTTTCAGTTATGCGATCGCCTTAGCATTTCCTGATTTAGGTAAAGAAGGTAATTTGGGAGGAATTATTGCCGGTGTTCCCCCTTATGCGACTCGTTCCGGGATCATTCCCAATCTGCGACCATTCGTGGGTGGTGCAAGTGATGTCATCAGTATTATCCCCAATCGTTCCACACCATTACATCTGGAAGCTTTTTACAAGTATCAATTAAATGATCATATCTCAGTTACACCTGGGGTAATTTGGCTGGTAGCTCCTAACCAAACCAGTAATAATCCTGATGTGGTTATTGGTACAATTCGCACAACCTTCACGTTTTAATTCAGCTTTTGGCTGACTTGGCTGAGAGAATTGGGTAACATAAGTTACCTATATTTTGCACAATGAAAATGAAAACAGAAAAGTCAGTCCAGAAGCAATGGGATTTGGTGAGGTTTGTCCTGGGAATATGCACTAGGCCAATTTCCACTAACCCAGTCCTGAACAAGTGTGGACTGGGTACTCTGCTCCTCAGTTTAGGTATAGTAGGATGGAGTTTACCCGCCCAAGCATCGCCGCAACTCCTCTATGAGTTTTTAGAGGTGAATGGTAATTTATCTACTTGTCTCAACCGCGCCGAAACTGCTGTTAAACGCTCTGGTTTGGTGCGTCAAAATACCAGACAAAACTCGATTAATGCTCAAGGAAGAGATATCACTGCTACCGTCTACTGTCGCCGGATTAATCCTCGGTTATCGGAAGCAGTACTCATGGTTGCGGGAACAAAAGGTGTGTCTGCGGCTAACTTTAATTCTGTATTCAATTCTATTGTCACAGACATCGGTGAGTCTCGTGTTAGTACACCACCTCAGTCTAGTACAACCGTTATCAGTGATGCTGCTTTTAAGCAACTCATGAATGGTTTGGACAGTAACTGGGCTAAACCACTTGATTTCTTAGCTCAGGCGGTTCCTCACAATTACTTTACAGCAGCCCAAGCTACTGAGATTATCAAGCAGATAAGATTTTCGAGCAATAAGATCCCGGCGGCAGTGTTACTATATCCCCAAGTTGTGGATCGTGGTAACTGGTTTGTGGTGGAGCAGGCTTTTACTTTTGATCGCGATCGCCAGGAATTGCGCCGTCAGATTGCTGATTTATCAAATAAATAATTGGCGAGAATGGCACAAATATAAACTAGATTCAAACCCCCTGCTTCATCTGGGGGTTGAAAGTTTGCAGTTTTGCGGCGCGGATATTCATAAAACAATTAAAATATAAAAAACTGAATTTGAGCAAAGTGAATCAAAGCCGTGACTGAAAACGGGACAAAGCGACAAATCAGCAAGAATCCAACATATTACGGATTGCTAGGACTGCATCCCTCAGCTTCGGTGATTGATATCCGTCGGGCTTATTGGGAGTTGAGTAAACAGTATCACCCAGATACGACGGAATTACCTGCTACGGTTGCGACTACGAAATTTCAGCAAATTAATGAAGCTTACGCCACTCTGAGCAGTCCAGAAAAGCGTTTAAGTTATGATACTAAAATTGGCTATTCTCGCTTTGGGGTAATTCAAGCACCCACGGATTTAAACCATCCGGTGCGTCAACCCTACGATTATTCAAAATCAATGTATCTGGACGCAAGCGATCGCCCCTTATCAGCCGGAGAAATCTTTGTATTATTTGTGTTAGGCTTAACTTTGGCAGGTTGTGTATTAGTAGCGATCGCTGTTGCTGTGATTCGTGGTGAAAGCAATATCCCAACCCAAGTTACCCAACCACAAATTAGCCTAATTTCTCAATTCTCCACCCCTGGACAAGTGAATATTATTGAATTTTGAGTTGTTTTTTGTAATTTTATATGGTTACCCCCGATACACCTTTATATAGTCATTCGCTACCACAAATTGAGAAGTGGTTAAAAGAGCAAGGCTGTCAACAAGATGAAAATGAGCTACATTGTTGGCGTGTAAAACGACCTAGTTGGCAAGCTGAACTGTGGCTTGATGTTGAGCAAATTACAGTCAGATATATCAAATCTGGGGAAAATGACCAAGAAATGCAACGCTCGTTTAAGTATTCTCTCAGCCGGGAAGATATAGAGCAAGCTGTGTTTTCTGGCCCTTAAAATTGTGTTGCTAGAACTAGAACTGGTCTGGTAGAAATGTGATTATTAGTTTTATACATAAAATTAGCCCGTTATGATTTTTGCAGGGAAACGTCCGAATAATTTAGGTGTGAATAACGGTAAATTAGCATCTTGTCCCAATTCACCGAACTGTGTTTCTAGTCAAGACACAGATCCAGAGCATATCATTTCACCACTGACTTTTACATCTAATCCCCAAGAAGCGATTACTCATCTTAAACAAATCATTGAATCCTTACCAAGAACAAAAATAATTACTGAGACAGAAGATTATTTATATGCCGAATTTAAAAGCGCCTTAATGGGATTTGTTGATGATGTAGAATTTTATCTAGACCGTCAGGCGAATGTTATCCAGGTGCGTTCAGCTTCACGCTTAGGTCAAAGCGATTTAGGTGTTAATCGTCAAAGAATAGAAACAATTCGAGCCAAATTTAAATAATTTGCTTGTCCATTTCTAGGTAGTTGGTAAAGGGTTCTTTCAATTACCTATACTCAATTACCTAGAAATATTGCTGACAAAGAAACATCTAGGAATTGCTGCTCATACCTAGACTCACCACATCGTGGATATGAGCATTTTTAGCAGATTTTTCTCGGATAATTTGCTGATATACGGCCTCATAACCATCGGTCATGTGTTGGAGGCTAAAGTAATTTTGGACATACTCCCGGCAAACATAGCGGTCTAACCGTGCTACTTGATCAATAGCACTAATAAAATCTGCAACGTTATTGCAAAGAAAGCCGGATTTTCCGTGTTTAATTACCTCAACAGTAGACCCTAATTTCATGGCAATCACGGGCGTACCTGCTGCCATTGATTCTACCATAACTAAGCCAAAAGGTTCACGCCAAGTAATGGGGAAAAGAGTTGCGACTGCACCTCCCATCAGGGCATTTTTTTGAATATGGTTCGCTTCACCTAAATACTCAATTTGCTGACCATCGATATGTGGCTTCACTTCTTGTTCAAAGTATTCTCGGTCAACCACATCTACTTTCCCGGCAATTTTTAAATGATAACCTGTTTGTTTAGCAATAGCGATCGCTAAATGTGCGCCTTTCTCTGGAGATAACCGCCCTAAAAACGCTAAGTATGGCGGATTATCTGCTTGGGGATGAAATTTATAACTATTAACATCAATGCCATTGTAGACCGTTGATACATAGTTTAACCCTAATCTGAGTTCCCTCTGGGCATTGGAAATACTCACAAAAGGTTGATGTTTAGCATATTGAAACATTTTTTCGTTATCTGGGGTAAAAATACCATGCAAGGTATGAACCGTGGGTGTTTTAATCAGATTCGCATAGGGTAGTGCCGCACAGCACACATGGGAATGAATAATGTCAAATTCTGCTGCTCGTTCATAGACAAAGCCTAGTTGCAACATTTCGTATATGTTATGTTCCTTAACATCTGGATCGAGTCGTAAGGCACGGGGATGAACTGATACCAGCTTTGCCAAACTAATAGAATCTCCTGAAGCAAATAGCGTGACTTCATGTCCCCGTCGAACTAATTCATCAGTTAGTAGTCCGACAACTAACTCTATACCCCCATATGCTGGAGGCGGTACTCTCTCGAATAATGGGGCAATCTGAGCGATTCGCATCATAAAACTCCTAAAAAATAAGCTTAAAACGAGATATTGATTGGTTATTTCACCAAGTGCCTATAAAAAAATAATTAGCACTTTGAAATCCAATTCAATACCAATTTAATAAACAGTTTCATTCAAATTGTATTATCCATATCCGAGATTTGCTTTCTACCTTTGTAGGGAAATATTGCTCTAGATAGGAAATAAACTGGATTATTTTTAAATAAAATATTTCTCGATCTAATTTTTGTGATTTTGTCGAAAATGTTTCTTGAATCTGGCATTTTTTCCGCAAAATTCAATTTTTTAACACAAGCTTTTGGGATGTTTTTGCTAGCCATTTATGATGATTCGCCTCATCCCATAGCAAGAGGGAGATAAAGTATATGCCTCTCAAGAAGGAGTATTTCATACTTCCCCAATCATGTTTAGCTACACTCACGGCCAGCCCAGTTCCCCAAACAGTATTGACGAAATAAAATTTTAATGTTATATAGAACACGTTCATCGGTTATAAAAAATCACAAATATTATAAACGTGCATATTTCTCCATCAAAAAAACCGCGTGTCTCCTGGCAGGCGGTTTTCACAGTAATTTTATCTGTATTCATGTATTTGCCTATATTGGTGCTAGGCTTTTATAGCTTCAACCAGTCACCCTACAGTGCAACTTGGCAAGGATTCACTCTCGATTGGTACTACAAATTATTCAGCGACGAGCGAATTTTATCGGCTGTGAAAAATAGTTTGATAGTTGCCTTTTGTGCAGTGGGTATTTCGGCGGTGTTGGGAACCTTGATGGCTGTAGGATTGGCACGTTATCAGTTTTTGGGTAAGAATGTGTATCGTGGTATTTCTTACCTCCCGTTAATTATTCCAGATATCGCGATCGCTGTAGCGACTTTAGTTTTTCTCGCAGCCTTTGCCATCCCCTTGAGTTTGTGGACAATTATTGCCGCTCATATAGTATTTTGCCTCGCTTATATCGCAGTTGTAGTTTCTTCCAGACTGACAAATTTAGATCCTCACTTAGAAGAAGCAGCGCTAGATTTAGGCGCTACACCAATACAAGCATTTATGAAAGTATTACTACCTCAATTAATGCCTGGTATTATTGCTGGCTGTCTGCTAGCTTTTGTATTAAGTTTAGATGACTTTCTCATTGCCAGTTTTACATCAGGTAGCGGTTCTAACACCCTACCAATAGAAATTTTTAGTCGAATTAGAATAGGAGTGCAGCCTGATATGAATGCTCTGAGTGTTCTCTTAATTACAGTCTCGGCAATTTTCGCCTTTGTAGCGGAATTAATTCGTGCTTTTGATAACAAAAAATAACCTGGAAAATGTGCCAAATTAACAATAGGTCAATACCCTTGACAAATTCAAGACTTTTACAATATTATTTTCTTTGTGATCAAAATATATAATCTCAGAAGTCCTCGTATTTAAAGAGTACCCAGAACAAAAAAAATAAATTAAATTTTTGCATTTGTATTTCCCTGAGAAGTATATATGCAGGTGCTAATTTGTTCAGGTTTATTTGTCTATATATGTATTCTGAATTTGATATTATTGGGGCTAAGTTTGGATAAGATGCTATTTCCTCCTCATTATGCAAATTTGCCAAAATCCCAATTGCTCGAATCCATTCAACCCTGAAGGCAATAGATTTTGCATGAGTTGCGGACAAAGCAACTTTGGTAAATTCTTAAGAAATCGCTATCGCGTATTGAGGCTTTTAGGTGAAGGTGGATTTAGCCGAACTTATGCAACTGAAGATGCAGATAGACTGAATGCGCCTTGTGTGATCAAACAATTTTTTCCTCAGGTTCAAGGCACAATTCAACGCAACAAAGCCGCCGAATTTTTCAGAGAAGAGGCTTTTCGATTATACGAACTGGGAGAAAATCATACACAAATACCCAGATTATTGGCTTATTTTGAACAAGGTTCTAGCTTGTATCTTATCCAAGAATTTATCGAAGGGCAAACTCTGTTACAAGAAGTTCAGAAACAAGCTTTTACTGAAGAGCAAATTTATCAACTTTTAACTGATTTATTGCCAATTCTCCAATTTATTCATGCTGCTAATGTTATTCATCGAGATATCAAACCAGAAAATATTATTCGCCGTGACAGTGATGGTAAACCAGTATTAATTGACTTCGGTGGTGCTAAACAGGTAACACAAACAACTTTAGCTAGACAAGCTACGGTTATTTATACCATTGGTTATGCGCCATCTGAACAAATGGCGGGATTTCCTTGTCATGGAAGTGATTTATATGCTTTAGGTGTAACTTGCGTGCGTCTATTAACGCAATGTTTACCATTACAAAATACTTATGGAGAGATTAATGATCCTCTTTATGATGCCATGAACGGTAATTGGTTATGGCAAGAAGAATTACAAAAAAAAGGTCTGACTATCAGCGATGAATTAAGCCAAATTTTAAATAAATTATTAAAACATTTAGCTAGTGAAAGATATCAAACAGCAACAGAAGTTATCAACGATTTGAAGTTATGCAAAAAATCGGCAGTTGCAGCTAAAGTTAGAGAAATTCCTTTACCTGTATTAATTAGATTACCGCCTTTACCAAATAAAGTAATATCTCCATTACCACCCTTGGACACCTTTGAATTTGAGGTGGTTACAGTCGATACAGCAGGGAGAGAAGTTCACCGCGATTACATGACAGCCAAATTTTTTGCGGAAAATTTGAGTCCAGCCGTAACACTAGAAATGGTGTCAATTCCTGGCGGTAGTTTCATGATGGGTTCGCCAGAGTTTGAAGGAGATGCTGACGAACGTCCTCAACACGAAGTGATTCTCAAACCATTCTTTATGGGTAAATATCCCATAACTCAAGCTCAATGGAAAGCCGTAGCCGCTTTACCTCAAATCAAACAACCCTTAAATACTCATCCCTCAAAGTTTAAAGGTGCTAATCTTCCCGTAGAAAGTGTATCTTGGTACGAAGCTGTAGAATTTTGCGCTAGACTCTCAGAAAAAACCGGACGTGAATACCGTTTACCAAGTGAATCAGAATGGGAATATGCTTGTCGGGCCAGAACTACCACATCCTTTCACTTTGGCGAAATGATTACTACTGATTTAGTTAATTGTAGTAGCGACATTTACGGTATGGACGTTAAAAGTAAATACCGCAAAGAAACAACCGATGTCGGCAGTTTTGAGATTGCCAACGCCTTTGGATTGTATGATATGCACGGGCTGGTGTGGGAGTGGTGTGCTGATACTTGGCATAATAATTATCGGGGCGCACCTGCCGATGGTAGTGCTTGGGAAGAAGGTGGCGATTTTTATCGGCGGCTATTACGTGGCGGTTCTTGGAGTTTTAGTGCAGAACTTTGTCGCAGTGCTAGCCGTAGCTGGAATGAATCTGATGGTGGTTTAAGAATATGCGGTTTTCGGGTTGTATTTTCCGCAGTTTCTTAGTACCGTTGTGAAGTCAAAAGCGCTTTAACGCTAAAGCGCAAACAAATTAGGTGAAACTTTATATTTTTTTAAATATTTTTCTGAGATTTTTATGTTTAATCCTGAATCTTTGAAGATAATTCAAACAACAGATATTGTTGATTTTATTCCGCTTTTACAAGAATTAGAATTTGGAGATCAGTTTAGTTTATCTATGTTGAAGTGGTGTGGTATTGGCCAGCGGGATCAATCAATTTCATTTTGGCAAGTATATATTACCAAGTTAGCCACAGAATCAATTGGTGTGATGGGTCTTTATCAACTAATTGATAGTCCTGCTAATGTTGTGTGGATGGGATGGTTTGGTTTGCGTCCTCACTTTCGCCGACAAGGATGGGGAACAAAAATGATCCATAAGTTAAAGGAATATGCACTAAGTTTTCAATTCCAGGAACTTTGGGTTTTTACCAATTATGATAATTTGGCAGCTATATCATTTTATGAAAATTACGGATTTATACAATTGGGTGAGGCTGCTGATATCTGCCCTGGTAAAACACATGAGTTGTCAGACATAATTCTTAAGTATACTTTATAATTTTTTTGGGGTGGTATTTATGATATTATTTGTCCTAAAAAATTGATTGTAATACTAAATTAATATGAAGCCGCATGGAATAAAATATCAAGAATAATCGAACGCAGATGGACACAGATGGACGCAGATACGCAGATAAAGATGGATGAATTAAGGAAATTCAGGATGATATGCGGCCTCACATAAAATTGCTATAACCTCTCTACATCCCTGCTAATTAGCATATCCTGAAGAAAATGAGTGATGAACTACCAGCACTCGTTCTAAATTGTTTAGCAAAAGTCAGGGCATTAACACCAAGTGTCGGTGTTTTGCAGCAGTTGCTGTTTTATTGTAGAAATTGTGGTAGTGGTAGGTGAATGGGAAATATGTTGACTAAACGTAAAAGTCGCAGTATTGCGGCAATTTTAGCTTTATCCGGGACGCTGACAATTTCTGGGTTACATAAGTTTTATTTGGGACAACCTTTGTGGGGTGTGTTGTATGTCCTGCTTTCCTGGACACCAATCCCCAAGGTAGCAAGCGCAATTGAGGGAGTTTGGTATTTAGCGCAGGATGAAGCGGCTTTTGACCGTCATTTTAATTTGGGTAAGTCAGCAGTTAAGAATTCACCCCAAACAGGGAATCAGGTGGAAGCGATCGCGAAGGCTGTGCGTGAGTTAGATACTCTCCGCCAAGATGGACTGATTTCTGAGTACGAATTTGAGCAAAAGCGCCGCCAGCTGCTAGACCAAATTTCTTGATGTAAGCACAAAATATGAATTGGCTACCTTTAAATCCCAAGTTGCAAAAACTCCGCGCCAAACTTCTGAATGACCCTTATTATCGATTACAGTCTGGGGAGGAAATTCAGTTGGCGGTCAAATTGGGGATGCGGATTGATGCTAATCAAGCGACTGTCGATGATTGGTTACGGCTACCTGGTTTGTCAATTCACCAAGCGCGATCGCTTGTGGAACTTTCCCTCTCTGGTGTTAAATTTTACTGTATTGAAGATGTGGCGGCGGCTTTAGCTATGCCTACTCAGCGATTAGAACCATTAAAGCCTCTGCTCAATTTTATTTACTATGACAACGAATCTTTAGATCATCCGACTCAGTTAGTTAACCCGAATACCGCCACAATTGAGCAATTAGTTAAAATTCCTTTTATGGATGTGTCTCTAGCCGCAGCTGTTGTCCAAAATCGGCTATCAGCTGGGAGTTACCGTAACTTAGCCGATTTTGGGCGACGGTTGGATCTACCGGGTGAGGCGATCGCCCAGCTGATGTATTTTCTACGCTTTTGATACAATACACCAACCTCTCTCCCAACCCCTCTCCTTAGTAAGAAGAGGGGAGACTTGGACTCTAAATAAAGCCAATGCGATCAGGAGGCCAAAAGCGAAATGCTGCCCTACCAATGATATTTTGTCTCGGTAAAAACCCCCAGTAGCGAGAATCGTTACTATCGTTACGGTTATCTCCCATGACAAAAAATTCCTCTTCTGGGACTTGGACGGCGGGAAATGGCTGATTTGGCGGTTCGGCGATGTAGTCTTCTTCTAAAGCTTCACCATCGAGGTAAACTTTACCGTTAGTCACGTTGAGTATTTTACCAGGGACACCAATGACTCGTTTAATAAAGGCTTGGTCTGCGGGATATCCCCGGCGTTGTAATTCTGCGGGAGGCTGAAAAACGATAATCTCCCCAGTTACGGGAGGGTGAAAACGGTAAGAGACTTTTTCTACCACCAAGCGATCGCCTGTGTGTAAGGTAGGTAGCATGGAGTCTGATGGGATATAGCGGGGTTCGGCGATAAATGTTCTAATCAGGATGGCCAAACATAAGGCGATCGCTATCAGAATCAGATTTTCTTGCCAACTACTCCATCCTTTCGATGAGGTAGCAGCTGGTTTTGCATCACTTTCGTGAGGAGTCATAAATATTTCAGCCAGTTCAAAAAGTGGGACGAATACCTTGATTATTTTGACGCGAAAGTTATCCTTGTGACATTCTCACCTATACAAAAGGTGAAGATTTGCTTTCTTGACTTATTGTTGAACATACCAAAAATTATTTATTTTGATAATTCTAAAACTTTTCTGTGAATCAAAGTGTCTGTTAATTTGTGAACTAGCATAGTGCCGAGACTTATAGATTGAAACAGATATAAATCTGAGCAATTGTTAGTATTTTTGAATTGGTAAGAATCAGATGATTACTATGAAATCTACGTTCTGGCGTTTTTCCTATACTGTACTGACGACAGTTTGCTTGTTGGGGTTGACAGGTGCTTCAGCTGTTGATAGTAAAAATCAGGATGTAGAACTGAGAATTGGGATCGTACAGCGATTTGGCGAGAATCCTCAAATCCAGATGCAACTCGAACCCACACCAGGCGATCGCTTACAGCTAAGATTTACAGCAGATAATCAGAAAAAAACCTTAGTCACTCAAAACCCGGTCAAGTTAGAAACCGTCATGGAAGCTTTACCTCAACCTCAACTAGAGGAGGTGGTGGTTTTAGGTACATACCGCACCTTTGAAACTGCGGAAGACAGTGCCGAAAATTGGCGTTCTCAGGGAATCAAGGTGGAAATAGCCCAACCAGACAGCTGGCAAGTTTGGGCGAAACGAGATGTTTACAATACTCCCTTACTGCGACGCTTGCTATTTCAGGGCGTACAAGCTGCGGGAAAGGACATGGCGTATATCAATACGCAGATTTTGCGAGAAGTGCCGCGAGTCAGTTGGGAAGTCAATGGTAACCGTTACAGCCCCAATCATTTAGAAATTAGTACAGATAAAAATTTAATTCGAGTTAAAAGAGGCGAAAAGCTGGAAAATAATCGTCTGTATCCAGGACGACTGACTTTACAGCCCAATGCCTATGGGACATATACTTTAGTTAACGAAGTCCCTCTAGAAAGCTATTTGCGTGGTGTTGTTCCGCACGAAATTGGCACAACTGCACCAGCCGCAGCTATGGAAGCCCAGACAATTATCGCCCGGACTTATGCTTTAAGGAATTTGCGGAGGTTTGTGACAGATAACTATGAGTTGTGTGCTGATACTCATTGTCAAGTTTATTACGGCTTGAGTGGCACAGCGGCTAGTACCGACAAAGCGATCGCTGCAACCAGAGGAATGGTTTTAACTTATGATAATCAGCTAGTGGATGCCCTCTATTCTTCCACCACTGGCGGCGTGACTGCCTACTTTAGTGACGTTTGGAATGGTGAAGATCGTCCCTATTTACGTCCTGTAGTAGACGCTGCTACTAACTTTTGGGATTTATCAGAAAAAAGTTTAGCTGATGAAACCAACTTTCGCAAGTTTATCAATCAGCGAGACGGATTTAATGAAAGTGCCTGGAATACCTTTCGTTGGAACCGGGAAACTCCCATTGATGATATTAACCAGCTGTTACAAAGATTTCTAGAAATCAAAAATAGCCCCTATGCCAAATTTAACACCGTTGAGGCTATGTCTGTAGTCAAGCGGAGTCACAGTGGCCGAATTCTGGAATTGGCAGTGAAGACAGATATCGGCACTTTTACTCTAGAGAAAGACGAAATTCGCAGCGCCTTTGCAGCGCCTAGAAGTACGTTGTTTTATATAGAAGCTCTCAACAAAGGCACACCCGATTTGTGGGGATACGCTTTTATTGGTGGTGGATTTGGGCATGGAGTGGGTTTAAGTCAAACTGGCGCTCAGAATTTAGCTAAATTAGGTTGGTCAAATTCCCAAATTCTGCAATTTTATTATCCCGATACTCAAATCAAAAGTCTCAGCAACGAGATCAAGTTTTAAAATTAAATTTAGAAACCGGGTTTTTGCAAATTGGCACGGGGAAAATTTGGTCTTCCCAGGGACAAAAACCCGGTTTTTCTAACTCCTGCTGGAGTGCAAGGCTTTACACCCCTGCTACATCAGTATTAACTCTTGCCAGAAAGAGGTTTTTGATTCAGACCGGAAACTCTTAGTAGAGTTCTTCTTCTTTGTGAGTTTCGATTGTACAGTCAGAAGTTGGGTAAGCAACACAGGTGAGGACATATCCGCCTTCAATCTGGTCGTCGTCTAAGAATGATTGGTCAGACTGGTCAACAGTACCTGCCTTGATTTTACCGGCACAGGTTGAGCAAGCACCAGCACGGCAAGAGAAGGGCAAGTCAAGACCAGCTTCTTCTGCGGCATCAAGAATATAGGTATCGTCTTCACAATCAATAACTTGATTCAAGCCTTCGGCTTCGTTAATTAAAGTGACTTTGAAAGTAGCCATTAAGTAATCCTCTCTTGTTCAAACGGCATTATAAGTTATCCTGAAGCAAAGCATAGGGCTTTCTTTATGAGACTAGCCGCTAGTTTCAATTTGCTTCAATTCTGATACTACGGGAAAAATTCAAGGTTTTAACTGGAAATCGACCCCGATTAGTAATGAAGTTTAGTTAGGAAATAATCATAAGTTTATTTTATATATCAAATACCACGAGTATAAATATTATACCTTATCCTGAATAGGTACGATATAAGCTGGTAGTTGTGGGACAAATAGAGCAGGAAAGAGGGGGCGTGAATATCCCACTAATAAATGACACATAAACCCAGAATTTCGCCTATTCTAGGCGTAGAATGTCAAAAACGGAACTGGTGAGGATCATGTATAATTCAGGGGCAGCGTTGGAAACAGCAAAAGTGCGTGTAGGCTTGGTTGGTACTGGATATGCGGCAAAACTACGGGCGGAGGCTTTCGTGGGTGATGAACGCACAAATTTAGTCGCGATCGCAGGTCATCAGCCAGAAAAGACGGCAACCTTTGCTAAAGAATACCAGACAGAAGCGTTGACTTCTTGGGAAAAATTAGTAGAGCGCGAAGATATTGATTTGGTGGTGATTTCCACAATTAACCGCGATCATGGTGCGATCGCGCGTGCCGCACTTTCACAAGGTAAACACGTAATTGTGGAATATCCCTTGTCTCTAGATGTCACAGAAGCTGAGGAATTAATCGCCTTAGCCAAAGCCCAAAATAAACTGTTACACGTCGAACACATCGAACTTTTGGGTGGCTTACATCAAGCCTTGAAAGAGAACATAGAAAAAGTCGGTGATATTTTTTATGTTCGCTACAGCACCATCAATCCCCAGCATCCTGCACCCCGGAGATGGACTTATAATCATGAGCTTTTTGGTTTTCCTTTAATGGGGGCGCTGTCGCGATTACATCGTCTTACCGATTTATTTGGTAAAGTTTTTACAGTTAACTGTCATCAAAGATATTGGGAAATAGAAGAGGATTACTATCAAACTTGTTTCTGTAATAGTCAACTGTGCTTTGAAAGTGGACTTTTAGCACAAGTGGTTTATGGCAAAGGCGAAACCCTCTGGCAAGCAGAACGTAAATTTGAAGTTCACGGCGAAAACGGTGGTCTAATTTTTGACAGCAACGCCGGAATTTTGATTCAGTCAGGGGAAACAACACCTATAGAGGTTGGTACTCGTCGGGGTTCCTTTGCTAAAGATACAACTATGGTATTAGATCATCTTTTTGACGGTACTCCTTTGTATGTCACCCCAGAGGCAAGTTTATATACCCTCAAGGTGGCTGATGCTGTCCAAAGAGCTGCACAGACAGGTTTAACTATATTTATGAGAGATTCTGCCGCCGAAAGTTTATGAAAACCGAACCAATTGTAATTTTATCTACACGAGAACTCGACAAAATGCGTCAAGTAGGACGCTTGGCGGGGCAGCTTTTACAGCACCTAGAACCAATGGTCAAGCCGGGAGTGACCACACTCCAACTGAATGATGAAGCTGAACGTTGGACGCAAGCTCACGGAGCTAAAAGCGCACCGCTGGGTTATAAAGGTTACCCCAAGTCAATTTGTACCAGTGTGAATGAGGTAGTCTGTCATGGTATTCCTAACGCCAGACAGATTCTCAAAGATGGGGACATTATTAATATCGATGTGACATTGATTGTTGATGGCTACCACGGCGATACATCCAAGACATTTTTAGTTGGTACTCCTTCCCCGAAAGCGCAGAAGCTGGTAGAAGTCACCGAAGAATGTCGCCGTTTGGGGATTGCGGAAGTTAAGCCGGGAGCAAAAATTGGCGATATTGGTGCAGCCATTCAAGAGTATGCCGAAGCACAGGGTTTTTCTGTGGTGCGTGACTTTGTAGGACACGGTATCAGCAATATTTTCCACACTTCACCCGATATTCCCCATTATGGTACACGGGGCAAAGGCAAACGACTCAGACCAGGAATGGTTTTCACGATTGAACCGATGATTAATATCGGGACTTGGGAAGTTGAGGTTCTGGCTGATGGTTGGACTGCTGTAACTCGCGATCGCCAATTGTCAGCTCAATGTGAACATACTTTAGCTGTCACAGAAACAGGCGTAGAAATTCTCACCTTAGCTTAAGTTCAGTTATCAGTTATCAGTTATCAGTTATCAGTGGATAACTACTGACAAAGAATGTAGAGATTTTTCATGCAACTGGGGCGGGGTACAAGTTCCGTCTGCCTCTCCCCCCCTGCCCCCTGCCCCCTGCACCCCTGCCTCTTCCCCCCTACCTCTTTCTACCGTCCTAACTTATTTTCAATGCCTTCGCAACCACCGGGAATCGTGGCTCTAGTTTTTTCCCCACCCCAAGCACAACAGTAGTGACGAGTCATCTCAGGTAGACGCTGCACATTGGTGAAATCGGCATTTTCCACCACAGCGCCAGTGTGTTCGCCAGTTTCGTAGTTTGGTGACTCGTTGCGACTGCGGGGTGATGCTGTTGCGACTGAACCATAGAAAAAACGAGTGCCATTTAAATCAGCACCACTGAGATTAGCACTATATAAAATGGTGCGGGCGAGATTAGATTTGACTAAATCACAATTGCTGAGATTACCGCGAACTAGATTAGCTTCACTCAGGTCAGTCCAACGTAAATCGTTACTAGAAAGGTCTGCTGCGGCTAACATCACGCCTAAGTCGATGACGCGTACACCTTCTAGGCGGTCTTCCTCGTAACCCCCCATACCGTCGAGAATGGCTCTACCTAAGCGGCGATCGCGCTTTAAGGGAGTCAACAATTTAGAACGGGAGAGAAAACGAATAATTTTCGCTTTCCCACTGCCATCTACACTACTAAATATCGCGGCTGTCCGTCCTTCTGCAATCGCTCGTTCTTGCGGCCAATCTTCTAATAATCCTTCTTCATCTAATACCAAATCTGAGACACCTTGGAAATAGGAATCTATGGTTTGCTGCTGGGTAATAATATTTTGCTGAACTGTGAGTAGATTTTGTTGAATTGTCAAGTCTTTGGAAATAACATATTGTCGCCAGGCGACATAAACGGCAACAATCGCAATGGAAATTTGCCCCAAAGCTCCAAACCATTCTGCTAAAGTACCAGAAGCTTCCCAGCCAATTTGCTTGATCCACATCTGCAAGCGATCGCCTAAACCAGTAAACTGAAATAAGCCGATTATCCCGACTAATAAACCGAAAAAGGCGACAAATAGGGTTCTATCTTGGGACAAAAACCACTTTTTTACCACATATTGCCACCAAGGTAGTAACATCGCCAGAGATAATACTAAAGTGATCACTGTTCCCAAGATGCCGATGATCCAGGTATTGGTAACAAGTCCGACAAAAGTAATAGCGATCGCGACTACAGTCAATAGTAATGCCCTCGGCTTGACTGTAAATTGACTAATAGTGTATTGCTTGATTTGGGAACGGGCTTGTTGCAAAGCATCTCTATTTTGCGGAGATTGCAAAGAGGCAATTTTCGCTAAGGATTCTTGCGCGACTAGTGCTTCTGGGGTTAAGTGATTTTCTTCTGTACCACTATCAAAATCGTCTGCTGGTAAAGGTTCTGGATTTGGTGGATGGGGGGTGTTAGATTCAGTTGTCATGCTTACTATTTTGACCCAACAGGTTGAGATTTGTTTTATATAAATTCCGGACTCGTAGTTAATGGTTTATAGATTTTAAGATGTACAAAATTATCTGTGGTTAATTAATTCTATGCCTACGCCCCGCAAGTTATCACTGATGTATATACGCGATGAATCTCAGCATCTCAGACGCTATGAATCGCGTCGCTATAGGGAGAAGAATGCTGTATCAAAAGTGTAATATTTACAACAAATTTTCCACGGTTTTTACTATGGTTATACTCCCTATTATCATGATTGTGATCGCCTACTTGTGAGAAAAACGTCCCAAAATGAACAGAGTTAATTTACCTGATCAGAAAAAATTAATTAAAATATCCCAAGTTTTTTGATAATATTATAAAACTTCAAGAAGTTTGAACATTGTTTTATGAATTGTGTAGGTATAGCATGGTTTTCTGGCGTTGCTTAATTGCCTCTAGTGTTATTAGTTTATTCACATTTGGCTGTGGTGATGGGACAGGAACATCAACGAAATATGCTACGCAAGTAGTACAAGAAATTAATGTTGCCCAGCTACTTACAGAAGCTAAGGCTACCCAAAAAGGGCAAAATTTATTTCATCAAGCTAATAGTTTACTAGACACGCAACGCTACCAAGATGCTGTTAAAGTATATGACAAGGCGATCGCTGTCCAACCGAAGAGTCCTGACACTTGGATAAATCGTGGCAATGCGCTGATATCATTGCAGCAGTACCAAGAAGCATTAGAGTCTTATGATCAAGCGATCGCACTGCAACCCGAAAAAGATGAAGCTTGGTATAATCGGGGTAATGCTTTAACAGCATTGAAAAAACATCTAGAAGCACTAGCATCATACGATAAGGCGATCGCTCTCCAGCCAAAGAAACATGAAGCCTGGATTAACCGTGGAATTGTCCTGACAAAAATGCAAAAATACCCAGAAGCTATGGTATCTTATAATCAGGCGATCGCGATTCAGCCCAACAAGCATCAAGCCTATTACAATATAGCTTGTGCTTATGCCTTACAAGAAAACATTGATTTAGCAATTGAGAATCTGCAAAAAGCCATAGAACTGCTTCCTGGCAAGTATGAAGAGTTAGCAAAAACTGACCCAGATTTTGATAAAGTGCGTAATCATGAACAGTTTAAAAAAATAATTCAATAATCATTGTAGAGTGCATCATACTCCACTAATGAAAAAAATCTTAATCACCGGAGCCAGTGGTTTCTTAGGGTGGCATCTTTGCCAACTAGCAAAACAAGAATGGGAAGTTTATGGTACTTATTGCAGTCAATTTATAGACCTACCAGGAATCAAAATTCTGCCAGTTAACTTAACAAATTTTGCAGAAATCAAGCGCCTCTTCAATGATATCAGTCCCAATGCAGTAATACATACAGCCGCGCGCTCGCAACCGAACTATTGTCAAACCCATCCCCAAGAAACAGAGAAAATTAATGTAACAGCATCCTGTAATATTGCCGGACTTTGTGCAGATTATGCCATCCCTTGCGCCTTCACATCAACAGACCTAGTTTTTGATGGTTTAAATGCACCCTATAAAGAAACAGATTCTGTGTCTCCTGTCAACCTTTACGGCGAACAAAAAGTCATGGCAGAAACAGGAATGTTAGAACGATATCCCATGACAGCAATATGTCGAATGCCCTTAATGTTTGGCAGAGAAACACCAACAGCCAAAAGCTTCATCCAACCATTTATTCAAACCTTAAAAGAGGGCAAAGAATTAAAATTATTCACAGATGAATTTCGCACCCCAGCCAGTGGAATCACAGCCGCCAAAGGAATTTTATTAGCATTAGAAAAAATCAACGGATACATTCACCTGGGTGGAAAAGAGCGAATTTCGCGCTACGATTTCGGCAAGCTACTAATAGAAGTATTTCAACTCCCAGAAACCGGACTCAAAAGTTGCCAACAGCAAGACATAAAAATGGCAGCACCAAGACCCGCCGATGTATCCTTAGATAGTACCAAAGCCTTTGCATTAGGCTATCAACCCCTACCCATCAAAACAGAATTAGAGAGAATTCCCAAAATTTAGCCTCATCTCTTCCTCCTCCTCTGCGTCTCTGCGCCTCTGCGTGATAAAAATTAAAAAACACCCCTCGCCTTGACAAAGAGAGGGGTTAGGGGTAAATTTCTTAATTAAATCAGCAAAGCCTAGTTATAAGCCTCCATCGGCAGACAAGAACAAACAAAATTGCGATCGCCAAAAGCCGCATCAATTCTCCCCACATTCGGCCAGAACTTATGTTCACGCGTCCAAGGTGCAGGATAGGCGGCTTGTTCACGAGAATAGCCATGATTCCACTCACCCGTAATCAAACTTTCGGCAGTATGGGGTGCATTCTTCAAAAGATTATCGTGAATATCCATCTTCCCAGATTCAATAGCCGAGATTTCCCCACGAATAGCAATCAAAGCCTCACAGAAACGGTCTAACTCCTCCTTCGACTCGCTTTCCGTCGGTTCCACCATAATCGTACCCGCCACAGGCCAAGAGACAGTGGGCGCATGGAAACCATAATCTATCAGCCGCTTGGCAATATCATCGATTTCGATACTCGCAGATTTTTTGAGCGATCGCAAATCTAAAATACACTCATGGGCAACTAAATCATTTTTCCCCTTATACAGCACCGGATAGTAATCACTGAGTCTGTGGGCGATGTAATTAGCATTAAGAATTGCCACCTTAGTTGCATGAGTCAAACCCTCAGCGCCCATCATGGCAATATACATCCAGGAAATCACTAAAATACTAGCACTACCCCAAGGCGCAGCTGCGATCGCCCCAATTTGAGAATGCTGATTTGTCGGTACAACAGGATGTCCAGGAAGGAACGGTACAAGATGGTCAGCCACACCAATCGGCCCCATCCCAGGGCCACCGCCACCATGAGGAATGCAAAAAGTTTTATGCAGATTTAAATGACAGACATCTGCGCCAATATCACCAGGACGGCAAATACCCACTTGGGCATTCATATTCGCCCCATCCATATAAACTTGTCCACCGTGACCATGCACAACAGCGCAGATTTCCTGAATACCTTCCTCAAACACACCGTGAGTTGAAGGATAAGTCACCATTAAAGCCGCTAATTGCTGACTGTGCTTTTCCGCCTTCGCCTTCAAGTCATCCAGGTCAATATTGCCATCTGCATCACAAGCAACTGCAACCACCTTCATACCACACATCACCGCACTAGCTGGGTTAGTTCCATGTGCTGACGAAGGAATTAAACAGATATTCCGATGTCCTTCCCCACGACTTTCATGATATTGATGAATCACTAACAGTCCGGCGTATTCCCCTTGAGAACCAGCATTAGGTTGTAGAGAAACTCCCGCAAATCCCGTAATTTCAGCCAACCAAGCCTCAAGTTGTTGGAACAGAATTTGATAACCCCGTGTTTGCGATGGTGGCGCAAACGGATGAATCTTGCCAAATTCCTCCCAAGAAACCGGAATCATCTCCGCCGTTGCATTCAACTTCATTGTGCATGAACCCAAAGGAATCATCGATGTAGTTAAAGATAAATCCTTCGTTTCTAGCTGATGCAGATAACGCAACAACTCAGTTTCTGAGTGATAGCGATTGAATACAGGATGAGTTAGATAGGTACTGGTACGGGGTAAAGGTACATGAGAAGAGGGAGAAGAAGTTAACTCTTCTATGGTAAAAGGGAGATGATCTGTAAGCGCGAAAATTTGCCAGAGGTTGATTAAATCTTCTGGTGTAGTGGTTTCGTCTAAAGAAATGCCCACAGATGTGGCATCAAAAACCCGCAGATTAATATTTCGCTCTTGACAAGCTTCTAAAATACTTTCAGCAGAGTGTGTACCTAAATCCACTCGCAGGGTATCAAAGAAATGTTCCGAACTAATACTGTAACCCAGTCGTTTTAATCCTGCGGCCAAAGTTACAGTTAACTGGTGAATATTCTCAGCAATATTTCTAATACCATCTGCACCATGATATACAGCGTACATACTAGCCATTACTGCCAATAACACCTGTGCAGTACAGATATTACTCGTGGCTTTTTCCCGGCGGATGTGCTGTTCACGGGTTTGCAAAGCCAGACGTAAAGCCGATTTGCCTTGAGTATCCTTTGATACTCCTACGATTCGCCCTGGAACCTGCCGTTTATACTGTTCTTTCGTAGCGAAGTAAGCCGCATGAGGTCCCCCAAACCCCAAGGGAATACCAAAGCGCTGGGTACTACCCACAGCAATATCAGCCCCAAATTCTCCAGGTGGTGTAAGTAAAGTTAAACTTAAAGGGTCTGCTGCTACCGTCACCAATGCACCCTCAGCATGGGCTTTTTCAATAAAAGCGCGGTAGTCGTAAATCGTGCCATCACTGGCGGGATATTGCAGAACAGCCCCAAAAATCGGTTCAGCAAAATCAAATGTCTGATGATCGCCGATAATAATCTTAATCCCCAAGGGTTTAGCCCTAGTTTTTAAGACATCGATAGTTTGGGGATGACACTCATCAGAGACAAAATAAGCATTTGCCTGACTTTTGCAAACACCATAACTGAGACTCATGGCTTCTGCGGCCGCTGTCGCTTCATCCAACAAGGAAGCATTAGCAATTTCCAACCCTGTCAGGTCGATAATCATCGTCTGGAAATTTAGCAGCGCTTCCAGTCGCCCTTGGGCAATTTCTGGCTGATAGGGAGTATAGGCTGTATACCAACCAGGGTTTTCCAGAATATTGCGCTGAATTACCGGAGGGGTGATGCAGTCGTAATATCCCGTACCGATATATGAACGGCACACCTGATTTTTAGCAGCAATTTGTTTTAACTTAGCCAGTGCGGCATACTCACTTTGCGCTGCTGGTAACTTCAGCGTATTTTGCAGCCGAATACCCTGCGGTACTGTTTTGTCAATGAGGGAGTCCAGATTTTGTAAACCCAAAACCTCAAGCATTTGCTGGATGTCAGCAGAATCAGGGCCAATGTGTCGTTTTGCGAAACTACTTGACTTCTGACTCTTTTGACTCACCATTGGTTGATGGCTTGATTTAGTAATAGGGGCGTAATTTACCACAAGTGAACTCCAAACGTAACTATTTAATATTTTGCAACAAATACTCCTCACAAGTGGGAGTTAGGGATTAATTCATCTAGATTTCATGGCTAATTTGTGAACGACATGGTTTGACCCGTTTTATGTTAAAACTCTTGTGGGGTGGGCATCTTGCCCGCCCTAGTGTACTTCACTCAAATGAAATATGCTGTAATTTAGTGAAAAGTCAAAATAACTCTGACTTTTCACTCAATATTCTTACTCGCCTTCTACCAAAGCGCGATACTCATCGGCTGTCAAAGCATCCAGGACTTCATCGGCATCATTGACACGTACTTTTAAGAACCAGGCTTCCCCATAGGGGTCATCTGACACTTCTTCAGGAGAATCAATTAAAGCTTCATTGCGTTCTATGACTGTGCCGGTGACTGGTGAATTCAGGTCTTCAACAGCTTTCACAGATTCAATAGTGCCAAAAGTTTCTCCCTTCGTCAGCAGGTCACCAATGTCTGGTAGTTCCAAAAAGACTACATCACCCATTTGGTCTACAGCAAATTCAGTGATGCCAATAGTGCCAATTTCACCATCTAGCCGCACGTATTCATGAGTATCCAGGTATCTAAAATCCTGCGGATATTCAAAAGACATATCTCTTTTCCTTCCATATCAAAATAGTTAGCGCCCCCAAGTTATCCAAGTTATGGTCAGTAATTAACCATAGTTGAGATTGAGTAACTCAAAACACATTATCAGCTAGTGACACGATTTTTGGAGCGATAAAAGGGACGTTTGACTACAACGCCTGGGTAAGTCTTGCCCCGAATTTCCACTTCTAGCTGTTCACCAACCTTTGCTAGGGTCGTGGGAACGTAGGCTAAGGCTATGGGATAACCCAGTGTAGGCGATAATGTTCCACTGGTAATCTCTCCCACGACTTTACCTGCGGAAACAACTGGGTAACCATGACGGGCAATATTACGCCCTGACATTTGTAATCCGATTAATCGCTTCTGCACTCCATCGGCTTTTTGCTGTGCTAAAACTTCTCGACCGATAAAATCACCTTTGGTATCGAGGTGAACTAGCCAACTCAAACCTGCTTCTAGGGGTGTGGTGGTGTCGTCGATATCTTGTCCATAAAGTGCCATTGCTGCTTCTAGTCGCAGAGTGTCTCTAGCACCTAGTCCGCAGGGAGTAACGCCAGCTTTATAGAGTTTTTGCCACAATTCTATTCCCACATCTGGGTCTACCATCACCTCAAAGCCATCTTCGCCGGTGTAACCTGTGCGGGCAATAAAGGCAGGTTTATCCAGTACAGTAGCTTGGAGGTGTCCAAAGGCTTTAATTGGTTGTAAGTCTTCTTTGACTAAGGCCTGGAGATATTTCACTGCTTTTGGCCCTTGGACAGCAATTAAAACTTTTTCTGGTGACAGGTCTTGAAATTCCACCTGATTTAAATCAAGTTCTTGCAATAACCATGCTTTATCTTTAGCAGTGGTGGAGGCATTGACAACAATTGCCGCTTGCTGTACACCAGTGGCATCTTTACCCTGATAATAAACAATGATGTCGTCAATAATTCCCCCTTGGGGATTTAGCAATACGGTATATTGCGCTTGACCTGGTTGCAATCGATTCAAGTCTGAAGGTACTAAACGCTGAAGTTGTTCCATGAGGTGTTTACCTTGGAGGGTAAATTTGCCCATGTGGGAAATATCGAACATCCCAGCAGCGGTTCTCACGGCTTCGTGTTCCTTGCTAATACCAGCAAATTGTACAGGCATTTCCCAACCGCCAAAGCTGGTAAAGCGGGCTTTGAGTTCTGCACCTAGTTGATATAGGGGGGTTCGCACTAGGGATTGGGTGATGTCTTGTTGATTAGCCACAGGTAATTTTGCGATCGCACGTCAATATGTATATCCTACGGGATGGTTGATCCTTTGGGATATTGGTATATTTAGACGATTCACAAATCTCTGGCAAATCTCAACAGTTGGAGTTAGCTGTAAGGTTTAATGGTAAATAGTGCAATTGTTGAGATTTGTTAATAAAAGATTATGAAGTATTGGCAACTACTGGCTAGTTTTGTTTTAGCTACGGTTCTGTTTTTGTCTCCCCTATCGGCACAAGCTGCTAGTTCTTCCAGCATTACCCGTTCGGTTGGTGATGAAGTTGAGATTAAGGATTACTCTGGTCAAGATTTGGTGGGATCTGAGTTTACCAATGTGGCTTTAGAGAATACTAATTTTAGCAATGCTGATTTCCGTGGCGGCGTGTTTAACGGTTCTCTGTTGGAGGGCGTGAATATGCATGGTGTCGATTTTAGTAATGGTATCGCCTATTTGACATTGTTTAAGGGTGCAGATTTAACTGATGCGGTATTTACTAATGCCATGATGTTACGTTCGGTTTTTGATGATGTTGACATCACTGGGGCTGATTTTACCAATGCAATTTTAGATGGAACGCAGATTAAAAAACTTTGCACTCAGGCTAGTGGGGTGAATTCTCAGACTGGTGCGGATACTCGCGAGTCTTTGGAATGTAGATAGAATACGGAACCTCACCCTGGTTTTGCGGTGCAAAACCTGTCCCTCTCCTTGGTAAGGAGAGGGATGTTTGATAGTGCCGTATGTGGCGTAAAAAACTGCTGCATTTCAGCACAAAGTGCTATATTTGACCTTATAATTACGTAAAACTGGCTAATGCTGGTGTGAATAGCTTTTAACAATGTGGTTGCTGACAGGCGCAGCATTTCTTCTATCTGCAAGGCACAAATATGTCACAAATACCTCAACGCGTCTGGGAAAAAATTCAGGAAGTAAAGGAAAAGCGGCTTCCAAAATTGGATTTAAGCAATGATAGGAACGCTGATCACAAGGAAAAATTAGCAAAGATTCCGGCTGAGATATTTGATTTTGACTGGTTGCAAGTTTTGAACTTAAGCTACAACCAAATCAGTATATTGCCAGATGCGATCGCCCGGCTGCAAAATCTCAAAACACTGGATTTAAGGGAAAACCAAATCACCAGATTGCCAGATGCGATCGCCAGTCTGCAAAAGCTTACCACACTGTATTTAAGCGGCAACCAAATCACCACATTGCCAGATGCAATCGCCAGTCTGCAAAAGCTTACCACACTGTATTTAAGCGGCAACCAAATCAC
>REBL01000208.1 GCA_007692755.1 Nodularia sp. (in: cyanobacteria) | reverse complement strand
TTTCCTCTTGAAACAACACCTGACTTCCCAAATGTTCTTTGAGGATATTTTGAATAACTTTTGCCTGATTTGGGTAAGGAGTCCCTGTAAAATTGGTGTAAACCGGGATTTGTGGCGGTTCCAAAGTCACCCTTTCAATGGCGTTAGCAAAAGGTTTCAGAGCATAAGCCACTAGAGATGTATGAAAAGCTGCGGAAACTTTGAGTAATACCGTATGGAAGCCTTTCGCCGTCAGCATCTCTTCGACTTTGGCAATTTCAGCCTTTGTCCCGGCTAGCACCATCTGTTGATGGGAATTTAAGTTAGCAATATTAACTAGAGGGAAATCTGCAATCAATTTTTTAACCTGACTCACATCCCCCTTCACCGCCAGCATGGTTCCATTATCAGACTTAGAATTTTGGGGTGTAGCCATAGCTTGACCCCTAGCTTTGACCAAGAAGCAGTAATCCTCCTCACTTAAAACCCCCGCAGCCCATAAAGCCGTAAGTTCTCCGAAGCTATGTCCAGCGACCATATCTGGTTTAAATCCAGCTTCTTGTAGTATCTTGTACAGACCCGCGCTAAAAGCCCCAATGGCTGGCTGTGCGTATTCTGTCAGTTGCAAGGCCTCCATCTGGGCTGCTTTTGACTCCCGATTGAATACAGGATGAGGGAAGACAACTTCGGAAACAGGCTGTAAACCGTCTTGGCATAAAAGCCTATCCATCTGGGCAAAAGACTGCCGTAGGCAAGGAAAGTTAATTACCAGTTCCCGACCCATCTCTAAGTATTGTGAGCCTTGACCGGAAAATAGCGCCACAACTTTTTGGTCTTTGCTGATGCCAGTTTTACGGTAATAAATTCCTTGAGGATGCTCCCAAGATTCTGCTTGAAGCTTGTTTTTCAGCAAGTCAATGGTTTTTTGTAACAAGTCGCCAGCTTGAGTGAGAGAATTAACAACAAACCCAACTCTGGCATCTGCGATTGGTATTTCTAAAGCTTTACCAGTTGCAATGAGTTCTGCATAATGCCGTTCTCCCGCATCGGATTGTAGTTGCTGTTGAATTTCTTGACAGCGCGATAACAACTCTGCGGGTGTTTTAGCTGATATTAATACCGACTGGAAACTATTATGTAGGCGATAAGGCTGCTTGTGTTCATGTTTGTATTCTTCCAAAACCACATGATAGTTAGTCCCACCAAAGCCAAAAGCACTAACTCCAGCCCGTCTTGGTTGGTCATCGCTAGTAATCCAAGGTCTGGTTTCCGTATTTAAATAAAACGGAGAACTTTCAATATTCAATTTGGGGTGGGGTTGGTTAATGTTAATTGTCGGTGGCAATACTTTATGATGCAAAGCCAAGGCGGTTTTAATCATACTTGCCGCACCCGCAGCCGCTTTTGTATGTCCAATCTGTGATTTGACACTTCCTAAAGCAATATGTTGTGTTTTGGAGTTATTCTCCCCAAAAACGGCCTTAATGGCAGAAAACTCCGTAGGATCTCCAGCCATAGTACCAGTACCGTGGGCTTCAATTAAACCGACACTTGCAGGCGAACAGTCTGCATCTTCATAAGCACGGCTTAAGGCTTTCATTTGACCTTCTGGACGAGGTGCATAGATGCTTTTATAACGACCATCGCTGGAACTGCCAATACCTTTGATAACTGCATAGATGCGGTCATTGTCTCGCTCGGCATCTTCCAGGCGCTTCAGTACCAACATCCCCACACCTTCGCCCAGCATCATGCCATCGGAATCAGCATCGAATGGTTTGACATTCTCACTAGGGGAAACAGCAGGAGTTTTGCTAAAACACATATAAGCCATGATGGTGTTATCTGTGTCAACTCCGCCAGTCAGCATCATGTCAGACCGATGTTCAACTAGCTCACTAATGGCGATTTTCAGCGCACCCAAGGAACTAGCACAGGCGGCATCGACGACACAGTTCATTCCTCCTAAATCTAGGCGGTTGGCAATTCGTCCAGTAATGACATTAGCTAACATCCCTGGGAAGGCGTTCTCATTCCACTGCACATATGCGCTTTTGATTTTCTCAATGATAATTTGTGTATCTTCATCAGATAAGCCACTGCTTTTAAGCACTTTTTCCCAAACGGGATACTGCATTCTAGAACTGAGTGGTAAAGCCAATTGTCTCCCGACAGCCACACCCAAAACTACACCAGTGCGTTGGCGAAGCCTATCGTAGATATCGCGATTAAACTGCCGAGATTCACCATAGCCAGCATCTTCTATAGCGGATTTGGCAACCAGCAAACCCAACAACTGGGAAATATCTGTAACTTCTAATGTATTGGGTGGTAAGCCAAATTCCATCGGATTGAAATCGACTTCGGGGATAAATCCGCCCCGTTTACAGTAGGTTTTGTCAGGTGTTCTAGGGTTAGGGTCGTAATAATCATCTATACTCCAACGCGAAGGCGGAACATCCGTAATACAATCAACTTTCTGAATAATGTTTTCCCAATATTCCTGTAAGTTTTTGGCTTGCGGAAATATAGAAGCCATGCCGACGATAGCAATCTGGGTATGTTGTAGCTTTGTATTTATTTCGCTAGTGTTTAGCGGGACATTTGATACCATAATTTTCTTCCCCTGTATTAGCTTAAGCAGAGATTTTTCACAATTGCTGATCTCATCTTGCAATTGTTCTAATTCAGCTTCAATTTTAGAAGCAGCCATGACTTCAACTTCACTATTGTGCTTGTGAAATATAGATATGTTGAGATTTATTCCGTTGCCAATCAAAGAATTAGAAATAATCTATTGTGTCTAAATTGCTGTTGGCAAATAAATTCCTGATATATAGAAAGTTGCAATATAAGTTATTTCACAACTTTAGCTAAGATAGTTTGATATCGAAACCCGGTTCTAATGTATATCATCCTATTAGTTTGCCAATTACAGTTATATTAGACTGGTTGATTCTCGATTACAACTTATATGCAACTCAACATCTCTAACTAGATAAAATGCTGTCAAGGTTGAAATGTGGGCAGATCAATTCTCATTGGCTACATGGTTATACATCGGCATTACTAACTTGCTCAAGAATTTGTCTCTGAATCAGCATGATCGTCTTTTTTTCTCTTCATTACCTGTTTCTGAGTAACAGCTAATATTTTTTGCTCTAGCTCACTAATACTAATTCCTAGCTCACAAGCAGTTTTATTTTTCCACTCTTCTAGCTCAAAATCATGCTGATTGAGCCATTCATGCACCGCCAAGCGTGCCATCTCCGCTTTCCGAAGAGTCTGGCGAGATGCATGAAAAATTAGCCTCTGATTATCAAAACTTGGTAATGAGAGCATGAATCGCTGTAATCTCATTTTTTCTATACTCTGTGGAGGGCTATAACTATTAATTAAATAGTTATTTACAGTCTTACTACTTACTATGTCACACAGTAAAGTTATATTGGTATAAATTGCATACAAATTGCATATATGCAATTATTCTATATTTGTTTACAACAAGGATTTGAGTTGATTATCTCATTTGAATTGTTGTACGCTACAGCATATCTACGCCGCTAAAAAATTGAATTTTGCCCAATGTATTTATTTATTTATTTATATTTTCCATCTGCCTAAAGATTGATTATATTTAAAAGCCTAATTTTAAATATCAGGATTATGTTAAAAAGCTCACAAGGCTGATATAGACATTAGCATTTTGTGAGTGAATGACTACAAACATGAGAGATAAGGAATATTAGGCTAAAGATAACACACCCTATACAGCAGTTTCAATTTATTTAACCTACATCTGCCGTAGGGAACATTACTATGCCTCTAAATCGCGAATATATTTACTGAAAATAGCTGTAGATGTTGTATATTTAATCAATTTATGCTAGCTAGCAATTATTTTTTCGTGGCGAGATGTAAATTTGTTTACTAATAAATTTGTTTGCTATTTATAATAATGTAACTAATTGATTACGTATAATTTTTCTTAGTCAATAAATTCTGCTATACTCATTATTTTTCATAACTTACTTACAGCAATGCCTATGCCATTTTGCCAATTTTTTATCATTAAATATGTTGCGTATGGGTTGCAATTGAGGATCAAGGTGTTTATTCTAAGTCATAGAAAACGTAATCAAATACTGTGGATTTTCCAAGTAGAGAAATACAGAGACATACACTTGCTTGATTATCTCATTCCTCTATTGATGGAAATTCACCCAGGATGACAATACACTTGCATATCATAAAACCGTGCTGCAACAAGCATTCTACATAATTAGACTGACACGAAACTATAAGGAATTGCTGGCATGAGACTATCTGAGTTAGATCCACTCATACCGCTAATTGAGTTAAGAGAAGAACTGCTAAAATTACCCAAAGGCTACTCGTTTTATGAACAAGAAATAGTAGATTTCTTATCCCGACGCAGATGGCCTGAGAGTAATCGCCGCATTGATCGGACAACTTTTTGGCGGTGGAGGACTGATAACAAAATTGAGCATCAAAAACTATTCAGCCGATTGGATATTTTGAAGCTCTGCCAAATCTGTGATCATTACCGAATAGATGGAACACGTCGTGAATACTTAGCAATGTTGAAAAATCAAAAAGAAGTAGTGCTAAACAAGTAAAAATACATATTGCCGAATGTATTAACTAGCAAATAGCTCTACTAAAAGCCAATGCTGCTAATGAGTTGATGAATACTTCTTTTCTAGTTTTATCCTCATTATCCACAAGCAGAGAAATTATCTAGAGGCTGTTACGGCAACCCCATAGGGGTTGTCGTAGACATTCACAGATCAAGTAGATATCAAAAACTTTGTGAGTAGACTAATGGTTCCTTGTTCCTTAATGGTACAAGCTCCTAGTAACGCCGTGAAGTAAAAAGAGACACGCCATGCCCGCTAGGACTTGAGAAAACGCTGATTAAATAGGCTTTTAATTGGTTTCAAATGATTGTGCTATTTCCGCCGACCTGTACCAGATTTATCTGTGGGATCAATCTAAAATCCAAAATCCAAAATCCAAAATCTAAAATTCTTTGACTTGTAGCTAGATATTTCTAATTTAGAAAAAATTAATTATGGTACCCAAACAAAGGCAATCATTGACAAAACCTCTAAGTCAGTTGTCCATAATTTTGGCAATTTCTATCGCTGTAGCCACTGGGACAATTTCTTTCTATAGCTTTTACCGAGATCGTTCAACTTCTACATTAGAACCTGCAATTATACCCAGCAGTTCTCCTACTATAACTAGTGTTGCGGCTTTAGGACGTTTAGAGCCTCAAGGTGAAGTCATTCGTTTATCTGCTCCTAATTCTCAAAGTGGGGTTCAGGTGGCAAAACTCCTGGTTAGTAAAGGGGATTGGGTGTCTCAAGGGGATGTGATCGCAATTCTTGATAGTTACGACACTCGGCTTGCAGCCTTAGAAAAAGCCCAAAAACAGGTTCAAGTCGCTCAAGCTGCTCTCAATCAGGTAAAAGCCGGAGCCAAAGCTGGAGACATCTCTGCACAAAAAGCCACAATAGCTCGTCTAGAAGCTGAGTTAACAGGAGAAGTTTCGGCACAAGAAGCGATGATTGCGCGTTTAGAAGCTGAGTTGCGTAATGCTGAGAGTGAAAATCAACGATATCAGCAATTATATGAAGAAGGTGCAATTTCAGCTTCCAACTCAGATACTCAACAGTTGCGAGTCGATACTGTTCAACAGCAGCTCAATGAAGCTCAAGCTGCTCTCAACCGGACTAAAGAAACTTTAGAAAAGCAGTTAAAAGAAGCTCAAGCTAGACTCCAGAGTATTGCTGAAGTCCGTCCTACTGATATACAAGCCGCGCAAACTGATGTTGAAAGTGCGATCGCTTCCGTGAGACAAGCTCAAGCAGATTGGAATTTAAGTTCAGTGCGATCGCCTATCGATGGCCAAGTGCTGAGAATTAACACTCGCCCAGGAGAAATTATCAGCAACGCCGGTATAGCAGAGTTAGGACGCACACAACAAATGTATGTGGTTGCAGAAGTCTATGAAACCGATATTCAAAAAGTGCGTCTAGGTCAGTCCGCTATGGTAACTAGCAATGCTTTTGCGGGAGAATTACGCGGAAAAGTTTCAGATATTGGTTTGCAAGTGAATAGACAAAATATTTTTGATCTCAATCCACAAGTGAATACAGATAACAAAGTGGTTGATGTCAGAATCCGCCTCGATAACCTACCGGATGACGAACCAGTTACTACTTTGACTGATTTACAGGTGCAGGTACTCATTGATATATAAACTTCTAGAGAGATATTGATTAATTCACTAATTAATTAATGTCTGTCAAAGATTTAGCCCTATTTTGTTAACTTAGTGGACATAACAGAGGGCTGATTTTCTCGGTAAAAAGCAATTTTTAAATTTACATTTGAGGTTCTCTAGATGATTCTCAACATACCTCTAGCTTGGTTACAATTAGTCAAGCAAAAAGCGCGCTTTATTGTCGCTTTAGCTGGAATTGCTTTTGTATCCGTGCTAATGTTTCTGCAAATTGGTTTCCAGGATGCCCTCTATGCAAGTGCTACACAGTTGCACAAGAATCTGGATGGAAACTTATTTTTAATTAGTATTCAATATCAATCTTTAACATCCAACCAAAGTTTTCCCCGTCAGCGTTTATACCAGCTTTTGAATTTTGCAGATGTAGAATCTGTTAGCCCTTTATATGTACAGTTTGCTAAACTTAAGAACCCACAGACTGGTTTAAAATACCCAATATATGTCCTGGGTTTTAATCCAGTAAAATCAATTTTTCATTTGCCAAACATTCAGGAAAATATCCATTTACTCAAACGTCCTGACCAAGTTTTATTTGACCGCGCTTCTCGTCCAGAATTTGGACCAATTGCCGAAAAGTTTATTCAGGGAAACACTGTAGAAGCTGAAATATTTAGCTATATTGGCTTAGTTGGTTATAGAGTTAGAATTGGCGGCTTATTTAGTTTAGGCCCTTCCTTTGGAGTCGATGGAAATTTAATAGTTAGTACTTCAACTTTTCTGCGAATATTTGAAGAGCGTTCTGTACAAAATATAGACATAGGTTTAATTAAGCTCAAACCTGGTGCTAACCCTGAAAAAGTTTTGGCAGCTTTGACAGCCAACTTACCTAAAGATGTGACAATAATTACTCGCGAGGACTTTATTAAATTAGAAAAAGACTATTGGACTCTGAGGACACCTATCGGGTTTGTGTTTAACTTCATGGTAACTATGGGCTTTGTTGTTGGTGTCATTGTTGTTTATCAAATTCTCTATAGTAATATTTCTAATCACTTAGCTGAATATGCCACACTCAAAGCTATGGGGTTTAAAAATCAATATCTTTTGAGTATTGTTTTCCAACAAGCGATAATTTTAGCATCTTTAGGATATGTTCCAGGCTTTACTATATCTCTGGGTTTGTATGATATAGCTAAAGATGCTACTAAGTTACCTGTGATGATGAATTTAGAAAGAGCCGTTTTTGTATTTTCGTTGTCCATGATTATGTGCTTAGTCTCTGGATTTTTATCTACAAATAAACTGCGAAATGTAGATCCCGCAGATATTTTTTAAGCGATTTAATTTTAATTGTTACCAAAAAACCCAATATTTATGATCCCTTTCTTTATTAAGGCTACCGTGTACACAAAAATGATTGAATTACCCCAAATCTTTTTTTGTAGGGTGTGTTACCGCGTAGCGCAACTCACCATCCTAGATTTTCGGTGCGTTAGGACTAAACTCCATAACGCACCCTACGCAAATAAAGATTTTTAAACTTGTGTGTACACATTAGCTTTATTAAGGAGAGGGTTAGGGTGAGGTTTAATAGGACTTTATCCAAAAGCATTAACTGCCTATAAAAGAGGATGAAAGCAGATGGACGCAGATAAATTTGAATCTCGGCAAATTCAGAAACAATATATTGTAAAAATAGAGAATCTTAACCAATACTTGGGTAAAAAAGCCTTAAGACTCCAGATTTTGTTTGATATTAATTTTGCCATTCGACCTGGAGAAATTGTAATTATGACTGGACCTTCAGGTTCGGGAAAAACAACTTTACTGACTTTAATTGGTGGCTTACGTTCTCTTCAAAATGGCAGTCTCAAATTTTTAGGACAAGAACTTTATGGAGCTAGCAATGAGCAATTAGTCAAAGTACGTCGTCATATTGGCTATATTTTTCAAGCTCACAATTTATTAGATTTTTTAACAGCCAGACAAAATGTGCAAATGACACTGGAGTTACACAAAAACATTTCCGCAGGGGAAGCACGCCGCAAAGCAGAAGCGATGCTCAATGCCGTAAAATTGGGAGATCGAGTAAATTACTATCCATCTGATCTTTCAGGAGGACAAAAGCAACGGGTAGCGATCGCGCGGGCTTTAGTCAGTCATCCCAAATTAGTCCTAGCAGATGAACCCACAGCCGCTTTAGACAGTAAATCAGGGCGTGATGTAGTCAACCTGATGCAACAACTAGCCAGAGAACAGAATTGTGCCATTTTAATGGTGACACACGACAACCGGATATTAGATATAGCAGACCGGATCATTCACATGGAAGATGGACGATTAATTAAAGAAGTAGTCTGCAATCCCACCACAGTCTAGGTGTATTCTCCCCTCTGTGTACTCTGCGCCTCTGCGGTGCAAAATATTCTTAGTATTAATTTAACAATCAACAAAAAATGATCAAAATACTTGTCCAATCATTAAGAGTTATTTAATTAAACAACATGAATATTGTTAAAATCAAAAGCTAAACCCCAATCAGCAACTAGGTTTGGGCGATTAATTACCAACCCCATCAGCAAAAACTCCCCTTTCATTGCGACTCCAACATTTGAGACAATCAGAAGCGATTTCATAATCAAGCACTTATAGTTATTTCAGTTGCAAAGGGAGAACACATTCATGAAATTAGCTTACTGGATGTATGCAGGGCCAGCCCACATCGGCACACTGCGAGTCGCGAGTTCATTTAAAAACGTCCATGCGATTATGCACGCCCCACTAGGCGATGACTACTTCAACGTCATGCGCTCCATGTTATCACGGGAGAAAAACTTCACCCCTGTAACCACCAGTGTAGTTGACCGCAACGTTTTAGCCAGGGGTTCCCAAGAAAAAGTGGTAGATAACATCATCCGCAAAGATGGTGAAGAACACCCCGATTTAATTGTGTTAACTCCCACCTGCACATCTAGCATTCTCCAAGAAGATTTACACAACTTTGTGGAACGGGCGCAGCTAGAAGCCAAAGGCGATGTCATGTTAGCGGATGTCAACCACTACCGCTTTAACGAACTCCAAGCCGCAGATCGCACTCTGCATCAAATTGTGCAGTATTACATCGAAAAAGCCCGGAAAAGAGGCGAATTACCAGCAGGCAAAACCGCCAAACCTTCTGTTAACATTATAGGTAATTCTACTCTAGGTTTTCATAACAACCACGACAGCACCGAACTCAAGCGGCTAATGGCTGACTTAGGAATTGAAATCAATACAATCATTCCTGAAGGTGCTTCAGTTCATGAGTTGAAAAAATTACCCCAAGCTTGGTTTAACCTCTTACCTTACCGGGAATTGGGTTTAGCTACTGCGACTTATTTAGAAGAACAATTTGGAACGCCTTATGTAGATATTACCCCAATGGGTGTAGTAGAAACTGCAAGATGTATCCGCAAAATTCAGCAGGTAATTAACGCCCAAGGCGCTGAAGCTGACTATGAAGCATTCATCAACGAACAAACCATGAATGTATCTCAAGCTGTGTGGTTCTCCCGTTCTATTGACTGTCAAAACTTGACTGGTAAAAAAGCCGTAGTCTTTGGAGACAATACCCACGCTGCGGCCATGACCAAGATTTTGTCCAGAGAAATGGGGATTCACGTAGTTTGGGCGGGAACCTACTGTAAATATGATGCAGACTGGTTCCGGGAACAGGTAAGCGAATATTGTGACGAAGTGCTGATTACCGACGATCACGGGGAAATTGGAGATGCGATCGCCCGTGTGGAACCCTCAGCCATATTCGGTACACAAATGGAACGCCACGTAGGAAAACGCTTAGACATTCCTTGTGGAGTCATCGCTTCACCCATACACGTCCAGAACTTCCCCATCGGTTACAAACCATTTTTAGGTTACGAAGGGACAAATCAGATCACAGACTTGATATACAACTCCTTCACTTTGGGAATGGAAGATCACCTTTTAGAAATCTTCGGTGGACACGACACCAAAGAAGTAATTACCAAAGGAATATCCGCCGACTCAGACCTCAACTGGTCGAAAGACGGACAAGCCGAACTCAACAAAATTCCCGGATTTGTGCGAGGTAAAGTCAAACGCAACGCCGAGAAATTTGCACGTGAGAGAGGCTTCAAAGAGATTAACGCCGAAGTGCTTTATGCAGCCAAAGAATCCGTAGGTGCTTAATCAAAATCCTTTTTAACCGCCCGCAAGCCAGGAACTTAAGTTCCTGGCTGATAGCTAAAGTCCACTGAAGTGGACTAAACTGAGTTTCTAATTGAGTCCTCTTCAGAGGACTTATGCTATGAGACTCGGAATTTATTC
>REBL01000240.1 GCA_007692755.1 Nodularia sp. (in: cyanobacteria) | reverse complement strand
TTTCTCTTGTGGAACAGGCATCTTGCCTGTTCTGGGCGGGCAGGATGCCCACCCCACAATAGTTTTGTCTATTGCACTATTTTAGGCTTGTCATTCCACTACAAATAAGTTAGGGATTTATGCAACGCCAAATTGATCATAAAAAATCCTGTGTGTTGAGTAGAAGTAATGTTAGCGTAATAAAAATATATAGCCTCAACTAAATCTATGACTATACAAATTAGTATCGAACTACCAAATGATGTATTTTCCGCCCTCCGTAGTAATCCCGAAAATTTTGTTCAGGAAATGCGTTTAGCGGCGGCTGTTAAATGGTATGAGGTGGGGATGCTTTCTCAATCTAAAGCTGCTGAAATTGCTGGCGTGAGTCGTCACCAGTTTCTAGAAGCACTGCATCGTTATCATGTTTCACCTTTTCAAGTGACTTCCGATGAATTAGCCGAGGAATTAGAGCGTGAGTAGACAATGGGTTGTAAATTCTTCGCCATTAATTGTACTTACTAAGATTAATCAGGTTCATCTACTGTTTGAACTTTGTGATGAAGTTATTATTCCTAGTGGTGTGGTTCGGGAAATCTGCGTTGCACCGGATAATGATCCTGCAACACTTTATCTGTAAAATTTATTTCCACTTTTAAAAGCCCTGGTTGTATGGATTTTGTTTTTTTCTATTTTGCCATTCCATAAGACTAGAGGTTTCTATCTCTTGAAACATATCTGCAAGCCAATTAAAATATACTTCTGGTACTTTCTGTTCTTTTCCAAGCTCTCCTCTAACTGGATCAATTTCTGTCCCTTCCCACTTTAAAATTGATGATTCTTTGATGAGTCCAAGAATAATAAAATTCTTCATCAAAGCATGAGTAGTTAACATTCCATCTTCCTGAAAGATAGTAAATCCAACTACATTAGGATTTTCGTAAGGGAAATTAGCTCCATTTAATATGATAATGCGTTGTTTGAATATTCCAACATCATTTATTTCCCCCATCAAAAAATCTTTCCATACATTTAATGCTGTTTCTGCCTCTTTGTTTGAATCTGATTTAATTTCCGGAAAAAATTTTTCAAAATCTTTATTACTAATATTATCTGTTAAATGTAATCTAGAGTATTTAAGATAAGTTAATACTCTCCAAGAAATTGATACTGCAAATTTCAGCATCCATTCACCATAAATCACAGGAGCAAGAAGTGATTTGTTTTTCGGCATAATACGATTTCTAAATAATGTTTCCCATTTGTTTATTTTTCCTTCACAGTCACCACATAATAAGTAGACTTTAGTGATGTCTTGTGGTTTAGGCATTTTTTCAGGATTGAGAGCATCAACTATAGTTTGAGATCCTCCTTTTATAGATTTTCCAAAATATCTTGGAATGATATGACTCAGTTTAAGGTCACTGTTTATTCCACAAAGCGCACATTGATTAAAAGGCAGTATTGAATATTTATGATTTGGTTTCATTATATTACCCTAAAGTATTTAACCTGTAGTATATCTAATTCTTGTATCTCAAGGGAGCAAGATGCTCCCACTACGGTAATTTTAAGTTTTTGGATTATACAATTTAACTGCACATTAGCTATGTAAAGTTATTGTGTGACAATACTTACAGAAACGTCTACACTTCTCAAAGTTGTTGATCTCTCATTCTTGCAAAGATGTAAGCTGAAATTACTCCAAGTCGCTCTCTCAAATTCACTATTTATCAAAGAGTATAATGTATTAGGAACTACAGATTCTAAAGAGGAAGAACTACGTACGCCACGGCTATTATATACGCAGGTATAAGTTAATGAAATTTCACTTGATTTAAAAACATCGTTAAATCTTTTTCTATTATCTGCTTCTATCTCTAATTGATTATTTGATATTTTAGATCCTGGATGAGATATTTCTCTACTGTATGGAATTAGCGTAACAGATTTCTGTTCGTATGTCATTGAAGGATTCCGATATTCTTTTGTTAAGTGTTCTCCTTCAGAATTTTCAGGAATTTTATTTTCTTGAGAAACTTCAGATATTGGAGTATGAACACAACTTACCAGTATAGAGAATAAGCATATTACACCAGGGATAAATACCAAACGTTGAGTCATCCTAGAAATAATCTCCATTTCTTTAACCTAAAAGTACATAACTATAAAATTAATTATAAATGACCAAATTAGCAACCCATTTATCAAAATTAATGTATGGATATTGACACCAGGGACAAAATAGGGTAAACAATAGAATATAAATCAAACAAACTGCCTATTTCTGCAAACTTTTCCAGGGAAAAAATAGGGCAAGAAAAAATAAAAAATCCAAATCAATTGAATATCAAAAACCCTAGAAACCACAGCTTAATCTTCACGGATAGGCATAGCAAAACCACCACATACAACGTCACCTAATACGTCGTAAGATACGAAATCTAGGTCTGTGTAAGCACCATTTTCTTCTAAGAAGTTGATGGCGGTGATAATACCACGACCAGCGCAACCTACACCGGGTTCTGGACCACCAGATTCTACGCAACGAACGTTACGGAAACCGGTGAGCATTACTTCGTCGATTTCGATATCTTCTACTGCACCACGTTCAGCAGCCAAGTGAAGAACGGTGGTTTGAGCTTTACTGTGTAGCATCAAACGGGTGGAGTCAGCTTTAGGGTCACAACCAACGATCAGGATGCGTTGACCCATTTCTGCCATAGCTGCTAGGGTGTTTTGGGAAGTGGTAGATTTACCAATACCACCTTTACCGTAGAAAGCTATTTGTCTAATTTTTTCTTCAGTCATGATTGTTTATCTCCTGCAATTAGTTGGTTAGTGGGTCTGTTGGTTGACGTTCACGCCTGTTGAGCTACAGCAGTGAGCGGTTGTAGAACGTCGCCGGAGGCGATTGTGCTTCAGCACACGCCGGAGGCGAACGCTCCACAGCAAAATCGAGAGGGATTGGTGTCATAATAGTTCGGGTTAAGTTTTTGTTTATTTGGTTTCCTTTGCCACTTGTCAAGCAAATGACAAAGGAATTACACACTTTACAAATATGTGGAGATAATCAGCAGGATTTGACGTAATGATTCGTCAATCAATGCCCAAGTCCTATTTGTTCAAAATAGAAGCCTTTAAGCCGGAGACTTTAGCCATTGCAGCGCTGGTGTCTTCTGCTGACACTCCGGCTGAAGCCATTGCTGAACTCAAATGCTTGGAAACAGCATCAAAGTGTTGGTCGTTGAGCTTCATACCTGTGTGGGTTTTTTCCATTGGACGACCACCATATTCCTTTGGTCCTTCCAATATTTGAGAGAAGAAAGCGATTTGATGAGCGCGTTGCTTGGCCATATCGGTTTTAGCAAAGTAGCCTTTGAGACTACTGTCTGCCATAACGCTTTTATGAAAGGCATCAACTACTTTTTCAAGGGTCGGCTGACCACCAATTTTTTCGTACAAACTCATATCCTGATTCCTTTGAAGCGAGTGGGATAATGCAATTGGCAATTAGGTGTTTAATACTTTCACCTATGTGCTATTGCTGTGTGTTCTCAGTAGGAATAAAGCATTGATGGAGCGAAAACTATCTTTCAAATCCTACTTACTGTTCTGTGCTTAATGAATAACAGGCTCTATTTGTGCGGTGTGTAAATCTTAAAGTTATGGTGTGACTGCTTCGACTACCAGGTTCTTGCTGACACGATCTTGTAATCTGGCTTCGATGGCAATCTTTAAGGTGGCTGTACTGCTAGAACAAGAACCACAAGCGCCTTGAAGTATGACTTTGACTTTATCGCCTTCTACATCATAAAGTTCCACGTCTCCCCCGTCTGCAATCAGTACAGGTCTGACTTCTTCATCGAGAACTTTTTGGATGAGTGCAATTCTCTGCACGTTGGTTAGAGGTTTTTGTAATTGCTGATGAGATTGAGCAACTCCGACGCTGTGGTTGTTGAGAGCAGGTACGGCGGCTTTCTCCTTTACTTCTCTTATAATATCATCAATATTCGCTAAACAGGAACCGCATCCGCCACCAGCTTTTACATAATTTGTTACCTGTTCAGCATCAGTGAGATGATTTTCTACAACCACACGGCGGATTTTGGCTTCAGTGATACCAAAGCAGCTACAAATTAATGCGCCTTCATCATCGTCATCATGGGTAGGGAGAGCTATGCCACGATAATTATATATAGCGGCTTCTAGAGCTTCTTGTCCCATGACGGAACAGTGCATTTTCGCTTCTGGCAATCCGCCGAGGTAATCTGCAATCTCTTTATTAGAAACTTTCAAAGCTTCGTCTAGGGTTAAACCTTTGACCATTTCGGTTAAAGCACTGGAAGAGGCGATCGCACTTGTGCAGCCAAAGGTTTGAAAGCGTGCATCTAATATTTTATCAGATTCTACTTCAACTTTCAAGTGTAATCTTAGGGCATCACCACAGGCAATACTACCAATTTCTCCCATTGCAACCTTAACACCAGCTTCGCCCGTTTCTTCAATGGCTCCCTGATTTTGGGGATTGTAAAACAATTCTAATACTTTATCTGTGTAGTCCCACATGGTCGATTTTAGATTTTGGATTGGGGATTTTGGATTGGGGATTTTGGATTGGGATGAGGGAAAATTTTCCCCGTACCCAATACCTATTTATGAATTAATGCTTGTTCTTGTTCTTGCAACCAACCCGCATCATCGTTTTTGAAGGGGGACATGGCGCGTAAACGTTCGATAATACTGGGCATTACTTCGATAACTTGATCGATTTCGGCTTCTGTGGTGTAGCGACTTAAGCTGAAACGAATCGAACCGTGTAAGGTGGTGTAGGGTAAACCCATTGCCCGGAGAACGTGAGAAGGTTCTAAGGAACCAGAGGTACAAGCCGAACCAGATGAGGCACAGATACCGTATTTGTTTAAGGAGAGCAGAATTGCTTCACCTTCAATGTACTTAAAGCCAATATTTGTTGTGTTCGGCAATCTCTGCGTTGGGTCGCCATTCACTTCACAGTCGGAAATTTTGGCGAGTAAACTTTGTTCCAGGCGATCGCGCAGTTTTCTTTCTCTTGTGGTAACCTCTTCTAAATGCAAGAGTTCCAATTCTGCGGATTTACCTAGAGCAATAATTGCTGGAACGTTCTCTGTTCCCGCCCGACGACCACGTTCTTGGTGTCCACCCAGTAGCAAGGGACGAAACCGCACACCGCGCCGGATATACAAAGCCCCAATTCCCTTGGGAGCATGGATTTTGTGACCGGACAGAGTTAACATATCTATCGTGCTGGTCTTCATGTTGAGGGGAATTTTTCCCACTGCTTGCACTGCATCGACATGAAAAATCGCGCCGTATTCTTTAACTCTTAACCCAATTTGCTCAATGGGGAAAACCGTACCAGTTTCGTTGTTGGCATACATAATTGTTACCAAGGCGGTGTTACCAGTCAGAGAAGCTTCTAATTCAGCTAAATCTAACTGTCCCTGACCATTTACCGAAAGATAGGTAACAGTGTAACCTTGAGTTTCCAGTTGTTTGCAGACATTCAAAACGGCTGGGTGTTCAACCTGTGTAGTAATGATATGTCGCTTTTCTGGTTGTGCCAACAGTGCGGCGCGAATAGCAGCATTATCGCCTTCTGTACCGCAACTGGTGTAAACAATCTCTGATTCCTCAGCACCGATGAGGGCGGCTAGTTGTTGGCGGGCTATTTTTACAGCTTTGCCAAGTTGTCCCCCAAAGGTGTGCATACTAGAAGGATTACCGTAGTAGTCCCGCAGATAAGGCAACATCGCCTCTAAAACTTCCGGGTCTACCTTCGTTGTGGCATTATTGTCTAGATAAATGATGCTCATCCTGATACACCTATGACTTCGCTCTGACGGCGAGATAATTTTTCAGAGAATGTTTTGGAATAATAGTTAAACCAACGTTCCCAGTAATCTTGTTTCTTAGTTAATTTTGCTAAAGAGCGATTGTAATTAGCAAACCAGCCTTCCCAATAATCGTTGGGTTGTTTCACACAACCGGTGCAGGTGGGACAACTAGCTTGACACTGAGGAACGGAATAAACGCTACCAAAGCAGTTAGTGCAGAGTTCAGGATCAATCCAGTGATTACCGTCAATTACCTTCACTGCATTAGTGGGACATACAGACACACAAAGATTACAGGAAATACATTGGCTAGTGATTTGGTAAGCCATAATTATTCTCCTTTTGAATACGGGGAGTTGGGAGTGGGGAGTGGGGAGTGGTGCAGGAGGGGAGTTTTGCAATTCCCCATTCCCTAATTCCTACTTCCTAATTCCCTAACTCCTTTACATATTGCTCGTAAAATTCCAAAGCAACTTTTTCGATTACGTCGTAAGCTTCTACGGTCTGTATTCCGGCTTCTTGCAGTTTCTCTTGAGGACAGTTACCAATTTTGGAAACTAAAACTGCTTTGCAATCGGCGATCGCTGCCATGATATGCTCAAAAGTGGCTTCTTCACTAAATCCACCTTGACAATACTGGTCGATCTTGCGATGACTAACAAAGGTAACTTGATTACCATCCACTTCGTAAATCTGGAATTCCTTCGCATGACCGAAGTGTTGGTTAACTAATCCACCGCCTTTAGTGGCGACTGCAACTAATATTTTGGGATTATTGGCAAATTTCTTGCCAGCGCTAGCCTTGTCTTTGGCTATTTTCAGTTCTTCTTTAAACTTCTCAATTCCTTCGTGAACAAGGGTGCGTTGTTCCAGGTCATATTCTGGAGTCATTTCCAAGAATTTTTCTTTGCTAAATTCTTGACTGCGGTCTTCTCCTAATAATCCTACCGCATCGGCTCGGCATTGGCGACAATGGCGCATCATTTTCATGTTGCCCGCACAATTGTCTTGCACAGCCTTCACTTCTTTGGGTGTGGGGCCACGTTGACCTGTTAAGCCGAAATGTGTGCCGTGTTCTGGTGCAGAAATCAAAGGCATGATGTTGTGCAGGAAGGCACCGTTTTCACGAATCATTTTATTGACTTCGATCAAGTGCTGATCATTAATTCCTGGAATCATCACAGAGTTAACTTTACACAGAATATCAGCTTCTCTCAAAGCTTGCAAGCCTTCCATCTGCTTTTCTAGCAGAATCTTAGCCCCTTCAACACCTCTATAACGTTTCCGTTTGTAGTGAACCCAAGAATAAATCTGAGCGCCGATTTCTGGGTCAATGGTATTCAGAGTGATAGTAACGTGATCAATATTTAGTTGTTTGATGCGGTCAATGTATTCTGGTAACATTAAACCGTTAGTTGAAAGGCAAAGCTTAATATCTGGTGCTTTGTCTGCAATCAACTCAAAGGTGCGGAAAGTCTTTTCAGGATTCGCCAATGGATCACCAGGCCCCGCAATTCCAACCACTGTCATTTGGGGAATTTTGCCCGCAATCACCAAAGCTTTGTGTGCAGCTTCTTCTGGTGTTAGCAATTCGCTAACTACTCCAGGACGACTTTCGTTAGCACAGTCGTATTTGCGGTTGCAATAGTTGCATTGAATGTTACAAGCTGGTGCAACTGCAACGTGCATTCTGGCATAGTGGTGATGGGCATCTTCACTATAACAGGGATGTTGGGCGATGCGTTCTTGGAGCTTTTGATCCATTTCTACGGTGGTGCTGCTGTCGCATCCGCAATCACCTGATTTTGCTTGGGTTGATGCTGGTTCCTGATTGGAGGAGGTGAGGAGTCCGTTAGACGGTAGTATCATTGAATTTCGCAAGGGTCAGTGGTGGGCTAAATGCCACAGTGGGAGATGCCGTTGCTACTGTCTTTACCTAGGAACTGAAGTCGCGTCTTGTAATCAGTTATCAGTTAACAGTTAACAGTTATTAGTTTGTTTACTGTTGACTGAGTTTCTGGTTCGGCTGGTGTGTGTCAAGTTTAAGGTCTATCTGGGGTATTTGTGTATGGGTACAGCCGCGACTTCGATTCATTTAAGGCATGGTGCTATCTCATCCCTCCACTCACTCTGCGCTTTTGCTTTTGGCTTGGCGTTGAGTGATTGGCGATATAAGATTTATAGCAGTCGTTCTCAAATGGTCGGGGCGTTGATGAAGTATAGAATTTATTGGATTTATTACGCTTGTACTCAAAATTTCAAACCCTAACTGTGTGGGTTTTACAAGCATTAAAAATTTATTTTTCGGGTAGGGGTTCTAGTATTTTTCAGTTGGGGTACGAGTATTTATGAATAGGGGTTCCGGATTTCTTTGTACTCAGGTGAAATCCAGTTGGCGCAAGGATTTGATTCTATTTTTTCTTGATTTTTAGGTACATAAATCTGTACTCAAATCAGCCTGAAAACCCATTTTAAACAACAAAGACGAGGGAATTAAGGGGTGAAAAACTGGAACAGGTTAATGTCCTACTCTTCCAAATCCAGACAATATTCAATTCTGTATCTAACATATCATTTTTTTTGAGCTAAAAATGCAATTCATCTTTTTTTAACTTTTGCAGAGAATTAAGCGGGAAGAAATTACATGAACGGCGTTAAATCAGCATCTCTATTAATATCCATTATAGACTTATTGATAATTTGTCGCTACAAGGTGATAATGTGAATAATTACCTACTAGATTTACTTGTTAAGGGCAATCTCTTGATAATTCGCCAAAGTTAAAATTGAGAGATCGAGCATATCTGAATATGTATCTAACCTAGCATTTTTTTTGAGAATAGAATGCGTTTTATATTTATTTTATTTTTGGGAAATAAAAATACCTACCAATTAAATCTGGGGCTAATTTCACAATTCTGCCCAAAGATACTTTCCTCGCGTCCTCTAAACTGGGTTAATGGTTCACAAGAGGCTTTTTAGTCAAACAGGGTAGCAGGGGGAAAGGATGAAAGCGGTAGTTATCCGTCGGTATGGGTCTGCTGAGGTGTTGCAATATGAAGACGTAGCGCAGCCACAAATTCAGCCGAATCAGTTACTTGTGAAGGTTCATGCAAGTAGCGTTAATCCTGTTGACTGGAAAATTCGCCAGGGTATGCTGAGTTTGCTCACAGGTAATCAGTTTCCTCTGATTTTGGGGTTTGATATTGCTGGTGAAGTGGTAGCTGTTGGTTCCCAGGTGAGGCGTTTTCAACCAGGAGATGCAGTTTATGGTGGTACTAGCTTTCCTGGCGGCGCTTATGCGGAATTTGCCGCCGTCCCAGAAAATTTAATTGCGCCCAAGCCGAAGAATTTGACTTATGAGGAAGCGGCTACTGTGCCTTTAGCGGCGCTGACGGCTCTCCAAGCACTGCGCGACCAGGGAAATATTAAATCGAGTCAAACTGTGCTGATTAATGGTGCTGCGGGTGGAGTAGGTATGTTTGCAGTGCAGATTGCTAAGGCTTTAGGGACAGAAGTTACTGGTGTTTGTAGTAGCAAAAATTTGGAGTTTGTGAAATCCCTGGGGGCTGATAGAGTAATTGATTATACTCAGGAAGATTTTACAGAAAATGCTGGGCAGTACGATATTATATTTGATGCTGTGGGCAAGCGATCGCTCTCGAATTGCAAACGAGTCCTCACACCCAACGGAATTTATATTTCGACTTTACCCACTCCCGAAGTTTTAATCCAGAGTGTGTTAACGGCGTTCCTTCCCGGTCAAAAAGCTAAGTTTGTAATTGAGAGACCTAATACTGAAGACTTGGTTTATCTCAAAGAATTGATAGAAGCTGGTAAAATGCGAACCGTGATTGACCGGAGTTTTCCGTTAGCTGAATTAGCAGCAGCGCATAGTTATAGTGAGAGTGAAAGGACTGTGGGAAAAATTGCCATAGTCGTGCTTCAAGATTGATTCAGCCAAGTCTGAATTTCATTAACTAACCAACCACATTCTTCCTCATTTAAGCGCCAATTTAAGCGAATACGATGACGATATGTGCGAATAACTACTTGCCATTCATTAGCTCCTGTAGAAAATTGTTTAGAAGAATTTTCATTTTTTTGACATACATAGATAGAGCGAATATTTGTAATCAAGTCAGAGGTTGACTCAAATTTACCAAACCAGCAGTTCTTAAATACAAAATATTTGTCTTTTGCATCAAAACGAATATAACCACCATAATTATTTTTGTTAATCGAATTAACATTTTTATCTGGATTGAAAAGTTTTTTGATTAATACATCAATTTCTTTGTTAGTTGAATCGTCTAGTATTTTCCATCTAAGTATTGACCAAAATAATATAATGAATCCGGTGATTCCCAACAATTCCCACCCACCAATAAAAAACAAAAAGACTGGTATCAAGAGCAGGAATTTTTTGTATTGTACTGGTTCTTTATATCTATAAATTTCTAATTCTTCTGTGGACTTTTTAGTGACCACAAGAAAAGGTCTGACAAGATGTATAACTGGATTATTTCTAGAGAAAAAAGTCTGACTAGAACTAGATGGCATTTTCTGAAAAAGTAACTCAAGGGCTTCATTAGCAGTGGCAAATCTTTGTTCTAAAGCTGGTTCAGTTAGTTTTTCAATCCAATTAACAAAATTGGCGCTTAAACTGGTGTGACCTGCAAATTGAATTCGCAAATTATTTTGAGGTAATTCACCAGGAGCTACACCTGTGAGTAAATGAATTAAAGTAGCTCCCAAACCATAGAGGTC
>REBL01000086.1 GCA_007692755.1 Nodularia sp. (in: cyanobacteria) | reverse complement strand
AATTAAAACGGCGGGAGCCATGACAGCTTAACCCCTAACTATACAAATCTCAACATATTCTATTTCTATTGTAGTTGAGTAGTGTGAGGCCAAGCGATCGCTTGGCTACAAACATAATTTATTCCCCTCATCGCTTGCACCGGAGGGCTTAGGGGTGGGGTTCCGAAAAACCTATTTACTCCCCATATTGTTCACCAGTCACCTTCCCCCGAAACACAATGTACTGGTAAAGGTTGTAAAACAGCATCACCGGAATCAGAAAGCCGATAAAAATAATCATGATTACCAGCGAACTCGGATCAGCCGCAGCCTGATAAATGGTGATTTGTCTAGGAATAATATATGGAAAAACAACCAATCCCAATCCCAGGAACGTCAGCACAAATAAAAGAATTGTCCAAACAAAAGGCGCTCTTTCTTCTCCTCGATTGAGACTGTTGAGAAGTTGCCAAATTAGCAGCACTCCCAATACAGGAATTACGGCAAAGATATAAACTAGGGGTTGTTGAAATAAGCGAGTTCTAGCACCCTCATAAATTATCGGTGTCGTAATCGTAATAAAAATTGCCCCAATCAAAGTTGTCCAAGCCGCAATTTTTGCAGTTTTAAAGTGAGTAGCTTGTATTTCTCCTGTAGTTTTCCACACAAGATAGGTAGAACCAATCAACACGTATGCTTGAATTAATGTCAAAGCTACCAACACAGATGGAATACTCAGCCAGTCCCAAGTTGTACCAATAAAGTGTCCTGCTTGATCAACTTTAATTCCCTTCAGGACTGCACCCAAAGCAAACCCTTGACCGAGTGCGGCGGCAAAACTTCCAGCCCCAAAGGCTAAATTCCAGAAAAATTTGCGGTTGGATAATTCTCGAAATTCAAAAGCCACACCCCGAAAAATAAACCCAAACACCATTGTGAGAATTGGGATGTACAAGGCGCTTAAAATTGTGCCGTAAGCTAGGGGAAATGCTCCAAATAATCCCCCAGCCATGAGAACTAGCCAGGTTTCATTAGCATCCCAAATATTACTCAAGCTAGTCATCAAAATCCCTCGGCGTTCCTCATCGGAGGAGGTGAGAGACAATATCCCCACTCCTAAGTCAAATCCGTCTAGCATGACGTAGAGGAATAAAAACAAGGCTAAGATTACAAACCATACTTGGGGGAGAAAATATTCGAGTGTCTCCATAGAATTTCCTATTGAGCTTTTTTGCAAAAATATGGATTTAGGAGGAACGAACCACAAAGGACGCAAAGTACACAAAGAAAGAAAGAAAGAAAGAAAGAAAGGAATTTTGTCTGGGGATTAATTTTTCTATTGTTGTGCTTCTGTCGGGCGTTCATCGGGTATAAACTCTCCAGGGGTGGTTTCTACTGCGGGTTTAGTAGTTTCTCCTCCTGGGATTGGTAAGTCGAGATTTGGGCCTCTACGAATAATTCGACTACCAAAGTACAAAGCTGCAATAAATAAAAGACTGTAAACTGTGGCAAAGCTAGTTAGTGAAACTAAGACATTGCTAGCAGGTAGATGAGAAGCCGCATCAACGGTGCGAATTTCTTTGTATAGTGTCCAAGGTTGTCGTCCCACACAGCGCACAATCCAGCCTGAATCTACTGCGATGTATCCTAGCGGTGCGGCAAATATCCAAGCCCGCATCAGCCAGCGCTGCTGAGAAATATTTTCTGGTGAAAGCTTACCGCGTAGCCATTGCAATGTACTCCACAGCATTAACCCGGCTAAGAAAAAGCCAATGGCGATCATTGTCCGGAAAGCATAATAAATTAAACCCACCATGTGGGGACGGTCTTCTGGTTTCCACTCCTTCAATCCGCGTAACGGTTCTGAGAGATTCTTTCTAAATTCCAAAATGTACCCCAGCGCATTGGGAACGGTGATTTCCCAGTCGTTTTTTTGCGCTTTATCGTTGGGAATAGCTAGTAAACTCCAATCAGCAGGTTGTCCAGCCGGTGAGGATTCCCATTGGGCTTCCATTGCTGCGAGTTTGGTGGGTTGATAGTGATAAACTTGTTCACCGCTTAAGTGTCCAAGATATATTTGTAATGGTGCGACTGCGATCGCAGCTGCTAAAGCAATCTTTAAAGACCGAGCAAAAAAAGCTTGATGGCGTTGCTTTAAAATATACCAAGCACTAATTCCACCAATCACAAATAACGAAGTTTCCAGTGTGGCAAAAAACATATGCATCACACTGTTAACCATAGAAGGATTTAAAATTGCCTGAAAGTAATCACTGACAATAAATTTACCATTCACCATTTCCCCACCTGATGGCGTTTGCATCCAGGAATTGGCTGTCAAAATCCAGAGTGTGGATAAGTTTGCACCCACAGCTACCAAGATTGTAGAAAGATAGTGAATGGCGGGATTAACACGTTCCCAGCCAAATAACATAATGCCTAAAAATGCCGCCTCTAGCATAAATGCCCAAGAAGCTTCAAAACCAATAACACTGCCAAAAAAGTTACCTACTGCTTCCGAAAAAGGGGCCCAATTAGTGCCGAATTGAAATTCCATTGGGATACCAGTGGCGACACCAATACCAAAGTTGAGGACATAAAACTTTGACCAAAAACGAGCATGAAGGTAGTAATCAGGATTACGAGTTTTTAGCCATAAGCCTTCAACGATCACCAGATAAATTCCCATTCCGGTAGTCAGCACAGGCCACAGCATATGGAATAGTGCCGTCAGCGCAAATTGCATCCGTGATAGCACAACAGAATCGGATAAAAATTCCACGAATTTTCTCCCTTAGCTAGCCACACTATTTAGGATAAACGTTTTGAATAAATTGCAAATATACCAAAAGGCTGGCTATATCTAAATTAATTTTGTTGCAAATTGTCTCAATAAATATTTTGTTGCTTGCCATCAGCAATCAATATGTAAAATGGAAAAATATCTTCGTTTATAGTCAAATAATTACAAATTTATGGGCAATTTTATGATTTTCCCCCTGCTGAGGTTTTTGATAACTAAAAATTATAAAAATTTATCTTTAGAAGAAGTAGTTGAATTACAGAAACTTAATATTTTTATCGGTGCAAATAACTCAGGTAAAAGCAACTTTATCAGCTGCTTAAAATTCTTAAAATCTAGCCTCACTACAATTCCCGATGAAAGTCGGGGTGTCAGTAGTTTTGAAGATGCTATATCTCAATGTGGCGGTGACAGAATTTTAGATATTAGTGTAGATAGTCCTGCGAGAGTAAGACTTGCATATTGTTTTGAATTTCCTCAAAATACCCAAATTAATACAGCTTCTAAAGATAGCAGAATCCTTGATATAAAAATTTTTGTGAATAAAGCTAATCTCAAAGTTTCTATAGGAGAAGAGTATTTATATAATGGAGTCAATTTACATGATTCCAATTCATCGACACCTTTTTATTATTATAAATTCCATGACAAAGAATTTGGCAAAGGTGGTGTTTCAGTTTATGATGAACCTGGTCAAACTTTAAGAACTCATTTTGAAGGTTTAGAAGATATACCAAGTAATTCTTTAGGACTTGCGACTATCCCCAAACTACTTGAATATAGTCAATATCCTCCTGAAAATACACCTGTTTATAAAGTCAGAAGAGAATTAATTGAATTAGTTTCAAAGTGGCAATTTTATAATGCCAATAATATGGATTTGAATGAAATTAGAATCTCAGAACCAAAAATTGGAGGAAGTGATATTTACTTATCACCATCTGGAGATAATTTACCTTTAGTATTGGATAATTTAATTCAACAAGATATCGACTTTGAAGAAAGTATTAACATCGCCTTGAAGGCTATATTACCAAAAAGTCGTCGTCTTCGACCTATACGTTCTGGTAGATTATCCCTAACTTTAGAATTATATTTTCACGATATTAAAGAAGCATTTTATCTAAATGAGCTATCAGATGGAACTGTAAGAATGTTGTGTTGGGCGACTATCTTACACTCTCCAATTTTACCATCATTGTTAGTAATTGATGAACCAGAATTAGGGTTACACGTATCATGGATGCCTATTTTAGCAGAATGGATTAAAAAAGCTGCGACAAAAACTCAAGTAATTATCACCACACATAGTCCTGACCTTTTAGATCATTTCACAGATTGTTTAGAAAATGTATTTTGTTTTTATTCAGAAGATAAAACGCATTTCTCCATCAAAACACTTTCTCCTGAAATGCTGAGTGAAAAACTAGCAGAAGGATGGGAATTAGGTGATTTATACCGGGTTGGAGATCCTAGTATTGGAGGATGGCCGTGGTAGTATGGGTGTTTGCAGGTGGTGGGGAATCTGAAGTTAGAGGACTAAATAATTTTTTAGAAAAAAATTTTCCTGGATGTCAATTTGAAAGAAAAACCCCAGTTCGTAATAAACCTGGTGGTAAACCTAATAAGGTACATAGTTATGGAAAAACAGGTAAAAGTTTAATTGAACAAATTAAGATCGAGTTACCTATTGCTTTAAAACATGAACCAAATAAATGTGATTTGATATTAGTTTTTGATGATTTAGATTGTCGCAATCCAATTCAGGAAAAAGAAAAATTCTTAGCAGCTATATCAACAATACCCGCATCTATTAATATCAAAAAATTTGTCGGATTTGCTGCACCTGAGTTAGAAGCTTGGATTATTGCAGATTGGGGGAATTCAGTAGCTAGGCATCCTGATTTTAGAGGCAGACACCAGGCTATGTGTTACTGGTTGAGTACAGTAAAAAATCTTCCTTTTAATCACCCCGAATCATTTAGTGAATACGATAAAGAAAAAGATTGTTGTCAAGATAAGCTATCACAGGCGTTAGTGGATTCAAGTGTCATACCTGAATTTAATAACAATTTAGAAACCTTTTCTAAAGGTTTACATACACCTGCGCTATTAGCTTATATAAACCCCGATGTAGTGAAAAATAAATGCCAATTATTTCGTGAACTTTATAACTATCTCCATGATTTTTGTCGCTCTTGATTAAACATTAGTTATACTGTGTAATAACTAAGTTACAAAATTCAACTGTTGCAGTAAGTGTTTTAGAACTAAAGCACTTACTGCAAGCTTTTATTTATTAATGTTTACTAATCTCATACCCGCGTAACATTAACTGACTAAATCTGGGAAAACCTCTTGCACAGCCGGATGTACTAAGCGATGATTCTGGACATTCAAGCCTTTAGCTAATGCTGGATTAACCTCTAAGGCTTTGATGCCTAGATTTGCTAACTGCACAACATAAGGTAATGTACTGTTATTGAGTGCTTGTGTTGCTGTCCAAGGTACTGCACCTGGCATATTAGGAACACCATAATGCACGACACCTTCTTCAACATATACAGGATTCGTGTGTGATGTTACGTGTAGTGTTTCCACACAACCGCCTTGGTCAACTGCAACATCTACGATTACCGAACCAGGATGCATTTTTTTGACCAATTCACGGGATACTAATGTTGGCGCTCTACGTCCTGGGACTAAAACTGCACCAATGAGTAAATCGGCTTCTTTAATAGCGGCTTCGATATGAACAGAGTTGCTGTAAAGCAATTCGACTCTAGAACCAAATAACGTTTCTAAGTAAGATAAGCGTTCGACGCTCACATCTAGAATTTGCACGGATGCACCCATGCCTACGGCAATTTTAGCGGCTTCTGTACCCACCACGCCGCCACCTAAAATTACGACTTTTCCGGCTTTGACTCCAGGGACACCACCTAATAAAACTCCTCTACCACCTTGCTGGCGTTCTAGAAATCTGGCTCCAAATTGTACTGATAGCCTACCAGCAATAATGCTCATGGGACTTAGCAGTGGTAGTTTGTTAGCACCAGGTTGTTCTACGGTTTCGTAGGCGATCGCACAAGTGCCACAATCAATTAAATGCTCGGTCAATTTCCGATCAGCTGCTAAATGCAAATAAGTAAATAATATCTGCTCTTTTTGTAAAAATTTATACTCACTAGTTAGAGGTTCTTTAACTTTAACAACTAACTCTCGATTCCAAGCTGCTTCTGGTGTGGAGACAATCTCAGCGCCTACTTCTTGATAGTCTTCATCTGTAAATCCCGCACCGCTACCTGCCTGAGTCTGAACAAAAATGGCATGACCATTTTCCCGCAGCACTCGCACGCTAGAAGGACTCAACCCGACCCGAAACTCCTGATCCTTAGACTCTCTAGGAACGCCAATTTCCATGTCCCGCCTCTAAATAATTTTTTATTCAACTTTAGCCTGCCAGTATCCGGCTTGGACTTCCGTATTCGGGATAACTAACTACTAACCTCGTTTGTTCAACCCTAATAACAAAGTATCAAACTCCTACCCTTGACTATTGCCCCAGTATTTATACAATATATAAAAAAACATTACAAATTGTTAAGATAGAGTAGGGATGGTTTTTTTTGGAAGCTGTAGCCAATTCTGCAAGAGATGCTGGCATTCAAGCACCGCCATCGCCCCCATCAGTTAACAATGATCAACTTGGGAGTCACACTCTCTCACTTTTCAAAGAAGTTTGTTTCAATCTGGTGATTAATGCCATCTGAAACTTTGATAATTGTTTACTGTTTTAAGTCCCGTTTGCCAAAAAGAGGTTCCTGGAAAATGACACAATCACAACCAACAATTACGCCGAAATTAGAAGACCCCAAATTTGGCTTTAATGAATACGCTGAACGCTTAAACGGTCGAGCGGCAATGGTTGGCTTTTTATTGACGGTGGTTATTGAGTACTTCACTAATCAAGGTGTGCTATCATGGCTAGGCCTGAAATAATGCTGCCAAAAAGCATAAAACTTGAAGTTGTAAGCTAGTAATTAGAAGTGTTTGAACCAGCTGGAACAACTAGCTGGTTTTGACCGTATCAATACCTAATAGAGAAATCCCTGACACAACTTGCCGTTTATGACGCAGAGGCACACAAAAAATGTCGGTATTATTTCCAACTTGTTGGCAAATAAGACCTGCAAGAGACTTAATCACCAAACTGTTTGTGTAGTGTAGAAAATTTGAGTTATTTAAATGCATATCGGCAAAATGGCAGTTAATGTGTGAGGTATTCTCGATAAAGTTACATAAAAGTAGGTTGAAAGCCCCGTGCTTTGAAGCCGGGGATGAAAACCACAATGCAGGATTGCTCCTGCTATGATATGTACGTGCGCTTCCAGTAGGAATAACCGCAGACACTAAAGTTCTGACCTAGTACGGAGAAATCCCGGCATATAAGTCACTACTGCAATATGCAGCAAGCCTACATCACTGCAAACAATGGCAGGTTAGGGAGTGTTCCACAACTTTGGGCAAGTGCGGACTCGCGAACAAGGCACAAAATGTCAGTAAACAAAAGTAGAGCCACAAGCAGGTTAATCCTGTTCAAGGGTTATAGAACGGATTTGACCCCGTTACTCGTAAGAGACCAAACTCAAAAGTGGAAAGACACGGCTTAAGCTTGTCTTGAAACAACAGCTTGAATCTCTGTGTCTTTATACCGGAGAGAGGTCAAACATAAGGTAATCTGAACAAATTAAGCCGTGATGAATGCTGTATTACCTCGTTTTTTAAAGTCAGCCTACAGAAGAGACCCAATAATTAGCGTATTGATGACGGTAGGCGTGGTAGATGCCCTGATTGGAGGAATGAATGATAGTTGGTCATTATTTACTGTCGGTTTGGGGACAGCCGGGATCAGCCTAGCTTTTAAGTTGTGGCGTATCCAGCAACGACGACCCCTACCAGATGAGCCTGTAGTACAACATTACTTACCTTCTCAATCGTCTAGTCCTACTCTGCCACTTTTGACTATTTCTAAGAAAAAACCACGACGATGAGAAGTGCTGAGTATAGAGTTCATAAATCGCGTCTGTACAACAATGTGCTGAGTCAAGTAGACAAAAACTATCCTAAAAGTGAGGCAAAATAGTGAGGAGTGAGGGAAGAACTAGGGAAAATTTTGTACTGCACCCGTATATTAGTATGGCATTGATAGCAGCGATCGCTCTGCCGGTCACTATTTGGCAAGGGTCAAATATTCGTGCTGTTCATGCTGCTGTGGAAACAACACCAAACTCTCAAACCAGAACTGCGGTTACCAATCCTCAACTGCTTTACACCCTCTCTGAACATAGAGGAAACGTTAAATCTCTAGCCTTCAGTCCCAATAGCCAAGTTCTGGCCAGTGGTGGGGCGGAAAATGATGGCACAATTCAATTGTGGAATCCCGTAAGCGGTAAAAGAGTCGGGCGGATTAGCAACACCCACACAACTGGGGTGCGGTCTTTAGCAATTTCACCAGATGGTCAAACTTTAATTAGCTGTAGCAGTGATAATACTATTAATCTTTGGAATCTGAGAAATAATCGATTTACTCGTTCTTTTGTCGGACATGGCAGTAATGTGATGTCTTTAGCTGTATCTCCCGATAGTCGAGTTCTGGTCAGTGGTGCTTTAGACGGAATTCGGATGTGGGATTTGTTACAGCAGCGTCCACTGGCTACTTTGGCACGCTTTGATAATTCTATACATACACTAGCAATGAGTCCTGATGGTCAGACAGTAGCTAGTGGTGATAACAAGGGTATCATTAAGCTGTGGAACTTGAATACTGGTGAGCTAATCCGTGAATTTACTGGACATTCCCAGATAGTTACTACCCTAGCTTTCACGCCAGACGGGTCAAATGTGGTCACGGCTAGCCGCGATCGCACCATTAAAATTTGGAGTTTGAATTCTAGTGAGCCAGTACGCACCCTCACAGGACACAATAATTGGGTGAATGCGATCGCCATTAATCCCGATGGACGAACTTTAGCCAGTGCCGGCAGAGACGGCGTGAAATTGTGGAATTTAAATACTGGAGAGTTAGTGAATACACTGACGGGTACTTCTGACTGGGTAAGTGCGATCGCCTTTAGTCCTGATGGTCAAACCCTTGCCAGTGGTAGTTTTGATGGCAAAGTGAATATTTGGGCGATGCCTACGACGGTAAGCTACGCACCAAGTAGAAATTAGCTGTGAATTTTCATCAACGACTGAACAAACAGTCTTGCAGATAATCCAAACTGGGGAAGTATTTGGAAGTGCGTGTCAGGATTAGTCTCGGTGGGCTAGTCAAACACGTAAAGTTTGTTCTTTACCAAAAAACTGGGTTTAAAGCCCCGTCACTTCGGCAAGCTCAATACAAGCCTTCTAGGACGGCTTTTGCGGTATTATAGCTTTAGCGGTAAAGCGCACAAATAAAAAACGAAGTAGGTCAAGCGGACGGCTCCTGATCCGGAACCCTGGTAGTATAAATCCTAAATCTTGTACAAATGTGGGAGTAAAAACCAGAAATTAAAAGCCTTTTCAAACGCGGTCGGGCAGTCCGTGTGTGCTTGTGGACGTATCCAAACGGGGAAATTGGAATACTTGTATTCAGGTTTCTAGGGAGGACGGATGAAGCAAGAATCCTCATCTCTTTAGAGTGAGGATTGTCAAAAGCGCCCTCCCTCTTCAGGGTGGGGTTATTTACAGGTTGTTTTCCCCTCCTTGCTTGTGAAGAAGGGGTAGATGTGGATTGTTTAGAAAAACCAACCGTAAGAATGTAAACCTTTTCCTAAAAGATTCACGCCGAGATAGCAAACCCAAACGACAACAAAGCCACTAGCGGCTAAAATTGCTGGGCCACGACCTTGCCAACCGCGAGTAATTCGGGAGTGGAGGTAGGCGGCAAAAACTAACCAGGTAATTAACGCCCAGGTTTCTTTCGGGTCCCAACTCCAGTAGGAACCCCAAGCTTCATTAGCCCAAACTGCACCGGCAATAATGCCAATGGTGATCAGGGGAAATCCTAGTCCAATGACGCGATAGCTGATATTATCTAGGGTTTCAGCTAGGCTAAGGCGCTGTGGAGAAAGTAGTTCGTTAGCAGTTACTACGGTGGGAAACTCAGTAGCCGGGACTAAATTTAAAACAGCAGTATTACCGTTGCCATTGTGATTACTTTCAAAGCGAGAAAAGCCATTATTTTCAACCGCTGGTATGGCTGGTTGAGAAATGAGTTCACCTGCTTTGTGCAAGCGGTAGCCGTTAGTCCGATAACCGCCAGTACCTACAGAACTGCCTTGGAGTTGAATATTTTGACCACGAGTGACAATCAGAAAAGCGATCGCTAGTAATGATCCCACCATCAAAGCGGCATAACTCAACATCATCACACTGACGTGCATCATCAGCCAATTGGACTTAAGTGCAGGTACTAAGGGTTCTGCTGATTGCATTTCTGATGGCAGAGTCAGAGCTGCAAAAGCAGTAATTCCCATGGCGACGGGGGCGGTAACAACTCCTACTAAGCGGCTACGGCTGGTGTTTTCAGCAAACAGATGTACGGCAGTAATTCCCCATACCAAGAAAAATAGGGATTCATACAGATTACTGAGGGGAAAATAACCAGCTTCTATCCATCGCGCCCCTAAGAGAGTAGCTATGCACAAATTAGCGATCGCCATCCCCGCAGTTCCCAAAGTCGCAAGTGTGGGTAAATTGGGAAAAGCTGCCCCTGCCCAATACACCAGCATTGTGAGAAATAATACAGCAAACGTGGCATTGTCCAGCCAGTTCTGGAGTTCAACCAGATTCATAAAGTGTTCTCCCC
>REBL01000253.1 GCA_007692755.1 Nodularia sp. (in: cyanobacteria) | reverse complement strand
CGCGGATGAATTTTCCCAGTACTGCTGAGGGTAACTGGGATTGGCGTTATCAGCCGTCATTGTTGACATCCGAACTAGGCGAGAGACTAAAAAATCTCACTCAACTCTATGGACGCGCACCCCAGGCGAAATGAAGAGGCAGGGGTGCAGGGGGCAGGGTGCAGGGGAGAAAAACTTTCCAGCTTGAACCTCGTAGGGTGCGTTATGGACGCTAGTCCTAACGCACCGAGAATTGAAGATGGTGCGTTGCGCTACGCGACAACACACCCTACATACTAAATCGGCGGATAACAGTTAACTGTTTCAAGACCTCGGTTTAGCAGCTATCTTGATCTCTCTCTCTTTCCCTGGTTCTCCCATGCGTTGCGCTGCTTGTTGATTGACACTCATCAATACACTACCTGCATTATTGGTTTTCACCGTTAGTTGCTCTTGGGCTTTCCAAGTGCGCTGAGTTCCTTCGGGAAGAACGCCTTCAAATTCGGTTTTACCATCAGCGACTACACGAATCCAAGATGATGCTTTCAAAGTGACACCAATATGTACTGACTGACTGTTATTGATGCGATTACGGGTGTCGCTAATGGGTTGTATCTTGGTTGATGGGTGAGTATTTAAGTCATTTGGTTCGGGTTTTAAAACAGTTTCTCGCCGTGAGTCCTGATTCCTGTCGCTTAGAGCCGTATTAGTTAATAATTGAGATAAACTACCTACAGAGCATACAATGACAAATATGTAAAGTAAGTAAAGGTGAAGGGGACGTAGTAGACTAATTGATTGAATTTTTTCGGTAGGCGGTAAACTCATCGGTTGAGAACCAAGAGGAAAACTGCTGGCAAATTCCACGCCATTAAAGCCTAATGCGTCGGCAAATTGCCTGATTAAACCTTGAATATAAACTGGTTCTGGCAAATCATCTAATCTACCTTCTTCAATCGCCTGTAACAATCGCCGGGGAATTTTGGTTAAAACTACCATTTCTTCAAGTGATGCAGCCCGTTCTTGACGAGAAGCCCACAGGCGATCGCCCAGTTCTGCCAATTTTTCCGATTGCTGTTGTTCTAATGAAATTTTGGGCTGCTCTTTCTCTTTACTTTTTAGCCATCTCATGCGTTTTTTGAGCTCCTCACCTTAGCTGAATCTTGAATTGGTAGATGCTTAATATGCTCTTTTAAAAAACGAATTTCAGCATCTTTAAGAGAACGATAGTTACCCTCACGTAAAAAGGGTAATTTTGGCACTTGTAATTGAATCGGGCCGATGGAAGTACGATGTAGCTTAATGACTGGATATCCCAACTGTTGGGCTACACGGCGAATTTGTCGGTTTCTTCCCTCCTTTAAAACTATTTCTAAATGAGTATATTTTGCAAGAGTTTCAATTAAGTGTACTCTGGCGGGACGTGTTTTTCTGCCTTCTAAGACCACACCTTGAGACCAAATTTCTAAAACTGCTTCGGTCGGATGTCCCTTGACTAACACCTGATAAGTCTTAGGAATACTGTGACTGGGATGGGTGAGTCCAAATGTCAGGTCTCCATCGTTTGTCAGGATTAATATTCCTGTTGATTCTGCATCTAAACGACCAACTGGGTGCAAACCCGAACCTGCGCGTAATCCTGGGGGAAGTAAATCCAAAACTGTTTTTCTACCTTGAGGGTCATAGCAAGTGGAAACTACCCCGGCTGGTTTGTGTAGCAATAGATATATTAAAGGCGGCCTCTGTTGAGCAGTCACTGGCTTGCCATCTACTGAAATCTTATCTCTTTGTGGGTCAACTTTTTGACCTAGATGTGCCACTACGCCGTTGATCCGTACACGCGATCGCCGAATCATTTCTTCAGCTTCACGACGTGACGCAATACCCCATTGAGCTAAAATTTTTTGTAACCGTGCCTCCATGTTGAAATTACTGTGTATGGTCTAAAGTTTTTAGAGAATAAACATAATATTTGTGTTTTGTGCTGAGTAGCCATCAATGTTACATTTAAAGCCTATTTAAGTTGAGTTAGTGGTTGAGCAAATACCGATCAACAGAGTGGTGAAATGCCTAATAAAAATTCCCCAACTAAAAATTCACACAAAATCCGCATAATTACAAATGTGCTGACAACAGCGCTCAAGCTGTGGTTAAAATCACAAGTAAGCGAAGTAGCACAGTTAGAAGTCGAGATTAAAGCAAGCGATCGCCAAATTCTCTCCGGTTGTATTCCCTGGGTTTCTATATTGGCGAGTGATGCCGTGTATCAAGGCCTTAATATTACACGGATTCAACTCGTAGCAGAAAATATTCAGGTAAATATTGGCTCAATACTCAAGGGGCAACCAGTCAAGTTGTCAGAAACAGTTCCAGTAGTTGGTCATCTGCTCGTCGAAGAAAAGGATCTAAATAGTTCTCTCTCATCTGAACTATTATCTACAGCTTTAAATGATGTAGTGTTTAAAATCTTACCAGAAGACTGCTTAAAATTCCAATTAATTTTTTGGGAAAAAATAATACTTGGTAATAATCAAATTATACTCAAAGCTATTCTATCACCCGCTAGCGAACCTACGCCTCTTGAAATTTACGTAAATTTAGAGTTAATTGGCAATCATGAGTTGAAGCTAAAAAATATTCAAATCATCAAAAATGAAGTCCCGCTTTTAGAGGGCGAGCATAGTTACAGCCTGGATCTTGGCTCAGATGTTGATATTCAAGAACTCAGTGTGATTGCTGGTAAGGTGGTGTGCCAAGGAAGAATTAATGTCAATCCTTGAGGGGAGTAGGGAGTAGGGAGTAGGGAGTAGGGAGTAGGGAGTAGGGAGTAGGGAGTAGGGGGAAGGAAACTCTCCATCCCAGTCCCCAAACCTTAGATATCTGCTATCAACGGCAATAGGAGTGTCACAAAGTAGTAAACCAAAGGGGCTGTAAAGATATAACTATCAGTGCGGTCTAAAATACCACCGTGGCCGGGGATCAACTGCCCTGAATCCTTAACCCCAGCATCACGCTTGAGCATAGACTCAGTGAGATCACCTAAAAGACTGGCAATACCAATCAGCAAACCCAATGCCGCACCAGTGAATAGGAATTGTGGCAAATGCAGATAATAGGCTCCAGCTATGGCTACGGCAATGCTGGCAGTGATCCCAAAGACTGCACCTTCAACGGTTTTTTTGGGGCTGATCTCAGATAAACGGGTTTTTCCAAAGAATTTGCCAATAACGTAAGCACCAATGTCAGCTGCCCAAATACATAAAAAAGTCAGCACTGTCAAAGTCAAACCTTGTGGTAAAGATGCGAAACTTTTTTCCTGCAAGTTGAAAATATTTGTCCAATCTGTAGGCCAATAACCACCGAAAGGAAGATTGCTGCTGGCTACACTGCCGAGAGTGCGTAACCGCACCCAGTAACTCGACAAGTAACCAACATAAAATAACCCCATAATCGAAGCGGAAATATCGGCAATCGTGGCCATTTTCGGCTGAAACAGTAAATAAAAACAAATCAACGTCCCAGCTATGGGCATGACGGCATCAGCCAAAGTTTGGTTAACGTTACAAATCACGAGTAAGGCTTGGCTGACAAACATGGTAGTTTTAGCAGCGGGAACAATGCCTCTAGCTCGTACCAAATTAAAATATTCTTCTTGACCTAAAAATACGACCACTGCAATGGCGATGGTGAAATACCAGCCACCCAAAAGGGTTGCAACCAGAGCAAGGGCGATCGCGACAATTCCACTAATAATCCGAGACCAAGGCATAAAAGTAAGTATGAAGTATAAAGGATGAAGTCTGAAGTAAGAGGTGTGATTTATCCTTTATGCCTCAGTTTTCATCCTTTGAATCTAGTCTAGTTTCTCACCACTGAGGATAAAAATGGGATCAACAGCTGTAAAGGTTTGAGAAAAGCCGCGCGTCTCCAAGCGGTTGACCGCAGATTGGACGACTTCAATATTTCTGGCTCGCAACACGGAGAAGCTTTGAGAAATAGCATATAAGCCTTCTAGATTAGCAGCTGTGGCGACCACTCTGCCCGATGGAGGCAAATAATGCCATACTGCTGGCAAAATATCCTGCATGGGTTTTCCACCCTCAATACAAACGCGGTCAGGGGCTACTTTCAGATCACGCAAACATTCTGGAGCGCTACCTTCAATGACTTCCACATTTTTGAGTTCAAAGCGATCGCAGTTGCGCTTAATCAAGTTAGCGACTTCTTCATCCCGTTCCACCGCAATAATTTTTCCACTAGGACACAGCAGCCCAGCTTCCACGGGAATTGTCCCCGTTCCCGCCCCAATATCCCATAATACTGAATCAGGTTTGAGCCGCAGTTGAGAAATCAATAATAGCCGAACTTCTCGCTGGCTGAAGGGAATACCTGGCAAATGCTCAAACAATTCATCGGGAATACCAGGGGTAACATAAGGCCAAAGTTGGGAGGGCATAGAACGACACAATTATACTAAACATATCAGCTTGCCCAATTTGACAAGCCATAAGCTAAATCAGCATTTAAACTTAGCGTTATCAGCAATCATAATGGACAGCGAAATCTTAGGCGACCGCTACGAAGTCCAGCAGCTATTGGGAAAAACATCAGGGCGGCGGACGTTATTAGCTAGGGATCAGACAACCGGGGAATTGGTAGTCGTTAAGTTACTCTCGTTTAATACTGACTTTGAATGGGATGATCTCAAGCTATTTGAGCGTGAAGCCGAAACCTTAAAATCTTTGTCCCATCCTGCTATCCCTAAATATTTAGACTATTTTGAAGTCAATTCACCTACTATAAAAGGATTTGCTCTAGTACAGAGTTATATCCCTGCTCAAACTTTAGAGCAATATCTACAAACTGGGCGGACTTTTACGATTCGTGATGCGTAAAGCCCCCTGAATTTTATTCGGGGGATATAAGCGAATAACCGAATTTATTCGGTGGTGATACAATAAAAGTGTTCGCTGGCGCGAAGTAAAATTCCGGGGTGAACACCTCATGGGCAGGGCGTTGTCCATTGGGCGAGGCGATATAAGACGGGCTACGCCTGCAATTGCTGTCTGAACCCAGAATCCCCCGTCATTTATGCGGGGGAGTATGTCAAAGAAGCTGAAGTCAAACAAGTCGCCACAGCCCTGTTAGAAATTCTGATTTACCTACATGGGCTGCATCCGCCTGTAATCCATCGTGATCTTAAGCCTAGCAATATTTTATTGGGTGAGCGTTCTGGGAATAGTGTCGGTCAAGTTTACTTAGTTGATTTTGGTTCTGTACAAACTGTCCTCGCCACAGAAGGCGGAACTACAACTGTAGTCGGAACTTATGGTTATATGCCTCCAGAGCAATTTGGGGCGCGTACTGTTCCGGCCTCTGACCTTTATAGTTTAGGTGCAACTTTAATTTATTTAATCACAGGTAATCATCCCGCCGATTTACCCCAAAAGGATTTTCGCATTCAATTTGAGCAAGTAACTCATTTGAGTCCAGGTTTAACTCGCTGGTTACAGTGGATGACCGAACCAAGTCTGGAACGGCGGTCAAGTTCTGCTGAGTCAGCGTTGAAAGCTTTGAATGAGTCAGATTTGAAGATTCCTGATACTTTAAATATTGTCAAACCTGCTGGGAGTAAAATTCAACTCACTAAGAACTGGGATCATTTAGAAATTCTCATTCCACCAGTTGGCTTTAAGCCGTCGATGCTATTTACTGGCGTATTTGCGATCATTTGGAATTCCTTTATCCTCTTTTGGACAATTGGCGCTCTTTCAGCCCCTTTTCCTGCGAATATTCCCTTTGCTTTGTTCTCACTGCCTTTTTGGGGGGCTGGCTTTTTCATGTTACGAACTTTATTAATGGGTTTATTTGGTAACATTAGACTGTCTTTAGATCACCAGCAAATTGCCTTGCGATATGAGTTATTGGGAATAAAATTTTATCGTCCCCGGACAGCACCCAGAAACAGTATTAATAAACTTGTTTATCTTCCCAGACACTTTACTAAAGACTCTGAAGGTGATAAAACTCCCGTACCGGCGCAATTAGAGATTTGGGCAGGAGTACAAAAATACCCCCTGAGTGTCAATTCTGGTGCTATTCAATCTGAAGCGGAACTAGAATGGCTAGCCCATGAATTAAGTGATTGGTTAGGTATGGAAATCACCAGATAATGCTACTTTAAGGTTTATATACCCTTAACAGGCAAGACGTTATGTTTGGACTAGGATTGCCGGAAGTAGGCATAATTGCCATAGTCGCTATTCTAATTTTTGGCCCTAAAAAAATTCCTGAATTGGGAAATGCACTGGGTAAAACCTTACGGGGTTTTAAGGAAGAATTGAACTCTAATGATGATGACACCACTGAGGAACAAGAACAACAATAGCCAATGGTAGAGACGCGATAACCCCGTCTCTACTGAGTGACTAAAGCAAAGTATTGATCACAGAAGATGTCACCCCATTTTGACTGTCTACGATGGTCGTGGAGGTATTTTGTGGCTGTACCTCCTCCGTCACTAAACCACGCAGCTTGATTAACTTGATAGCTCGATTGACACTTTCTGGCAAAATTACCACCAGACTGTTATCGGGAGCCATATCTAAAGCTTTATTAATCGCTGCGGTTTCATCCAAAATCGATTCATAACGAGAATTTGGATTAACTTCGGTGATGCCTTGAGTAATCAATTCGGCGGCTGATCCTCGTGACCGTCCCCTGGTATCATCATCTTCTTTGACAATGATGTGGTCAAAAATATTTGCGGATAATTTACCCAAGGTGACAAAATCTTCATCACGGCGATCGCCTGGTCCACCAATTACGCCAATGCGCTCTCCTGTTGTCCAATTACGGACAAAAGAACCCAAAGCTTCGTAACTAGCTGGATTATGAGCATAATCAACTAAAGCGTGGTATTTGCCTAAGTTAAATAAATTCATCCGTCCTGGCGTTTGACTTACCGAAGCCCGGAAGGTCTTCAAGCCAGCCCGAATCTCTTCAATTGTGACGTTTTGCACAAAGGCTGCCAAACTAGCTGCTAAAGCATTAGCAATCATAAACGGCGCACGTCCACCCATTGTCAAGGGAATATTTTCTGCTCTTTCGATGCGGTGCGTCCAATCACCTTTGACAATTGACAGATAGCCGTTTTCATAAACTGCTGCTACTCCTCCCTTTTGGACGTGTTTCCGCACTAATTCCGAATCAGGATTCATTGTGAAGTAGGCAATGTTAGCTTTCGTTCTTTCTGCCATCGCCGCAACGCGATGATCATCAGCGTTCAGGACTGCGTAGCCATCAGGAAAAACAGCTTCTGCTACCACACTCTTGAGATTAGCTAACTGGTCGATAGTATCTATATCGCCTATGCCTAGATGATCAGCAGCTACGTTCAGCACTACACCGACGTTAGCATTTTCAAACCCTAGCCCAGAGCGAAGAATCCCACCACGAGCAGTTTCTAGCACCGCTACTTCTACAGTTGGGTCTTCCAGAATCACATGGGCGCTTTGCGGCCCTGTATTATCTCCAGACTCAACCAAGTATTCACCGATATAAGTCCCATCTGTAGTTGTATAACCAACGACCTTACCTGTTTGTTTGTAGATATGTGCTAATAGTCGTGTTGTCGTGGTTTTACCATTAGTACCTGTGACACTTAAGATGGGAATAAGTCCCGAATGTTCGTTGGGAAACAGCATATCCATGACTGCTCCGGCAACGTTGCGGGGAGTGCCAATACTTGGGGCAACGTGCATTCTGAAACCTGGAGCAGCATTGACTTCCACAACCACCGCATCCATTTCTCTCAGAGGACGGCTAATATCTGTAGTGACAATATCCAGTCCAGCGATATCCAAACCAATAATTTTTACTATCCTTTGTGCCAGCCAAACATTTTCTGGGTGGATTTCATCAGTGCGATCTATAGCACTCCCACCTGTACTTAAATTAGCTGTTGCCCGGAGGTAGCAAATTACTCCCTTCGGAGGTACACTATTGATAGTGTAGCCTTGCCTTTCTAAGAGTTGGTAGCTGTTGCGGTCTAGTTCAATTTTGGTGAGGATTTTATCGTGACCGTCACCGCGATTGGGGTCTTGGTTGGTTTCTTCAATGAGGTCGCCAATGGTGGATCTGCCATTACCAACTACGTGAGCTGGGACGCGTTCGGCTACTGCTACGACTTTGCCGTCTACAACTAGTACGCGATGATCTCGCCCAACATAATAGCGCTCAATAATAATTGAGCGAGAAATAAGTCTAGCCGCTTCGTAACCTGCCTCAGCTTCATCCCAGGTTCTAATATCGATGGTAATACCACGTCCATGGTTACCATCTGATGGTTTGATGACGATGGGATAGCCACCAACATATTCAATGGCTTCTTCTAGGTCGTCTAAAAAGTTGATCACCGTACCTCTGGGGACTGGAGCGCCAGCTGCGGCGAGAATGCGTTTGGTCGCTTCTTTGTCGCAAGCTAATTCCACACCCAAAATTCCGGTGTTATTGGTCATTGTGGCCTGCATTCGCTTTTGATTCACGCCGTAACCCATCTGAATCAAAAAGCGGGCGCTCAACTGTACCCAGGGGATACCTCTTTTTTCGGCTTCTTTGACAATTGCTTCTGTGGAAGGCCCTAAAGAAGATTCACGGTATAAGTCTTTCAGGTCTAGGATATCTTGATCGAGTTCGGCTTTTGGATAACGACCTCTATCAACAATACTTTGACATAGCCGCACAGCTGCTCGTCCGGCGTAGCGTCCCGCTTCCTCATTCAGGTACTCGAGTACTACCTGGAATATTCCAGGTGTGGCAGTTTCACGGGTGCGCCCAAAGCCGACGTGCATTCCGGCTAATTCCTGGAGTTCTAGGGCTACGTGTTCCACGATATGGCCCATCATGGTGCCTTCTTTGACCCGCATCAGAAAACCACCGCGACAGCCTGGCGAGCAATAATGACCCTCCAGACTTGGCAGCGCCTCTACTAATCCTTCATAAAAGCCAGGGATTTCATTCGAGGGCATCTCGGCAAGAGTTTCTAAATCAAGGCGCATGACGATTAGCTTGTGGCGTCGAATGCTCCAGTAGTTTGGGCCGCGTAAGGTCTGGATCTTGAGGATTCTCATGGGAATAGGTAGATGGAGATTCGGAACCAAAATTCTAGTTTCTTACTGAAATTGACCGCTAAACTGTTTATTGAGAACACTTCAACAAGCTCAGTGACCACAGTTTTTTCTTTGTTCATGGTATCCTTCAGGTTTTTTTTACAGCCAGGAACCATCTCAACGATCAATACAGCGCAACTTCGGATACTTTATCTCCTTAGTTGGAGATGCGATGCACAGCAGGCAATACAGTCCGCTGGTATAGGTGAAAGCGATCGCCATAGCTGAGGATGTGCAGTCGTAAATTATGCACAGTTAGAGGTTCGTTAGCACCGACATGAGGTTCATTTGTATGGGTAACTTCAGTAGGATCAACAATGGTGACGCTGCCTTTACCTACAACTTGTAACCAACCATCACGTTCAAATACAGCACAGGTATCTTCATCAATGCCAATACCTAGACGGTCGGGATGAGCGGCGATCGCACTAATCAGGCGACCCATGCGATTGCGATTGTGAAAATGCTGGTCAACAATCACTTCAGGGATAAAACCCAAACCCGTTGCCATATCGACCAAGGAACGATTTGGAGTTTCACCACTACCACCGCCAGCAATCATGTGATGTCCCATGACAGCAGCCCCCGCACTCGTGCCTGCTAGGGTCAGCTGTCCGGCTCGCACCCTTTGTCGGATAATTTCCATAGCTGGGGTGTCTGACAGTACGCCACAAAGACGCAATTGGTCGCCTCCGGTGAGAAATACTCCAGTACAGGCTTCCAAGGATTCTTTCACTTGGGGAGTTTCGCACTGTTCCCGTTCGCGGATGTCTAAAATTTCGACTTTTTCGGCACCCATTTCTTCAAACAGGCGAATATACCTACTACCGATGATAGCGGGTTCGCGAGAAGCCGATGGAATAATTGTAATATAGGCCTTACTAGCACCAGCACGACCTACAAAAGTTCTGAGGATATCGCGTCCATGAACTTTATCTTCTGCGCCTCCGATAACCAGAACGGCGGTTTTAGTTGCTTGGGGTGTCCTCATTTCCAGCGATTTAGCTTTTAATTGCGGCATGATGTTTCTCCTGTCAACAACTTCAGGTGAATTTAACAAGGTTTAGTAGCCTGATGATTTTTGCACTTTGCTTTTTTGGGAGCAAACTTGTCTGAAAGTTAGGATCGGGGTAAGTTGCCGATTTAAATTTCTGACTGATACACATATTCGCGCAGCGTCGACCTCAGGAGAGTCAGGAGAAGCCTTAATATTAGTGTGTCCGTTGCTGTTCCTCAAAGCTAGTGTTCCTTGTTGTTCACCTTTACACTTTTTCCAGACTGGCAAAATAATGCTTGGGAGACTAGAGTTGACACGTCTGTGTAGGGGTTTCCCCGGTTGAAAAAATGTCTATTTTCTCTGTTTTACTGGGGTCAACAGGTCTTAACACGCTTTTTTGAGGTTAGGCCTATGCAGCCACCGAAGTTGTTAACTTAGTCAAATTATTAATTTAAATGTACTTGTGACAATATTTAAACATAAATTAAGTAATTAGAAAAACTTTTTATCCTACCTAAAATCAATAGTTCTGGTACTTTTAGTCACTATTGATTAAACTTATCTG
>REBL01000097.1 GCA_007692755.1 Nodularia sp. (in: cyanobacteria) | reverse complement strand
GACAGCGCGGTTGTGGAGTCTGGATGGGCAACTGTTACAATCATTCACTGGGCATCAGGGCGTAGTCTTGAGTGTGAGTTTCAGCCCCGACGGCAAAACCATCGCCACCGCATCCTCTGACCAGACAGCGCGGTTGTGGCCTGTGCAGAGTTTAGATGAATTGCTGGTGCGGGGTTGCGCTTGGTTGGATGATTATTTGCAGTACAACTCGAATTTGAGTGAGGATGAGAGGGGGATTTGTAATTCGTAGTTCGTAATTCGTAATTCGTAATTGGGCAATACCTTTGGGGGAAGTCAAAAAAGTGGAATTTTGAATTTATTTAACTTTATCAATACCATCTCTTTCTCTTGTCAAGCCATCGATGGCATCACCCAAGGCTGTGGTGAGGCTGTTACGAGTTTGGGCGTGGTTTTCTTGCTCTGTTTTTAAGGCTTGCAACAGGCGATCGCGTTCCTTGATCATGGCTATGAGTCTGCCTTGCAATTCTGCTACTGATTGGATTTGTTGAATTTCTTCTTGGGCGGCTGTGGTGGCTTTCCCGTCTACGAGTATACCTGATTCCAGTCCCTTGAGTTGATGAATCTCTGTCTTCAGGGATGCGATCGCCTGTTGGGCTAAATTGGCATCTGTGCGCCGTTGTTCAGCTTCGGTGTTATACAGTTTACGCCATTTTTGGGCGCTTTCCCAAGCTGTATCGCGATCGCGTTGCTGTTCTGCTAGTTGTTCCCTGAGTGCCTGAATTTCCCCTAACCACTGTTGGGTTAAATCCGTGGTTTTATCAATATTTTCCTTCATGTCAATGCTCTTTTATATACTTAAACTATACTCAATTTAAGTATGATCTGGCTAGGCGATCGCCGTAATTAGTTCAAAAGTGCGATCGCATCTACCAGTAACCAGTGCAGAATTAAAGATTTTTTTCTCTGGGGATGATTTGCCGAGTAAACAAGGGATAAATAAAGAGAGTGCTATCTAAGTGACTATTCTCTTCGTTGTTCTATGACCTATTGTCTCAGAATTGCCGATATTCCCACAGATGAGCGTCCACGTGAACGATTAATGACCCACGGCCCCAAAATTTTAGCCACAGCAGAGTTAATTGCCATTCTTTTAGGTACTGGTCAAGGGCCGGGAAAACTTTCCGCTGTGGGCTTAGGGCAGTATTTACTACAAGAACTAAGCAAACACCAACGTGACCCCTTAGCTGTTTTGCGAGAAGTTACCCCGGCGGAATTAATGCAAATTCCTGGTATTGGCCCCGCAAAAGCCACGACCATCTTAGCTGCAATTGAATTGGGGAAACGTGCCTTTCAATTTCGTCCTTCCGATAGTACACCCATTGATAACCCCATTGTGGCTGCGGCTGCACTTAGTCAAGACCTGATGTGGCAAACTCAAGAACGTTTCGCTGTATTGCTATTAGATGTCAAAAATCGGCTATTGGGAACCCAAGTAATTACCATCGGTACTGCCACCGAAACCTTAGCATCTCCCCGTGACATTTTTCGGGAAATCATTCGTCAAGGGGCCACACGGGCAATTATTGCTCATAATCACCCTTCAGGTAACGTAGAACCTAGCGAGGAAGATATAGAATTAACCCGTCAATTATTAGCAGGGGCGCAGCTTTTAGGCATCCCGTTATTAGATCATTTAATTTTGGGTAATGGTAGTCACCAAAGTTTACGTGAAACCACGAAATTATGGGATGAATATCCCCAAGGTGATTAATAATTTTGCATTGCTTGACTTAGGGTTGACTGCTAAAAGGTTCAATGCTGACACGCATAAACAGATTACTCCACTCTGGTTTTGTGCCATCGTTATTGCGTGCGGGTAAAAACCTATCGTTGATGAAAATATCGTTGATAACTTGCTTATACAAGCTTTTTTTAGTTTCTAGTCTTGCTGGTTCTATTTCTAAAATGTCACCAACTTGTTGAAAGTTGCCATTGTGATCAATTACTAAGCTAACTAGGAACTGTGCAGGCTCAATTACAGAATTATCAGGAATATAATTTAAGTCTAAATTCTTGGTATCACTTCCCTTGTCGTGTATAGCTAATTCATCAGGTAAACCATCTGGGCTTAATCTACCCTCTTGTATCAATTGTTGTACTTCAGTTTTATTTACTGAAGTAAATGTAACCGTCGCTCCTTGTTTCGTGGGAGTACTGGCAATTTCTTCAGTAGGTGTAGGTAATATTTCCTCATCCTCGGTGTTAGCAGCTTCCCCAGTAGGTGTAGGTAATATTTCCTCATCCTCGGTGTTAGCAGCTTCCCCAGTCGGTGTAGGTAATCTTTCCTCATCCTCAGTGTTGGCAGCTTCTCCAGTCGATGTAGGTAATCTTTCCTCATCCAGAATGCGTGCCGTTTCGGCTTGTTCAGCTTCCGAAAGTTTTGGTAGTTCTGATGAAATAGATGGAATATCTGTTGGTAGTGGCTGTCCTTGTCCTAGTACAACTTCCTGACGACGGTTCCAAGGGAGATTACCCACTGAAGTTGTTGGAGTTGGTGTCGGCGTTGGAGTTGGTGTCGGCGTTGGAGTTGGCGTTGGCGTTGGCGTTGGCGTTGGCGTTGGTGTCGGAGTTGGAGTTGGAGTTGGTGTTGAAACTGGTTTCTCAGGAACGAGTTGGGTATCAGGTTGAGAAGCTTCTATTTGACTTTCAAGTTCACCAAAGAGACTAGCATCAGAATTTATCGCCTCAGTATCCTGATTGCTAGGTGTAGTTGGTGCAGAAGTTTCTGGCAAAGGCGCTGACGCAGACGGTTGAGGAGAGACTGTTTCGGCTTCTAAGTTAGATTTATCTAATGATTCTTCTGGGGGAGAAATTTCTATAAATTCAATAGGAACAATTATTTCATTTTGCTCCGGAAACCACGGTTTAAAGACATTAGATGAGCGCATAAACCAGAAAACCAGCAAATGCAAGGAAACTGAACTTATGGCTATAGCAATCCATAAACTGGGAGTATCTGTGTGCCGTCTCCGTTCATTGGCTGGAATTGGTGTTTTGTCCGTAACCGATGATGTCATATTGGAACCCAAAGATGATTCGGCAATCTTGCTCATTTTTAATGCGGCAAAATCCAGTTTCTATCGTACCTATGGTGAGAACCTCCGGCTTTTAGCCGGGAGATGAAAGCTATCTGCCTGATCTATCAGGCATTTTAGTTTTAATTAGTTTTTTGGTTCTCAATATATTTTCTCACAACTTCTGTACTTGCTGCACCAGTAGAAGCGACAAAGTAACTAGGACTCCACAGAGAAGGAAGTTTTTTCAGATGTGGGAATTCGCGTCTGAGATGATGAGATGCCCTGCGTTTAATCCATCTACCTACATCAGCAGGTGATTCATGCGTTGGGACATTTAAAAAACAGTGAACATGATCTGGCATTATATCTAAGGCGATAAGTCTCCATCCATGCTCAACTACTAACTCTAATATAATTTCTTGTAAACGCTGTGCTACTTCTTTTATTAGCACGGCTTTTCGCCGTTTAGGGACAAATACAAAGTGGTAGTTTAAAGATGAAACTGAGCCAGTTGTTCGCCTGTATTCGTGGTCTGACGATGATAGTTTAGCCACTAATAAAATGTTGTTGACTTAGGTTCTGACAACAATTATAGTAGAACATACAGGAGGCAAAAACAAGTGTATAAAACCTGTTCAATTAGAGCCTCATTCAATGATGAGGAAACAGCTTTTTGGCTAAATTAGTGTGAAAATGCTAACAGCTTGATTAATTGCGCTTTGTACGAAACCAAGAAAATTCATTACGCTAAGTTACAGGAAAATGGTAATGCGTTTACTACCTATTGGCGTGGAGATGATTTGCGTAGTGGTTGGAAAACTTATAGATGCACTACAACTTATCCAGAATTAGATTTAATTCTCAAACAGAATGTGCATTACAAAGCAATGGCTGCACAATCAGCACAACAAACGTTAAAGTCGGTTGGTGAGTCGATTACAGCTTACAACGGATTAGTGAAAGCTTACTACAACGGCGAGGTTGATAAACCATCTCTGCCAAAATATCGGCATAAGGGAGGTCTAGCATCTGTTACGTTCCCGCATCAGGCTTTAAGCTTCAAACAAGGATATTTTAAACCTTCAATTAGCAAGGAAAGTAAACCAGAATTGCTGACTGAGATTAGATTATATCTCCCAGAGTTTATCGATTCAACCAGGGTGAAGGAAGTAACAGTACGTCCTAACTTTGGGCAATTATGGATTGATTGGGTAATCGATGATGGTAAAGAACCAATACAAAATAATCCCCAATTAGATTACACACAAGCATGGAGTTTTGACCACGGAGGCTCTAATTGGCTAACAGGTGTTTCAACTCGTGGGAAAAGTTTAATTATCGATGGTCGCAAACTTAGATCGTTGAATCAAGGATACTCGCGTTTAGTTGCTAAATATAAACAAGGGAAATCAGATTTTTATTGGGATTCCAACCTTGATAGAGTGCAGCGCCAACGGAATAATCAGATGCGAGATGCAATTAACAAAGCATCCCGATTCATTATCAATCAATGTCTTAACGACAAAATAGGTAACATTGTTATTGGTTGGAATGCTGGGCAAAAACAAAATTCCAATATGGGAAAAAGAAATAACCAGAATTTTGTAGTTATCCCAACTAGTCGATTGATTGAGAGGTTAAAACAACTCTGTCCAGAATACGGAATTACTTTAACAATTACCGAGGAGGCATATACAAGCAAGGCATCTTTTCTTGATTGCGACTCCCTACCCAAACATGGCGAAAAGCCCCAAGGGTGGAAAGCTTCAGGAAAGAGGATAGAACGAGGATTATATAAAAGTCGTGATGGCTTTATTGTCAATGCAGATTGCAACGGCAGCGCCAACATCATGAGAAAAGTAGCCACACAGCTAGGGTTAAATCTAGCCGAGGTGGGTAGGGCATCTTTGACAGTGCCACAGCGAATTGATTTGTTTACGCGATTATCCAAATCATATCGCAAACGTTGCGGAGTGGGTCTAAAAGACCCCGTAGCAACATCAGTTTAGAATCCTTCGGCTTCTAGCCCAAGGAGATGTCAACTTAGCGATTAGCCATGATTTCTGGTTTAACAGCAAAGGTTAGAACTGTTTCATCGATTCCTTTCAGCTTTAACGGACTACCTTTAGTAACTTCATCGTCTTGTAAATAATCTGCCACAGCAGCAGAAACCAGAATAGTACCGGGAACAGCCGCGGCCTGCAACCTAGCAGCAATATTCACACTCGGACCAATAGCTGTATAGTCTGCACGTTCAGCACTACCAAACATCCCCACAACTGCCGTACCTTGGTGAATACCACAGCGAAACTGTACACCTGCATATCCGTGATTTTCAAATATACCTTGCTCTTGCCAGTGCTGGTTTAACTTAGATAGTGAGGATTGCATGGCTCTTGCTGTACTGATAGCACGACGCACTTGTTCGTTGGGGGTGAGTTCTTCCGGCGCTCCGTATAAAGCTAAAATAGCATCTCCCATAAATTTATCTACAGTACCGCCATTACTAAACACAACTTTAGTCATGGTTTCTAAATATTCATTCAGCAACTCTGCCACTCGTCGGGATCTGAGAGTATTTGATAGCTGAGTAAATCCCACGATGTCACTAAATAAAACTGTGATTAAGCGCGGTTCTGGCCGCAAATCGAGGGTTAAAGTTCCGGCCGCGGCTTTTTTTACCAATACAGGTGGTAAAAAGCGTTTCAACACGGATTCTGTGAGGTAAGTATTTAGCTCTAAAACCCGCCGTTCATTTGCTTTCAATGCTAAAAGATTCTTGACTTCTGCCAGAAGTTCTCGGTCGTTGAATGGTTTGGCTAAATAAGCATCCGCGCCATGTTCTGTACTTTCGATGCGGGTTTCTTCATCCACTTTGGCTGTGAGTAAAATGATTGGTGTTCCTTTTAAATTGTCCTCATTGCGGATCATCCGAATCATTTCTAACCCTGTGACCATAGGCATCATTAAGTCAGTAACTATCAAGCTGGGGGCAATTTCTTGAGTTTTACTAAATCCTTCATAACCGTTACGCGCTGTTTGAACTTGATAACCGTTGCGGCGCAGTATACCAGATACATAAGTTCGCAAATCGGGATTGTCATCTACGACTAAAATAGAGTTCTGTGTACCTGAATCAGATAATAGAGTTTCTGTAATATTTTCAATATTTTCTGTAGTTGGTTCTAGTAGTTCTAAGTCAGCTAATTCGACTTTGGCACGATTCGTATTTAATTCGAGCGGGGTTTCTACTATTTGCTCTATAGGTAAGTGAGAATGACCAATAACTAGCCACAAAGTGAAGGTTGTACCTCTTCCATAAGTTGAGTCTACAGTGACTTTGCCCCCGTGCATTTCCACTAATTCTTTGACTAAAGCCAAACCCAGACCACTGCCTTCGTAGGAGCGATTTCCTGAACCTTCGGCTTGGCGAAATCGCTCAAATAGTTGGGGAATTTGGGTGGCAACAATGCCAATTCCTGTATCTTGTACTTGCAATTTACAATGGTTATCTTCAGATTGCAATTTGACTGTGATTGTGCCACCTTCAAGTGTGAACTTCATGGCATTTGAAAGGAGATTATAAATCACTTTGTCAAATTTTTCTGTGTCCAAGTAGACTTGAGGACATTGACTCATTTCGGTTTCTAGATGTAGTCCCTTCTTTTCACCATAGGGACGAAATGACTCGACAATTTGGCTGACAAATTCGACTAAATCACAAGGGCGGAAACTAGGTTGCATTCTGCCTGCATCTAGGCGTTGCAAATCTAGTAATTGGTTTACCAGTCTTAAGAGGCGGCGGGAGTTACGCAGAGCGATCGCACTTTGTTGATGAGATAATCCTTCACCAGCATTCACCGCAGACTCTAAAGGCCCTTGAATTAAGGTGATGGGAGTGCGGAACTCATGGGAGATATTTTGAAAAAATTCGGTTTTTTGAATGTCTAGTTGTAACAAGCGCTCGGCTTGGTCACGAGTTTTTTGGTATAAGCGTGATTGCTGTACTGCGATCGCGGCTTGTGCTGCTACTGCTTGAGATAGCTCAATATCGGATGCTAACCATTTGCGTGTTTGATTACCTTCTTGTAGAGTAATACTACCTATACATTTGCCATCAGCTAGTAGAGGAACTACCATGAGCGATCGCGCTGGTATTTTTAAAGGCAAATCCACACCCTTAATTTCTAATGCACAATGGCTGATGTCGTTAATTACCACTGGCTTTTGTGTCCGCAAAATTGTTTGCAGGATCGGACTTTTTTCAATCGGTGCTTGTGGTAATTCTGGATTGACAAGGAGATGACTATCTAAAACTTTGTTCGGGGTCGGTGGGGAATTTTGAGAACTGTCATACAAGCCCACACAATAGACAAACTCATCTTCCTCTGCCCATAAAGACAGCATACAGCCATTGACTTGTAAGGCTTGCCCCAATTGTTGAGTAATAGCCGCAAATATATCTTCAGGATCTAAGCTAGAGCGAATTGCCGTCGTAATTGTATTAATTAAGGCTTCTCTCTTAGCAAGAGCGCGTACCTGCTCATAAGCATAGGCTTGAGACAAAGCTAAGGCTGCCTGATCCACTACCATTAAAATCAGATGCACCTCATTGTCCCAGATCCGGGGTTGAGAACACTGGTGTAGCGCCAACACAGCCATCAATTCCTGCTGACAAATCAGGGGTACAATTATACTAGAGCAAATGTCTGCTGTCGCAAAAGCTTCCGCTCGTTGACACAGTTCTGGTGTTTCGCCCTGAATGCGTTCATCACCTGCAACATCGTAAATTACCTGAACTTCGCGAGTTTCCCAGACAGTTTGAGCCAAAACAGAGGATGAGACAGATGAGTTAGCAACTTTCTGGTAAATGAATCCTTCATTGATCAACTGTCCATCTTGAAAGGGACGTAACAGACATACATCCACTTCCAACATATGACCAACTGTATCGACAATTGCTTGTAAAATTTGCCGATAGTCTAAGGCTCGGCGGATAGTATTTGTAACTGCGTTCAGCAGTGATTCCTGGCGGAGGGTGCGCGTCAGTTCGCGGGTGCGGGCTTTGAGAACATTGTGAGTATCTAAAGCTTGACGAACTACGGCTTTGAGTTCCTCTGATTCCCAGGGTTTGGTGACATATTTGAAGACCTTACCAGCATTGATAGCTTCCACTAGGTCTTCAACATCAGTATAGCCAGTTAAAATAATGCGAATAATATCTGGATATTGAGTTGCTGTCAGGCTTAAAAATTCTGTCCCGCTCATGATCGGCATTCGCTGATCTGAGATAATTACTGCTACATCTGTTTCTTGCGCTAGCAGATTCAGTGCCGCAGGGCCAGAAATGGCTCTGAGTACCTGATAATCGCGACAAAAGGTGCGGTAAAGCAAGTCAAGGTTGTCGGGTTCATCGTCAACAACTAAAATTTTCGGCTTACTGTTTACTTGAGATTTCATGCACTGCTTTCCTGCAGCAACGGCAGTCGGATAAAGAATAATCGAATCAGGTGGAAATGTTTCATCCTCAGGTAAGAGCAGGGCATTGCGAGTGTTCAGGCTATTTAGCTACATGAGTGTTAAGCGTTAAAATATCTACCCACAATAATTAGAGTCCATGGCTGGTGCAGATTGCCAATTGCTATGGTGCAGTGGAATTGCACAAGTCAGTTGTCCTGTGACAGAGTTGATCCTTAGTTTGCCAAATCTTCCTGTACCTCCTGATAGAACTGTCTCACAAATAGATATAGCGCTCAAAACTGGCTGCTAAGAACACATTGAGCTGTACATTAAGTCTTCCCATTACAGCTGTTGCACTAACACTGGCAGGTAAATTTTATTTACACGGGGAATGATAGAGTAAGTGATCTTACAATCAATAATATTTCAACAAGGGTCAAAGTATAGTATAAAACACATAAAGTTTGCTAACTTATCATTTGATTCGGCACTCAGACAAGTAAATTGGTAACTTTAATTTATTGGGGTTGGCACTTGCTAGATATAATCAAGCCGATTCGATAGGCGATCGCTTCTCCTGGTGAGGCAAAAAGCCCTTACTTCTCCACGATTTCCCAGTTATTCTTGTCCAGATGATCATTAGGGACAAGTTCGCAAACACCAGAAATATCCTTGACAATAAACCAAAGCTGTGTATTCAACATCCTACATATGAGAATTTTGTCATTGGTAAAGTCAGAAAACACCAAAAATTCCAGATTCATAGTCAGAACTAAATTTTCTGACTACGACCTAATTTCACTAAATTAACATTAATTAACATTGTTTTACTAGGTGATTTGATCAGCAAAAGGCTGAAGACCCCTGAAAAACATCAACTTAGTTGCGCTTTTCGGACTTGAGGCACTGTATTAAAGCTCACAGTACCCTTGAAGATGCTGTAAGTCAAATTATGGCAGTTTGGGCATTCTATGTATTGATAATAACCACAATGTGGGCAGTATGTATCATGATGTCGAATTTTTTTAGCACAATTAATACAGCGTGAGTTTTGAACTCTCCTCGAAAAAGTTCAGTAAATTTTGCCACGACTGCCTGGAAATGCTTTTATTCCTGGTCTCATAAATCAATGCTGAGGGGAAGCGATCGCAACTTGACAGCATCTTAAACCAGTCTATATATTATACAGGGTTTAAATCCTATTGCGTAATATTTCGTAAATATACCAGGAGTAAAGACACTTGCCGCCAGAAGTGGGATTCCAGATAAAAATTGTCACCAAAAGCAGTTGGAGTGATAATGAAGTCAACGTAACCAAAACTGTTGCGAGTTAAATAATCAATGCGTTTATCATTCTATAAATATCGGATTGTCAGGATTGTGGGTTTAGTGATACTCGGTGAAAGTATGCTTTTTCCATCACCTAGTCACTCCAGCCCCTTGCTAGCACAATATAGTTTGCCAACATCCACAACTTTGTTAAACCAAGGTTTACAGGCAATTCAGGCGGGAAAAATACCAGATGCGATCGTGGCTTTTCAACAAGCAACTCACCTAGATCCAAATTTGGCAGCAGCCCATTATAATTTGGGGTTAGCACTGCGACAAACAGGAAAATTAAAGCCGGCTGCTGATGCCTTTTATCAAGCCACACAAGCTGATCCTAAGTTTGCTCCAGCCTTTGCTAATTTAGGTGGAACGTTATTAGAAGGAAGTAATTTACAGCAAGCCAGTGATTACTTAGAACGCGCTATAGAAATCGACCCCAAGCTGGGTTTTGCCCACTATAATTTGGGATTAGTACGACAACAGCAACAAAATTGGGATAGAGCGATCGCGTCTTTTAAAAAAGCGATAGAGTACAGTAAAAATGCCCCAGAACCTCCCTATCATTTAGGAATATCTTATCTCCAGCAAGGTCAAGTGAATCAAGCCAGAGATGCTTTTTTGCAAGCTATAAAAATTAATCCCAAATATCCCGAAGCTCATTATAAGCTAGGTACAATTTGGTTTAATCAAGGTAAATTAACAGAAGCATTAGCAGCTTTTAGAAACTCAGCCGAAGCTAATGCTAATTATCCCAATGCTTATTATGGTGCTGGGTTAGTTTTTATGCAACAACAGCAGTATGCAGAAGCAACGCAAGTTTTGGCATATGCCAAAGATTTATACAATATTCAAGGTAATTCCCAATGGGCTAAAAATGCCGAAGAATTGTGGCAACAGGCACAAAATTTAAATTACCAACCTCGCTGAGGCGCAAGCGTTTAACTTTACATAATATGAGATCAATGGGTGGACTAACTGGTGTGGTCTGAACTTGACCAAATGAGCATAGAAAAGTAAATGTACAAGCGCGCCAAGAGTCGATTTTTATTTTGCGATCGCTGGCTGGATCGACACACAATTGTTCGCAACATGGAAGCTTTCCAAGACTTAATTGTGATTCTTTTATGTTTTGGTTTGTTCGCCGTGATGCTGATTCAATTGTGGGGTATATTTGTCGCCATCACGCAGTCACTAGACTATAAACTCGTGACGGCAAAATTCCTATTTGTGTTGATTATGGTCGAGTTATTTCGGCTACTCATGGTCTACTTGCAAGAACATAGTATTTCTGTGGGAGTAGCAGTTGAGGTAACAATTGTCTCCCTACTGCGGGAAGTAGTAGTTCACGGTGCATTAGAGATTTCTTGGGTGAAGACAGCCGCAATTTGTGGTTTGCTGTTTGTTTTGGGTGGTTTACTGCTGGTATGTGCCAAAACACCACACATGGATTGCATGAGTGCTAATACAAAGTTTTGCCCTCTTACCCATCAAGGAAGTATCGCCGAGCAAAATGAGCATGACTTCTAAAATTCTTTTAGGCGTATCTTTTCCTACGCTTTTTGGAAGATGAATAACTCTTTGAGGATGAGTAAAAATTAATTAGTCGCCTCAAGGAGAATAAAATTATGGCTACAGGTAACAGAAAATCTCAAGAACCAATTAGCAACCTAGAGTATGACTTTATCACTGTGCTGCACAATAAAGCTGAAGCAGTAAAGGCTTATGATTGCTACATCAAAGATGCACAGGAAATTAACTCTCAGCCCTGTGTAGAATTATTTCAAAAATTGCAGCAATCGGAAATAGAACAAGCCCAAGAAGTTCGCCACCACTTACAACAAGTAATGCAGCACGGTAAGATGTGATCCACAGGGAACAGGGTGCAGGTAGGATTTATAGTTAACTGTCAGTTGTTACTTATTTCCAGTTAGCCTTTATTTGCCAGTTCCCTGTTCAGCTTTTTTGTTATCGCTATCGCCACAGATATGAGGAAGAAGGTTGTTTGAGAACGGTGTTAATGGCTTCTCGCAGATTAAGTAAGTCGGGTAATTGTTGGCGAATCCGGCTTTTAATCATGACTATATAGCGATCTCCTATTTTTGAGGATATGGGTACTGTTTGCAAACCCAAAATTAAACTTAATTGGAGGTTGGATTAAGCACAGCACAACCCAACCCAACCTAGTTTTCTACATAGATTTTAGAGTTTTTATCAATCCCGCGATCGCACCCAGAACAATGGCGACACTTAAGGCGATCGCAAAGGGACTATCAGGATTTTGCAGCAATACAGGTGTAACATCAACTTGGTATGGTGTATTACCAGAGCCAAGTACTGAGATGGCTTGCTGAGACTTCAAATTAAGTTCCTCTAATTCCATTGTCGCTGGTGCGGTTGGTTGTAGGTTCTGATTTACCATTGTTATTTTCATAACTCCGTTTTAAGTGGTTATGAGACCAATTTACTTTGAGTGATAAGTGCTACGGTACTCATTTAAAGACAGGACAGGGACAGAGATTAAATGACTTTTTCTGACCCTGATAAAATCAATCAATCTCCTAAAGTAGAAATATCCTCAACCGCGCCAATACATTAACTATGGGAGAAACACGAAACCGCAATAGTGTTCGAGTCAATGCAAAAGGAAAAGAGAAACTACAAGAAGCTAAAGCAACGAAACGTAATTATGATGGTAAGCGTTTCACTTATTTAGATATTGCGACAGAAGCCAACGTTGGCGAAAAGACGGTTAAACGCTTTTTTAGTGGTAAAGAATATGTTGATTGGGAATCTGCTAGTGCGATCGCCAAAGCCTTAGATTTAGAACTAACAGACTTAATCGATGAAACTTATATAATCAGGTATTATCAAGTGCAACCAAAAAAAGTTATGTCCATATCTATATCACCCACTGAGCCTATAGAAGTTTTCTTCTCCTACGCTCATGAAGACGAAAAACTCAAAAACGAGTTAGTGAAACACTTAAGCATTTTGAAGCGGCAGGGTGTAATTACAGCTTGGCATGACCGGAAGATTACTGCAGGAACAGAATGGGCGGGTGAAATTGATACACACTTGAATGCAGCCAGTGTGATTCTGCTGCTTATTAGTTCAGATTTCCTAGCTTCAGATTATTGCTATGACATTGAGCTTGTACGAGCGATGAAGCGGCACGCGACTGGAGAAGCTTGCGTTATTCCCGTTATTCTCCGTGAAGTTGATTGGAAGGGAGCAGTGTTTGGCAAACTTCAAGCCTTGCCCAAAAATGCTGATCCTGTGGCTAATTGGGGAAATCAGGATCAGGCGTTTGCGGATGTTGCTAGAGGGATTCGTGAAGCAGTAGAGAAGCTAAAACAAAAGCCAGCCCCAGAAGCTATTTCACCGCTTAGTTTTTCTTCTATTGAAATCGAGCAAGAACTAAATAACTCTGACAGAGATGTACTTACAGACCTCTTAATCCGTAGTGGACGTGCAGAATATTCGGCACGAAAAGCTCTTTGTATAAAAATTGGAATTGAACCAAATCAACTTAGATTTTTAACGCAACCTACCGATACTGACTTTGCCTTAGAGCTAATTAGCTATTTGCATAGTATAGATAACAAACCAGCACTTTGTAAAATTTGCTCCGAACTTGAAGTTGTGTTTAAAGAAGGGAAATACTCGGTTGCTTTAAAAAATATTAAATCAAAAATAAATTATAATAACTAATACCTTATACAAAAAAACAAGTAGTCTAGCTTTTGCCAAATTAGCCCAACACAAACCATACAGGATTTTATTGGCTCAGGTTTTTTGCCATCTGGCAAAAAAAACGTGTAGAATATTAGGTTTCTTAGTTAAAAGTATGGAGCAACAAAACTTTTTAAACCAATCTGATATAGAAAAATTATCACAACTTTTATGCCTTAGCAAAAAATCAACAAACAGACAAGCACTATGTTTTAGAATAGGACTCGACTACACGAAACTTCCATTTATGAATGAAAATACAGAGTCTGACTTTTTTCTACTGCTTGTTAACTATTTAAATGGAATAGAGGCAAAGGAAGCTCTTTGCAAGCTTTGTTGTGACGAACTAATTCCAGTTTTTACTGCTGGAAAAAATGCGCGCTTTTTAAGTAATATTGCAGAAAAACTTGATTGTTCTCGGAAGCCAAATCCGAATGATCTCAAAGATAAAATTCCAATTCCTTCACCTTCTTCCCATATTTTTATTTTCCTCCATAATACCTTTAATGAACTTGCTAAAAACAAATTAATTGCAGGTGGTGTAATTATTATATTTTGTTTATCAGGCTATATGTTTTATAAACAAAACCTTCTACCGAATAATTCAAATACGATAGAACAAACTCCAAGTCCAATCTTAGATTACTCTAGCTTAGAAAAGCTGTTGTCACAAAAAGACTGGGAAGGGGCTGACCAAGAAACTACAAATATTATGTTTTCTTTATCTAACCGAAGAAGTGAGATTAGAACAGATGATATTGAAAATTTTTCATGTCAAGTTTTAGATAAAATTGATAAATTATGGAGAAATGCTAGCAAAGACCATTTTGGCTTTAGTATACAGAATAAAATTTGGCAACAAGAAAGAGAACAAAACCCTTTTGAGACTGCTGTAGGATGGAGCAGAAACAGCCAATTTATTGAAAACAATCCTGATCTAAAAATATTTTCTCTTGATGCTCCCAAAGGTCACCTTCCTACAGTTATTACCTTAGTAGACAGGGGCTATCCACGGTCTATGGGAGAAATAGAGAGGAAATTCTTCACTCATGAAGCGAATTGCAGGTTAATGAGCTACAGTAGCAGCAATTAGCAAACCAGTTTTGTAAATGTTTTGTATTGAGCAAATCGAGTTCGGTAGCAATAATAATATCAAACATTTTTGCTAATGCATTTCCATCCATCGAACCATTTAAGGTCATACAACAGGTTGTAGGTAAATAGGAACTCTTATGAATTGCTAAAACTCTTGTGGGGGAGGGCAAAGATGCCCGCCCTTATACCTATTCAAATCAAATGTGCTGTAAACAAAAAAGAGCGGGTTAAAAAACCCACTCCAAGAGAAACATTAATTTAAACTAGCGTTACTTAACGAACAAGTTCCGGCGCACTCAAAGAAATTTGAGGCACTTCTTTTTGCTGCGCTAAAGTCGGCACAGAATCACGCAACCTTTCTGTTAACTGCACAGTTGTCGCGTCATACATCTGAGTCAGTAACTTGGGATAAAACCCAATACCAATAATTGGCACTAACAAACAAGCAACGATAAACACTTCGCGGGGTTCTGCATCAATCAAAGCTTGGTGAGAAACTAACTCTTCATTTTCTTCACCATAGAAAATTTCGCGTAACATCGACAGCAAATAAATTGGAGTTAAAATTACTCCAACAGCCATCAAAAACACCACGATAACTTTAAAAGTGGAGCTATAAGCATCGCTGGTGGCAAAGCCGACAAAGATCATTAATTCTGCTACAAAACCGCTCATTCCTGGCAATGCTAAAGAAGCCATTGAACAGGTAGTGAACATAGCGAAAATCTTTTTCATCCGCTTACCGACACCACCCATTTCATCTAACATCAAGGTGTGTGTCCGGTCATAAGTCGCCCCCACAAGGAAGAACAAACTCGCCCCAATCAACCCGTGAGAAACCATTTGTAAAACTGCGCCACTCAATCCTAAATCGGTAAACGAAGCAATCCCAATCAGGACAAACCCCATGTGAGAAATTGAGGAGTAGGCAATTTTCCGCTTCAGGTTCCTCTGGGCGAAGGATGTCAGGGCAGCGTAGATGATATTTACTACCCCCAAAACCACTAACACAGGGGCAAAATAAGCATGGGCATCGGGCAGCATTTGGGCATTCATGCGAATTAAGGCGTAACCGCCCATTTTCAACAGAATCCCGGCTAGCAACATATGCACGGGGGCTGTAGCTTCACCGTGGGCATCTGGTAGCCACGTATGCAGGGGAATAATCGGCAACTTGACTGCATAAGCAATCAGGAACCCAGCGTATAAAGCTAACTGGAAATTGAGGGCGAAATCCTTCAAGGCTAACGCCCGCATATCGAACGTCACCGTATCGCCATAAAATCCCATTGTCAGGGCAGACAGCAAAATAAACAGCGACCCACCGGCAGTGTATAAAATAAATTTAGTCGCTGCATATTGTCGTTTTTTGCCTCCCCAAATCGACAGCAGAAAGTAAATCGGGACCAGTTCCAGTTCCCACACCAAGAAAAATAACAGCATATCCTGAACGGCGAATACGGCAATTTGACCGCCATACATCGCCAGAATCAAGAAATAAAATAGCTTGGGCTTAAAGGTCACCGGCCAAGCTGCTAAAATTGCCAGCGTGGAAATAAACCCAGTCAAAATAATCAGAGGCATGGACAAGCCATCAGCCCCTACTGACCAATTCAAATCCAGTTGGTTTACCCAGGGGTAACTCTCCACCATCTGTAAATCTGGATTGGAGAAGTCGTAAGCATTAGAAAAAGCGTAAACAATTAGTGCAAAATCTATTAACCCCACAATCAGGGAATACCAGCGCACTGTTTTGCCTTCTTTATCTGGGATGAGGGGAATCAGTAGCGACGCGGCTATCGGGAACAAAATAATGGTCGTCAGCCACGGGAAATTAACTGTATTCATCGCAATTTGTCTGCAATCAGAATCATGTTTGGCAAAAAGGCACTAGTTATTAACTAACAGCTTTTTGGGTGTTTGGTCTGCGTTGTTAGGTTGATTTAATAAAAACAAAGAAAGATGAAGGTGGGTAAAGGTACACCCTGCCTTCATCTTGAGACAACATAACTTTGTAGCTCATCATTGAGTGCTAAGTTGTCAGAGGTGAATACTCGCCTCTGTTATGAAGTTAGGTGACACCGAAGACAATCACTAAGCCCAACACAGCCCCAAAGATAATTAAGGCATAGAATTGAGCGCGACCATTTTCTAGGTACTTCAGACCTTCACCACTGACGAGGGTGAAAAAGCCTGTGAGGTTAACAGCACCATCTACAACACGGAAGTCAACTTCCATCACTTGTCTAGCTAGGCGACGTAAGCCTAAAACAAAGACACGATGGTAAATGTCATCAAAGTACCACTTGTTGAGGGATAGATCGTAAAGTGGTTTGATTTGAGATGCGATCGCAGCTGGGTCAATTTTACCCCGCAGGTACATCAGCGAAGCCAAGGTAATGCCAATCAAGGAAATACCCACTGAAGCCCCCGCCATGACGTAAAATTCCGTCGGGTTAAACTCAGCAGCTTTTTCCATCACTTCAGCGAGGGTTTCGCTAGGGGGAAAAATAAACTCCTCAAAGTAATTGGCATAAGGTGTCCCCACCAAACCAATCAACATGGAAGGAATCGCCAACAACGCCAAAGGCAAAGTCATTGTCCACGGCGATTCATGGGGAGTATCGCTGTGATGTTCGTGGGAGTCATGGGCATTTGCTGCCAATTCTCCTTGTTTCATCGCCCCAGGGCCAAAATTAGGGGCTGGTACGGCTGACTCTAATTCCAAAGTAATTGAATCTGCGGCTTTTTTGAGTTTAGCCTTGATTTTCTCGTCAGTACCCCGGAATTTGCCTTCAAATGTCATGAAGTACATTCTAAACATATAGAAGGCTGTAATGCCCGCAGTTAACCAGCCAATCAACCACAGCAGGGGGCTGGCTTCAAAAGCCTTACCGAGAATTTCATCTTTTGACCAAAAACCGGCAAAAGGTGGCACACCAGAAATTGCCAAGCAACCAATCAAGAAGGTAATCCCGGTGATGGGCATATACTTTCGCATTCCTCCCATCAAGCGCATATCCTGCGCTAAAACGGCATCATGACCGACAACGCCTTCCATACCGTGAATCACCGAACCAGAACCCAAGAACAACATCGCTTTAAAGTAGGCGTGAGTCATCAGGTGGAACAAGCCCGCACTGTATGAGCCTAATCCCATCGCCATCACCATGTAGCCTAATTGGGAGATGGTGGAGTAAGCGAGACCCTTTTTGATGTCATTTTGGGTCATGGCAATGCTAGCCCCCAAAAACGCCGTAAATGCCCCGGTAAAGGCAATGACGTTCATGGCGACTGGAACGTGTTCAAATACGGGGTACATCCGGGCAATCAGAAAGACACCGGCTGCTACCATTGTGGCGGCGTGAATCAGGGCAGAAATCGGTGTGGGGCCTTCCATTGCATCTGGTAGCCAGACGTGGAGAGGAAATTGGGCGGATTTGGCCACTGGCCCTAAGAACACCAAAATCGCCAATAAGATGGCGAGGAAGTTGCTGATAGAACCTGTTTCTACCAGTTGGGCTAGGCGATCGCCCATGACACCAAAATCAAAGCTTCCCGTAGCCCAGAACAGTCCCAGGATGCCCAGTAGCAGACCAAAGTCACCCACCCGGTTAGTGACAAATGCCTTTTGACAAGCATCGGCTGCGGCCTTGCGATCGTACCAAAAGCCGACCAGCAAGTAAGAACACATCCCGACTAGTTCCCAGAAGATATAAATCTGCACCAAGTTGGGGCTAATTACTAGACCCAACATGGAGGAACCAAATAAGCTGAGATAGGCGTAAAACCTGACGTATCCTGGGTCATGAGCCATATAGCCATCGGTGTAGACCATGACTAATAACGCTACCGTGGTCACAATTACCAGCATCACTGCTGTTAAATGGTCGATAGTGTAGCCCATACTCAGGTGAAAATTGCCTGCTGCTGCCCATTCGAGGGTATAGAGGTAAGGAGCGTGTCCTTGAATTTGACTCCACAGCAAGGCCAACGAGAAACTCATTGCTGCTCCCATCAGGGAGATAATCAATACAGCGTTAAGTTGTCGCAGGCGGTTTGTCACCTGATTTAAAGAAATTAATCCTAGACCAACCAGCATTGCCCCTAAAAGTGGAAATACTGGAATTAGCCAGGCATATTCATAGATTGCTTCCATCACTGACGCTTACTTTTAGAATTCTTGACTAAGGCGGAACTGTTAATAATTGTGACACACACCCTTGAGGATAAAATACCCCACCCAATAAGCTTTGGGTGGGGTCGTTAAGCATGGTTTTATATTTGTGGATGATAACCTAGTTATTGAATCTTGATTTTTAAGTGCAATTATTACCAGCAATGCCACTTGTTCCACTGAGGGAAACCCCAATAAACACTGACTTCTCAGCATTCACGCAGGAAGCACTTTTTTAAGCCGAACGATATTCCAAGTCTATTGTTGTGAGATTGTTGTATGTTTTAGAACGGTTGTTGTAAGTGAGTTTAATTTCTTCTAAAGCCAAACGTAAATCTTCTTTACCACGGAAACCTTCTAGACGATGCCGAATCATGCCATTTTCCACCAACAGTAGAGTTGGTAGTGACGTTAATCGGTAAGTGTTAGCCAATTTAAAATTATCATCAGCGTTAACCCCTACTAGCTTAATTTTGTCACCACATTGAGCATTAAATTGCAATAACAGAGGGTGAATAATGCGACACAAGCCACACCAGGGTGCTTCAAAATTAACTAAAACAGGAATTGGAGATTGTAAAACTTCTTGAGTAAATGTCCGTTCACTAACCGACAACACCATGACGCCTCTAAATTTATAAGGTTTTGATATTAAACTAGCTATCAGCAGTAGGAATTGGCGAGTGAGTCGTTTCCTACAGAAGCTTTAGGTAAACCATAATTATGCAACTATTCCAGTGTTGATTTTCACTCTAACAAAAAACCAGCCTGATTCATCCGGTGGCTATTTTGGCTTTTCAACTCTTGATTGCTGCGACGAAGGAAATTAGACTGCTGTACCATCAGCTCCCCAGCAAAGGCATTAGACTAGCAACACACTATTATAAAATCTCAAACTGACTGAGCGCACCCCTACTGACAGCTTATTTGAATTTATCCTACATTGATTTGGTAGCAGTTGATCAGCAGAAATTTTCCCTAAGTTGAATTTTCTTTTGATAGTGGGGATCATCTTAAACTACCATTCTATCCTACTAGTCGCGACAAGTAACAGGGGGTGCGCCCAAGAAAGCAGAGCAATAAAAAGTGCTACGCCTAAATAGGCAGGGCTGAGAAACTCCTGCCATTTGATGGATTGACGACCATCAATAATGGCTTGGAAAGGAATAATTGATGTTCTTTGTTTGGCAATTTCAAAGGACTGACCATAGCGGGCTGCAAGTCGGCGATCGCCATGCCAAACTCCAAACAAGTGATGCAAAATTAACCCTATGGAAGTAACCAGGGTAAAGCTAGTTCCTAGCCAAAGGGTGTGGGCAACACACCAAATGATTTGTCCTACCATCTGAGGATGGCGGGTAATACGAATAATTCCGGTCTCGAACAGGTGGACTTGGGGCTTTTGAATAGCGGCAATTTCTAGTAAATTGAAGGTGGCGGGATACAAAAATAAAAAGGAAATCGCTGATAATACCCAAACTACCTCCCTCACTCCTGGCACTGCCTGCACAAGCCAAAGTTGCAAGCCATCATAGCGATGATTGAAAAAGTAAATAATTAAGATTACAGCTAACGGTAAACTAACTAATGCAAAGCAAATGCGATAAAGCCTCGGTCCTATGCGTTTTTCAGCCCAAGGACGGAGGGCGGCTCCCCCACTGTGAGCGATCGCGAAAGCTAATTGTAACCCCAACATGACAAAATGACTGGGTGTAAGCCAAGAATTCAGCATCGTATATATTAGGTGAAGTAATTTAACAAAAATTTAACTCAGTACAACCAATACCACAAAGTATTCCCCAGGAGACTTTAGTCAAGATGTTGTGGTACTGTCTTTTTCGAGTCAAGCCTCCAAGTTGAAGATGCAACAACATAACCGAGCGTGAAAAACTGAAAAACTTGCTGAAGTCATCACTAGTTATTAGTCACTAGTCATTAGTTTTTTGAGGTGCATACCCCCATTATGGGTAGTATAAAAATTAATGGCTCAGAACTCTGTTCAAACCATAACCTTCGTTGGTGTGGTTAACTAAGGACTAAGGACTAAGGACTAATGACTCCGCGTAGCGGATTGATTTGTTGCCAAAGCTGCTCCTTTCAAAATTTGTGGGTTGAGCCTTATGTCTGACCTTCCTTTTACTTTAGATCAGTTACGTATCCTGAAAGCGATCGCCGCAGAAGGAAGCTTTAAGCGAGCTGCTGATAGTCTTTACGTCTCCCAACCTGCTGTAAGTTTGCAAGTGCAAAATTTAGAACGACAGCTGGATGTGCCTTTATTCGACCGTGGAGGTCGTCGCGCACAATTAACCGAGGCCGGGCATTTACTCTTAAGCTACGGTGAAAAAATCCTCAGTCTGTGTCAGGAAACCTGCCGCGCTGTGGAAGATTTACAAAATCTCCAAGGTGGTACTTTAATTGTCGGCGCTTCTCAAACCACTGGCACTTATCTGTTACCTCAAATGATCGGTATGTTCCGGCAAAAATATCCAGATGTGGCTGTGCAATTACACGTCCACTCTACACGGCGCACCGCTTGGAGTGTAGCTAATGGACAAGTGGATCTGGCGATTATCGGGGGTGAAATTCCCGCTGAATTGGCAGAATCGTTGGAAGTAATGCCCTACGCTGAGGATGAACTAGCCCTGATTCTACCTATATTCCATCCCTTTGCCAAACTCGAAAAAATTCAAAAAGAAGACCTATATAAATTACAATTCATTGCTCTCGATTCCCAATCAACTATCCGCAAGGTAATTGATCAGGTGCTAGCACGCTCTGATATTGATACCAGGCGGTTTAAATTTGAAATGGAACTCAATTCCATAGAAGCCATCAAGAATGCTGTGCAGTCAGGCTTGGGAGCTGCCTTTGTCTCCACCTCAGCTATCGCTAAAGAATTACAAATGGGTGTACTAAAATGTACTCCGATTGAAGGTGTCGTCGTCAAGCGAACGCTATGGATGATTTTTAATCCTAATCGCTATCGTTCCAAGGCGGCAGAAGCCTTTAGTCGAGAGATTTTGCCTAAGTTTGCTACCCCAGAATGGAATCAAGATATGTTAAAATTATCACAACCAAAACTAGTAATAAATACACTGAATACAGCTACGACCAACTCTGCTGACGCAGGCTAAAATCTAGTGATTAGTCTGTTATCATTTGTCTTTTGTTTTTTTTGCAAATGACCAATGAATAAATAATTACTAATTCGTAGTTCGTAATTCGTAACTGATCAGTTCAGGATGCAATTTCCTTAATTTATTAGTTAGAAAAATACAACTTATTCCTGGTATCGAGTAAATTTATTAATTGATAGCAGAATTATTACGAATTACGAATTATCAATTACAGATTATTCTGGCTAATAACTAAAATGAAAGTTTATTGCACTCGTCCTAGCTGCCCTCGCCCACAAAACTATTTTGCGGATTTAGATGATATTACCAATCTGAAAACAACGCAGCAAAAATACTGTACAACCTGTGGTATGCCACTCTTGCTTGATGGTCGATATGTGCCAATTAAGTTGCTAGGGAGGGGAGGGTTTGGAACAGCTTTTTTAGCACGCGATCGCCGCATACCTGGAATGCGTCAATGTGTGGTTAAACAGTTCCAACCTGTGGGAAGTTTGTCCCCAACTCAACTGGAAAAAGCACAAAAGTTATTTGAGAGAGAAGCCGAAGTTTTAGCCCAAATAGGTAGTGAACACGAGCAAATACCTGATTTATTTGCATTTTTTCCGGTGACAGTTAATAGTTTGCAACCAGGACAAGAAGACCAGTTTTTTTACTTGGTACAAGAATTCATTGATGGTAAAAACCTGGAGGAAGAATTAATTCAAAATGGCAAATTCTCTGAACCGCAAGTTTTGGAGGTACTGCAAGAAATTCTCAAGGTTTTACAGTTTGTCCATAATAAACAGATCATTCATAGAGATATTAAACCTTCTAATATCATGCGTCGTCGCGATGGCAAACTCTTTTTGCTGGATTTTGGTGCAGTTAAACAAGTTACAAATGCTACATTAACTGGTTCTGGGACTTCTACCGGAATTTATTCTATGGGATTTGCCCCGCCTGAGCAAATGTCTGGAAATCAAGTTTTTCCATCTACAGACTTATACGCTTTGGCTGTCACTACTCTCAACTTGCTAACAGGACAAGAAGCAACTCAGCTGTTTGATGCCTATACTAACCAGTGGAAATGGCGCTCTCACGTAACTGTCAATTCTCACCTGGCTGATATTTTAGACAAGATGCTCCTCGCTGCGGCTAATCAACGCTTTCAGTCGGCTGATGAAGTTCTTGCCGCCCTGGCTCACCAATTAGTCCCTCCCACAGTCTTACCATCATCGCAACCGCAACCGCAACCACAACCGCAACCGCAACCACAACCACAGCCTCAACCCAAACTTCAGAAAGTACAACCTCAACCAGCTTTTTCAACGTGGGAATTATTGAGTGGAGCAGCCTTTAGTGGGTTTGAGGGGGCATTAATAGCGATCGCTCTTTTTAGTTTATTCCCATCGCTGATCATTTCCTTCGCAGCTTCTGTTGTGATTTTAGGGCTACTGATTTTTGCCCAAACCAGGCGATGGATTGAAAAGTTTGATTTATTAATAATTCCGGGAATTACCTTCGCAATCATGATGTTTGTTCCCTTTTTGCGCGTGGGAATTCACATTCCGGAAATAGCGCTGCTAGCAGTTGGTGGTGGGTTAGTAGCTATTTCAGTTACAGCTATATTTCGCCTAATTTTTAAATTATTATCTTTAATACTATAATTAACAACTTAGAAATATTCTATGCTATGGCAACCGCCAAAGCAGTTAGAAAATGACAAAATTACCAACCCCAGTCACAGCAAGCATTTCACTTTTGATTTTTGACTTTTGACTTTTGCTATATGTCCCATAAAAAAGAAATTACTATACTTTTTTTATCTCTGCTAGTTACATTAGGATTAGTCGGTGGTGGTCTATGGTTATTTAAAGAGCAAATATTTCCCCAAAACCAGTCTGGTGATAATTTACCAAGAACTGGTAATCAATCGATTGCAGACCGGATTAGTTTTGGAGAAAAAACTTTAATTCCGGGTGAAGTTACTCCAGCTAAAAAAGAGGGTATGCAAGCCTTCGCAGCGCAAAATTATCCTCAAGCGATCGCTAGTTTAGAAAAATCCTTACAACTTAAGCGTAATGACCCCCAGGCGCTGATATATCTAAATAATGCCCGGATTGCTTCTGCTCAAAGCTATAGCATTGTCGCATCTATACCCTTAGGAACTGATCCCAACTCTTCCCTAGAAATTTTACGTGGCATCGCCCAAGCCCAAAATAGCATTAATACCTCTGGAGGAATTAAGGGAGTGCCTTTAAAAGTAGGGATAGCGAATGATGATGACAATCCTGAAATCTCTAAACAAATCGCTGCTAGCTTAGTTAAAAATGCCGATGTTTTAGGCGTAGTGGGGCCTAATGCCAGTGATACGACTTTAGCAGCAGGGGATATATATAGTAGCGGGAAACTGGTAGCCATTTCTCCTACTAGCACTTCTGTGAAAATTACTAACTTTAGCCCCTACATTTTCCGCACAGTGCCTAGTGATTTTATGGCTGCTAGACGCTTGGCTAATTATATGGTCAAAAACTTGCAGAAAAAACAGGCGGCTGTTTTCTTTAATTCCCAAAGTAATTACAGTCAATCTTTGAAAACAGAATTTGTTTCATCTGTTTCTTTGGAAGGCGGACAAGTATCGAGCGAATTTGATTTGTCACAGGCCAATTTTAGTGCTGCGAAAAGTTTAGAACAAGCTACTCAACAAGGTGCAGAAGTTTTAATGTTCGCAACTAATACTGACACTCTAGATAAAGCTTTGCAAGTAGTTCAAGTTAACCAGAACCGCTTAAATTTACTGGGAGGAGATGATGTTTACACCGTCAAAACTTTAGAAGTCGGTGGAAAGCAAGCATCTGGGATGGTAGTCGCAGTTCCCTGGCATATTTCAGGCGATGGTAATTCCGAATTTCCCCAACAGTCTCGGCAGTTGTGGGGTGGAGATGTCAGTTGGCGAACTGCTATGGCTTATGATGCCACTGTCGCTCTGATTACGGCATTAGAAAGCAATCCTACCCGTTCGGGGGTACAACAAGCACTTTCCTCATCTAATTTTTCTACTATGGGCGCTTCTGGTGCGGTGCGATTTTTAGCTTCAGGCGATCGCAATGCCCCTGTTCAGTTGGTAAGAATAGTTCCTGGTAAACGCTCACGTACTGGCTATGACTTTGAACCGATACCATAATCAGCCAAAACCAAGAAGACTGATTTAAAAGACCGCAGTTGCTCTATGGTTCCTATATATGTGTCTTCGGTGAACCCTGATAGAGACGTTTGATGAAACGTCTCTACATTTTTTGTCAGAGATGCCAATGTATTAATCAGCAGTATCTTGTACAGTCGCGATTTCTCGTGTCTCAGCACTTTTAATTTCCACGATCACCCAAGCCTTATAGGTTTCTGCCCCAGAAATTTTGTTTAAATATGCTATTAGCCCTTGCGGTTGGGGCGGACGCAAGGGCAATAGACTCCTGATTACCAAAAACATTTATTCTCCCTTTTAAATGTTTTGGTAAAAAGAACAAATTGAGCATTGAGATTTTTTAATCAATACATGACCCAATTAAGCGCAATCTGTCTGTGGTGGTCAAACAGATTGGTTCAATCCAGCAGCAAGTAGGTGTTGCTGACTCTAACTTACTGTGGCTTTTTGTCATCAGCTTTGAACTGCGTTTTAGTTGACTCGGTTAATCGAATCGGCTGGCAAGCAAATGAGATTATCTCCTTGGGTCAGAATTAAGCCGCGTTGACGCAACTTACCCATTAAGCGCGTTACAGTCACACGAGTAGAACCGATAGCGCTACCAATTTGGGCATGAGTCAAGGGGAAGGGCAGAGCATAGCCACGAATTACATCGGGGTCGGTTTCGCTCATGGACGGTTCTCCATATTCCTCAATCAATAGTGTGAGAAATCCTAAAAGTCGGTCAATTGTGCGTCGTTGTCCTAAGGCACTCAGCCACAGCAATTTACGCTGGTGCTGATACCTAAAGGCATCCATCACTTCACGGCGGAAGTGAGGCCAGTTGTCTAAGTCGTGCCAGTACATCCACAGCACCGCAGTTTGGTCAACGTGGGCGTATGCTTGGAGCGTGAATGGTGACTGAGCCACAATTTCAAACGGCTGTCCCGCACCGACAAAACCCAAGAATGCTTCTTCTGGAGTTCTGTTAATTCGTCGAGATGTTAGCTGACTGGCAGTAGCACTAACTTGTGCGGTTCCTACCATGCGAATTGCGCCCCTTTGCACCAAGTACAACAAACCAGGTCGAGCTGGAATGCGTTCATCTTTGCTAAAGGTGCGGCAGCGATAGTGTTCTTGAGCCCAGTCAAGAATCCGTTGCCAAGTCAGAAAAGGCCGTGATGCCTCAGAAAAAGAAGATGGAGATTGCATAGGTAACAAAGAGCGTTCGGCTGAAGACAAAGACGTAATAAAAAGGTGCAAGGAGTGTCTTTGTGTTGGCAGGGTAGGCTTAACGCCTAACAGCGCCAGCCATACAAAGAGTAGAAAGCGTTGAATTTACACTCTACTCTTTTGTTATACTTCCTACTGTACAATGATGGTAGTAAAGTTTACTTACTATTCATCGAATATTCATCAAATTTTATCCTACTCTCATTTTTCTTTATCTAAACTAGACATCCATCTTCCGATAGATGAAGAAAATAGATAAACAATCATTAAATACTTCTTTAATATCACAATCCATGCATTAAAGGCTACTAGTGAGCAACTATACAGCAATTAAGCAGCTAATACACAGCTATTTAATTCAATCGCTCGGTATTTATACTTCTACTTATCAGAACTCATGCATAGATGAACAAAAAATTCCTCTATATAAAGGTAGAGATAATAATCGAGTTTTGTATATCTCAGATGTAGCCCTCAAGCTATCAAAATCTCATAATCGAACACCAATGGAAATAGCGAGTGGTATCGCGTCTCACTTGTTAGCAACCCGTGGCGAAGTTTTCAGCGTCCAAATTGTTCCCCCTGGTTCGATTTATCTAGAATTAAAGCCCCTGCTGTTAGCAGGTTGGTTACAAAGTATTGCCATTACGAGTTTAAGGAACGATGAGGAACCTGTGAACTCATGTGGGGATCAGGGAGAGATAGACGAAATAGCAAAAAGAAAAATTTCGCTTCACAATTGTGAGCGATTATTTGCTGTTCAATATGCCCATGCACGCTGCTGCTCATTAGTGCTTTTAGCTCACCGAGAAGGATTGATTAAATTAAAAAATATAAAAAATCTACTGGCAGATACTAGCGAAAATTCCCAAGAACAGATACCTTGGCTGAACCAGAATTACCAGGTGCGCCTCAGTCATCCTGCGGAGGGACATCTGATTGCGGAGTTAATAAAAGTTGTAGATAACTTAGAGTTCCCTCATGTAAATGTTTCTGTGAATTGGGAAAAAGCAGCACTAAATTTGAGTCAAGCTTTTGAAGTTTTTTGGTGTAAGTGTCGCATTTGGGGAAATATCAAAATTTCTTCGCCAGAGTTAGCTCAAGCCAGGTTGGGATTAGTTATGGCTACTCAGTCTGTGTTAAAGTTCTTGCTGGTAAACAAACTGGGGATTGTTGCTCCTTGGGAGTTATGATTTGCTGGTGTCTGCCCTTGCTGACTCTCCAAAAAAGTTACCCCAAAGATTTCTGATTTAACTAGGGCTGGCTGAAAAAGAATGCTGACCAATTTGGTGCTGAATGAACGTGCCATAAGGCAGTAGTGTCTCTGAGAAAAAACAAAACTTTTGTAGTAACTATTGACTCATGTAATCACCTCGGCTATATTATCAGGTGTGTGAGGAGCGAACCAGTAAGGGCACCGAGACGAAACACGGCCAGTCGTCGGTGTCCTTTCTGATTTCATGAATTTTATACAGGGTAAGTATAAAAAATACCCCTTAAGATAGTAGAAATTTTTCCATAGCAGTAGCAGCACCGTCTTCCTCTACATTAGGAGCTATCCATTGAGCGATCGCTTGCACGCCATCTGGTGCATTACCCATAGCTACACCGATGCCAGCGTATTCTAGCATTTCCAAATCGTTGAAATTATCGCCAATAGTCATCACGTTATTACTTTGTAATCCCAACATTTCTTCTGCTAAGTAACGTACAGCAGTGCCTTTATTGACAAAAGCATTAGTTGCTTCAAAAAAGGTAGCAACAGATGTTGTCAGATAGAGTTCAGCGGGTGTATATTGACGACGTAAATTTCCCAATAAATCTTGGATCACTTTTGTGTCGTGGCATAAAGCCAGGACTTTTGTCGGTTCATTCGTCAAGGCTTGGCGCAAATCGCCCACAGGAATTGGTGTAATTCCAGAACGTGCGGCATAAGTTTGAGTTTCTGGGGTTAACTCGCGCACATAAAGCTGGTCATTGATGTAAAAGTGGACAGATAAGAGCGATCGCAGCTGCGGTTGTTCAAAATAGTCTAGTAATTGCCCAGCAATTTCCCGCGAAACTGCTAAATGTCGATGCATTTTTTGCGTAGCTGGGTCTTGAATCCAAGCGCCCTGATAAGCCATCAATGGTAAAACAGAGTTAATTTCCTGATGGAAGCGTAAAGCTGAACAATACATGCGCCCAGTAGCGATAGCCACTTGAATCCCTTTAGCTTGTACTGAGGCGATCGCTTGCTTTACAGGTTCGCTCAAAGTGTTAGACTCTCCAGAAATCGTGCCATCTATATCTAATACCAGTAATTTAATCTCTTTTGCTGCTGCGGCTTGATGATCAATGGATGCCAACTCAGAGGCAGATGCTTGGTGCATAAATTCCCCATCCAGGTTTAAACTTCCAGTATTGAGATTAACAAATTCTGTTCACTTAGCGATTTATTTGGTTTCATCATCACAACAAAAAAACCCAGATCAGTATCCGGGTTTTTTAAATTTATTTCTGCAAGTATGATCGTCGATTACATCAAAAACTAACACCTGTCTATAAATTAAATGTCGTCACTATGCAAAAGGGTGGGAAACAGTCCACCCATTGAGGAAGGTCTAGGAATTGGAAATCTTCAGCCAGCTTTTTTTGCGTTGTGACAAAAGACCAATCCCTGCAAATAAACCTAAACCAAGGGCAGCAGTGGGTTCGGGGACAGCCTGTGATGCTTCGTAGTTGTATGTAATAGAGAGATTAGCACCAGCAAGAGTGTTGATAAAACTAGCCATGTTACCAGAGCCTGTAACATTGGAGTTAGCGGTAGCATTGAATAAAAAGTTCAGATTACCAGCACCGATGAATTTTGCTAAGTCGTTAGCATCAGTAAAAGTCTTGCTAGAGGAATCTGATGCTACTAGTCCAGTAATAGACTTTCCAGAGGTACCATTAAAATCATTTACACCATCAAAGCCACTAACTGTGTAGAATTGAGAAACACTTGGTGATAATGGACTAATACCAGTTAAATCCAAGCCATTATCTGTGCCTAATGAAATATTGGCACCTAAATTAACTGTTACATTAGCTTGACCATTACCTCTATTTTCAAATCCTGCATCTCCAGTCACATTAGTGGAGAAATTTAAGATCACACTTGTGAGATTACCAAGAGATGAATCAAACTTTTGCACGCTTAGAGGTGCGTTGATGATATCTGTTTCTTGCATAGCTACAGAAGCACTATTGGTATAGCTAAGGGACGCTGCATTAGCGGCACCGGCTGTTGCTAAAACACCTGCTAAGGTTGTAGCGGCGGCTAGAGAGTTGAATAGTTTTGTTGTCATGGGAAATGAGTTTTTCAAACGAACGATTGCATGATTACTCATCTATTTCTAACTCTGATATTGGTCTGATTGGCTTGATAAATATACGTAATTTTATGTAAAGCTTCCATAAGAAACTTAGTTCGACAACTATACTTTCGAGAACTTTTATATAAAGTTTTATTGATCTAAAAGGCTATAATATTGATAGTTAATAACTCAAATATAGTGCTAATTTTTGCTGATTTATCCAAGTTTTTAGGGAAATTAAGATATCTTGCCAATTTACGGAAAACCTAGTTCAACTAGACTCACGTATTAACTCTACAAGTATGATATTTTTTATACATACGCTGGATTAAGGAAAATTGCCAGTCTCAGAATGCCTGTATCTAGTAGATATAGGCATTCTCTTTACTTGCGAATGATGTCAGTATGCTACAGCTAAAATAAGGCTATGTCTCTAACTTCTGATTCTGTAAACACAACACGTCCGACGTTCATCCTTGTAGACGGACATTCTCTGGCTTTTCGTTCATACTTCGCTTTTGCTAAAGGACGCGATGGAGGACTGCGTACAAAGTCGGGAATTCCTACTAGTGTATGCTTTGGCTTTCTCAAGTGCTTACTGGAAGTCATAGCCACACAACAGCCACAAGCAATGGCGATCGCATTTGATTTAGGCTTACCAACTTTTCGCCACGAAGCCGACGATACTTATAAAGCTGATCGTCCGGGTACGCCAGAGGACTTTGTACCTGATTTAAAAAATCTCCAAGAATTGCTGACAGGGTTAAATCTACCAATTTTTACTGCACCCGGTTATGAAGCCGATGATGTGTTGGGAACCCTATCACAAAAAGCCACCGCCGCCGGATATAAAGTGAAAATTCTCACAGGCGATCGCGATTTATTTCAACTCATCGACCCAGAAAAAGAAATTACTGTTTTAAACTTTAGTCCTGATGCATTAAAGCGCTCTACAAATAGCATTACGGAGTTTAGTACAGCAGAAGTTAAAGAGAAATTAGGCGTATTACCTACACAGATAGTCGATTTTAAAGCCCTCTGTGGTGATAAATCAGATAATATTCCCGGTGTTAAGGGGATTGGGGAAAAAACCGCAGTCCAGCTACTTAATACCTATGGTTCTCTGGAAAAAATTTATGCAGCACTAGATACAATTCCTGGTGCGACTCATAAAAAACTGGCAACAGGTCAAGAAGATGCTCAAAAATCTCGCTATTTGGCCAGCATAGTTATAGATGTGCCTTTAGAAGTTAATTTAGAAGATTGCAAATTAACAGGGTTTGATACTAGCTTTCTCATCCCAATTTTAGAAAAGTTAGAATTTAAGACTTTTTTAGGCAAAGTTAACCAACTTCAGGAACGATTTGGCGGTGAAGTTGTAGAAACCACAGCAGCACCCAGTGATGATGAAGATGATGATGTGTGGTTTTTCAGTGCGGCTGATACAGCAGCAATTCCCCAGCCATCGGCTTCACCCATTCAGCCACAAATTATTAACACTGAAGCCAAACTTACTGAATTGGTGGAGGTACTCAAAACATTCACTAACCCAGAAACCCCCGTCGCTTGGGATACAGAAACTAGTGATTTAGAACCACGGGATGCCGTACTAGTAGGAATTGGCTGTTGTTGGGGGACAAAACCAGACGAATCAGCTTATATTCCCTTAGCTCACAAAACAGGGACAAATCTTAGTCAAGATGTAGTTTTAGCAGCATTAAAGCCCATTCTTGAAAGTATTAATTATCCGAAAACCTTTCAGAATAGCAAATTTGATCGCCTAGTTTTTCACTGTCAAGGAATTAACTTGGCGGGAGTTGTATTTGATACCATGCTAGCTAGTTATATTCTCAATCCAGATACTAGCCATAACTTAACTGATTTGGCGCTGCGATCATTGGGCATAACTTTGCAAAATTATCCAGATTTAGTCCCCAAAGGTAAAACTATTGCGGATATAAATATTAATCATGTAGCTAATTATTGTTGTTTACAAGTGTACGCTACCTATCAACTGGTATCGCAATTACGTGAGGAACTAAATAAAGTTCCAGCCTTGCATAAGTTATTACTAGAAGTAGAACAACCGCTAGAAGCAGTTTTAGCTGAGATGGAATATACTGGTGTTTCCATTGATTCAGCTTATCTGCGGGAACTTTCACAGCAGTTAGAGATAGATTTAGCCAAATTAGAAGAGACAGCCACAGAAATTGCTGGAGAAAAATTTAATTTGGGTTCTCCTAAACAATTAAGTCAAATATTATTTGAAAAATTGGGTTTAAGTACAAACTATTCCCGAAAAATTCAAACAGGTTATTCTACAGATGCAGCGACTTTAGAAAGACTCCAAGAAGTTGATCAAACTGGGTTTGTTGATGCCATTATTGAATACCGCACTTTATCTAAATTAAAATCTACTTATGTAGATGCTCTACCAACCTTAGTACGTCCAGATACTCAACGCGTACATACTAATTTTAATCAAACAGCAACATCAACTGGCAGGTTATCTTCATCCAATCCCAACTTGCAAAATATTCCTATTCGCACAGCTTTTAGTCGTCAAATTCGCAAGGCATTTTTACCAGAACCAGGATGGTTAATGGTGGCGGCTGATTACTCACAAATAGAGTTAAGAATTTTGGCTCATTTAAGTCAAGAGCCAGTTTTGGTGCAAGCATATCAGCAAAATGAAGATATTCACACAGTAACGGCGCGGTTAATTTTTGAAAAAGAAGATATTACCTCAGATGAACGTAGATTAGCTAAGACTATTAATTTTGGCGTAATTTATGGTATGGGTTCACTGAAGTTTTCTCGTTCAACGGGGATAGATAAAGGAATTGCTAACGAGTTTATTAAGCGGTTTAACGAACGTTACCCCAAGGTTTTTGCATATTTAGAAGGAGTAAAAAAACAGGCGATCGCTCAAGGTTATGTAGAAACCATTCTCGGTCGTCGTCGTTATGTTGAATTTACCAATAATAGCCTACGCAAATTACACGGCAGTAATCTTGAAGACATTGACTTGAGTAAATTGAAAAATCTGGGTGCTTATGATGCAGGTTTACTGCGTTCGGCTGCTAATGCGCCAATTCAAGGTTCCAGCGCCGATATTATCAAAATTGCCATGGTGCGAATACATGATATTTTGCCTAAGTATCAAGCGCGTCTTTTATTGCAAGTCCACGATGAATTGGTGTTTGAAGTTCCCCCTTCAGAATGGGAAGAATTACAACCACAAATTAAGTCAGTGATGGAAGATGCTGTTTCTTTGAGTGTGCCGTTAATTGTAGATGTGCGTGCTGGTAATAATTGGATGGAAACAAAATAATTACAACTAAATTTTAGATGATTTTTAAAGCCGGGAGAGTTCAACCTTAGTTCTGCGCCAACTTCCTCGGCGGGTTGGTCAGCTGACTCCTGAGTTAGAAACTTGGTTACAACAAATTTCAGCAACAACTTGAAGTATTAGAGGAAGAAACAATCTTCCCCTAAACTTCCTGTTTCTCTACTTTTACCGCACACGACAGAACTTGCGATCGCTATCATGTTCAGGGTATTGCCAAGAATAAGCAAAATGACTCACTCCCGCTAGTTGGGGAGCAAATTGCCGCAGTGCTTGCATTTGGGCTTCTAATGATGGACGATTACTGACTGATTTTCCCCAAGTGCCGGCTAACGCAGGGATTACTTTTGTACCTGGTTGTGCAGAATTCAAAACTTGTTGTACTTGCTGCACAATGCAATTAGCAGTACCGCAAGTTGCATAAGACATGGGATGCCATTCTAAAGAACTAGGAAACCTATCCCAAGGTTGTAAGCGGGAATCATATCCTTGTCCAACGGCTTGGTTACCATCAGGAAAAAATACTGCTCCAGATGGAATACCTTGTTGTTGTGCTGGGTAACTAGCTAAAGCTACAAAGTCTAGAATACCTTGCATAGCGTGGGCCACTGCTAGTTGCCACAATTGTGTTTGCAATATTGGTTGTCTGTCGGTTGCAGACAAAAGTGATTTTTGTTCTGGTTGGAGAACACGACCTTGCCACATTGGTTCGCCTTCTTGGGGATGCAATTTATCTATTTCAGCTATATCTCCAGCGGTGACATATCCTTTACCCAGAAATCGCCGAATTAATTCCAACCCTTTGTAATTTTGTGCGCGTCGAAATAAAGCTTCTTGGGTGGCTTTACTAAACAGCCATAAATCTGAAACTTTGGTGGCAATGGAATTACTTCCTGGCTGTCGTGGATAGCGTACATAATCAAATAACACTCCATCAGGACGACGGCGGACTACTTCCTGTACCAATTGATAGTAGTCACGTTTTGCCTGTGGGTGATAAGGATCTATATATAGTTGGGAACTATTATCTGGAAGATATAAGCTAGTTTGTCCTTGACCATTACGAGCGATCGCTTCTTCTCTATCCCGACGTTGAGCGTAAGTATAGCCGAAGTTGTTGGTAAACATCCAAGCATAAACTTTTAAACCACGTTGCCGTCCTTTTTGAATGGCAATAGATAGTAAATCAATATTTTCAGCGCCTGGAGTCCGAATTACTGATGGCCAAACCGTAGGATTATTGACTGCTGGTAATAATACCTGACCGTCGGAGAAAACTTCGACATAAACTTGGTTGTAGCCACGGTTAACGATTCGATCCATAATTTGGTCAATCGCTCCTGGCTGAATGTCACAAGAATATAAGCGTAACCAGATCGCTTGAATTTGTGGCCAATTACGATTGCGGCAATCCTGTAATTCCTTTGCCTGTTGTTGCACCAATTGTTGGTAGCGGGTTTGGGCATCTTGATTGCCTTTTAGCGCTGACAAACGTAAATCTTCTTTTGTTTGCGCTGCTGCTGTGGATAATTGGCAATACTCTGTTACTTGAGCCTTTGCTGGTTGGCCGCCAAAGTGGGGAATCAATAAACTACTGGTGAAAGCGGCAGCGAACAGGCGTCGCCAAAACAACATCGATTTTGTAAGGTTCAAGGGGCGGTTAGACATACCTAAAAGTAGAAGCACAGATCTGTGATCAACCCTAATTAAATTTATTGGCAGTTACATATACTAAAAGTTCTACTTGCGAACTAAAAGTTTTGCAGCTTATCTGTTCAAGACTGCCAAAATTATATTTCTGTTGCCTGATTTTTGGGAAAAACCTTTAACTAAAATGTATAGTTTTTATACAAAAAGCAGGTCAAGCCTGCTGAGTGGGGGGATTTAATTTTTACTTGGGTTGTTTAAATTTTGTTTAGCCAACAAGACCTAAAAGCTGGGAGAGTACCAATCCATTAAATTGCCACAGAAAATTGAGTATATTCGTTTGCTCAGGACATTGAGTATTAGAGAGATGAATAGGGGAAAGATTTTGGTACAGTAGAGAGTCTTTTACCCTACACCCTGCACCTGTGGCTCTTCACCCCTCAGCAATTTTGTAGACTTTGGACAATAAATTATCCAATAGTTAAGCGTCACGTTTTAGCGCGGATTCTACCCTATCTAACTCCTGTTCCAAACGATTTTTGAGCTTTTGGGGCAAAGGACGATTTGGGTAAGAACTGTAGTGTCCAGCTAGGGAATTGAGAGCTGTTCGCATGGTTGTAAAGGAACTCAGATTGGAAACAGACTTAACTCGTTGATAGCGAGCTGAAAAATCGTTGATTTTTTGACGTGCTTCTGCTTGA
>REBL01000199.1 GCA_007692755.1 Nodularia sp. (in: cyanobacteria) | reverse complement strand
TAAACAACTTGCTGCGGGTTTGGTGTTTTGGCAATAACCTCTACTCGGAATCGATCCATTGATAAATTGCAACCTGTTGGCGAAACATCTTGTAAACCCGATTCACTATAATATCTCGTTCAGGAGTCCAGAGTTAATAAACTCCACAAACCTCACCCCCAACCCCTCTCCTTGCTCAGGAGGACAACCAGATTTGCCGATGATTCAAAGAAAGTTGACTCAGATACTTTACAAAATTTAATAAGTTTGTTACAGTTGTTTACATACACAAAAAACACGAAAAAAATCTTATGCGTACCAATACAAGTATTGTTGATGACCAAGGTCTAATGAACAACTTTGCAATAGAACCAAAGGTTTATGTAGACGAGCAAGGCGATCGCACCGGGTTCACTCCCTACGCCGAATTACTCAACGGTCGTTTAGCAATGATTGGTTTCGTTTCTCTGATTGCATTAGAAGTATTCACAGGACACGGCATCATCGGCCTTTTAGCCAGCCTGTAAAAATTAATCTTGACAATTGAATATTTAACAAATGTAGAGACGGGAAAATTTCCCGTCTTTAATTTTATGCAGAATTTCATGCTATTTTGACAGTGTTTCAGGTAAAGGATCAGGGTAAACTATGGCTTTAACTGCATCGACAATGTTGCCATTAGGCACACAAGCACCAGATTTTCATCTACCAGAAGTGGTATCTGGAGAAAAGATTTCCCTGGACACTTTTGCTGATAAAAAAGCATTGTTGGTAATGTTCATTTGTCGCCATTGTCCATTTGTCAAACATATCCAAGCAGAATTAGCCCGTCTCGGCAAAGATTATCTTTCCAGTGATTTAGGGATTGTGGCTATTAGCGCCAATGATGCGGAAAAATATCCAGATGATGCGCCAGAGTCTTTAAAAGCAATGGCGACAGAACTAGATTTTCACTTTCCCTTGTGTTACGACGAAACTCAGGAAATTGCCAAAGCTTATACAGCAGCTTGTACACCTGATTTTTTTGTCTTTGACGCAGAACGCAAACTCGCTTATCGGGGACAATTGGATGATAGCCGTCCCAGTAATGGTAAACCCGTGACAGGTGCAGATTTACGCGCGGCGATCGCATCCGTGTTGGCAGATAACCCCGTTACAATTGAACAAAAGCCCAGTATTGGTTGCAATATTAAATGGAAACCTGGGAACGAACCCAGTTATTTCGGTTAATTCAACTCCTAAGCAACAGTAGAGTCAAAAATAAGTTTTTGACTTTTGACTTTTGACTTCCGCGCAGCGGCGGTGGCGTTAGTGCTTAATTTCCAGATTGAGGATGTATCTTCCCATCTGGACTTTATCTGCCCATAATTCGTATTCTACCCGTAAATGCTCTGGTAAATGGTGTCCTTGCAGAGACAGACTTTTGGTAAAATTGCGTAACCGAATCGGATTCTGAGGTTTCAATGACTCACTAGGTAGCCAATAACGGCTAACACCATAAACGCCTTGTTCCCAGAAATGGCGATAACTAACTTGACCGTTACCTTGCATGGTCATAATTACCCGGTAGGGGGAAATCTCCAACCACAAAATTCTGGGACTGCTGGGGGCTTGAGAGTTGCTCTGATTTTCCGGAAGGATGTCTTCTGAACTCAGAGAACTTGCCAGTTCACAGGTAATCAGGGGCGGTGCTGTCAACAGTAAATGAAATCGATCAGTATCTTTTTGATACAGTGTACCCGCAGTCTCAACAACAGACCAGAATGGCAGGTCAGTGGAAATAACTGATAAACATACGGGTTTGCGGTGATGGGTCAGCATGAGCGCGATAGGGGCTAAAAGCTATTGAACAAAATGAAATTAACACCAGTATCTTTAAGAGTCAGGAGTAGCCATTAAATAGTTAAACATCCTTAATATTAACTGAAGATGTTGATTTGGTAAGCCAAATAAATCAACCTAAAAATAAATAAAATCTTATGACTTGAAACACTTTCTCTGGTGTTACAAATAAAACTTTTTCAAGAAAAGATCAAGTAACAAGTGCAAAAAATACAAGACCCCTGAGAGTGATTTTTGCCAAATGAACAACTATTCAATAAAGATTCATCATCTACTGGGTAGATTTTGGCAAATTTCCGCGAACGAAAAGCGATAGGATACTAGGCAGGAAGTGTCCAGTCGTGGCAAATTTAGTCGCTGATGAACTTCCGGTGTATCCAAGAAGTGTAAACTCATGTCGGCTGCTGTCATAACTGTCGAAACTCAAACAGACTTTTCTCAAAAGTTAATTATCCAGCGACCCTCTGCTGGACTTTCTTTACAGGGTTGTATCCGTGTACCTGGTGATAAATCTATATCACATCGGGCTTTAATGTTAGGCGCGATCGCACAAGGGGAAACGGAAATCCAAGGACTGCTTTTAGGCGAAGATCCTCGCAGCACTGCAAGCTGTTTTCAAGCGATGGGGGCGCAAATTTCGGAACTAAACACCGAATTAGTCACAGTTCAGGGGATTGGTTTGGGACAATTGCAAGAACCAGTAGATGTGTTGAATGCTGGCAACTCTGGCACTACACTCAGACTGATGTTAGGGCTTTTGGCTTCTCATCCAGGGCGGTTTTTTACGGTCACAGGGGATAGTTCTTTGCGATCGCGTCCCATGTCCCGTGTAGTTCGGCCTTTGCAACAAATGGGCGCAAAAATTTGGGGACGTAAGGGTAATTCTTTAGCACCTCTAGCAATTCAAGGTCAAGCCCTGAAACCGACTCATTACCATTCCCCCATTGCTTCCGCCCAAGTTAAATCCTGCATATTACTTGCGGGTTTATTAACAGCCGGAAAAACCACCGTCACCGAACCCGCCCTTTCTCGTGACCACAGCGAACGGATGTTACGGGCTTTTGGTGCAGAACTGAGTATTGATCCAGACACCAATAGCGTCACGGTGATTGGACCGGCGCAACTGCGGGGACAAAAAGTGATTGTTCCTGGAGATATCAGTTCAGCCGCCTTTTGGTTAGTCGCTGGCGCAATTGTCCCTGGTTCGGAATTAGTAGTGGAAAATGTTGGTGTTAATCCCACCCGCACAGGGATATTAGAAGCTTTAGAACTCATGGGGGCTGATATTCAACTGGAAAATCAGCGGGAAGTAGCTGGGGAACCAGTGGCGGATATCAGAGTACGTTCCAGTCGGTTAAAAAGCTGCACCATTGCTGGGGAGATCATTCCGAGAATGATTGATGAGATTCCCATTTTAGCAGTAGCGGCAGTATTTGCCGAAGGTACAACGGTGATTCGGGATGCAGAGGAATTGCGAGTTAAAGAAAGCGATCGCATTACCGTAATGGCGCAGCAACTCAATAAAATGGGCGCGAAAGTCAGTGAATTACCCGACGGTATGGAAATTACTGGCGGTACTCCCTTAGTAGGTACTGATGTCGATAGTTATACAGATCATCGCATTGCTATGAGTCTAGCGATCGCATCTCTAGTTTCTACTGGAATCACCACCATTCACCGTGCAGAAGCCGCCGCCATTTCCTACCCCGACTTTACCACCACACTACAAGGAGTGCTGAGTACCTGAGTCGTGGATTGACGCAACTAATTTGGCGATCGCTATAAATATAAAATATTCTGGGGTGGGCTTCTAGTTCCCCCCAGAACAGGCAAGATGCCTGTTCCACAGGAGAATCATAATGCACTATTTTCGCCGTGTCGCGCCAGTAGCTGCTATTTTGTCACCACTTGATCCCGGTTATGAGGTGCATCAAAATCAATCACAGGGCCTTTCGGTACAATGCGAGTGGGATTAACATTCGGATGACTCCTGTAATAATGCCGTTTAATGTGGTCAAAATTACAAGTTTCCTTCACACCCGGTAATTGATAGAGTTCTTTGAGATAATTCCACAAATTAGGATACTCAACCAAACGGCATAAATTGCATTTAAAATGCACATAGTAAATAGCATCAAAACGCAGCAAAGTAGTAAACATACACCAATCAGCTTCAGTCACTTGATCCCCGCAGAGATAGCGCTGTTTTCCTAATATATTCTCCCAGTGATCAAGGGCTGCAAATAACTCTGTCACCGCCTCATCATAAGCTGATTGAGAAGTGGCAAATCCCGCCCGATATACACCATTATTTATCGGTTGATAAATAGCATCAATCGTCTCGTCAATTAGGGTTTGTAAATTTTGGGGATAAAAGTTAATATCTGGTTTAGCAAAAGCATAGAATTGTGTATCAAACATCCGTATGATTTCGCGGGATTCATTATTAACAATTGTCCCCTTTTTCTTATCCCATAATACTGGTACTGTTACCCTTCCACTATAGTTAGGGTCAGCCTTGAGATAAAGTTGCCAAAGATATTGAGTGCCATTTACCGTATCAGGAATCGCCCCTGATTCATCAGTAAATTCCCAACTGTTTTGATCAATTTCCGCCCCAACTACCGATAGCCCAATGACATCTTCTAGTCCTTTTAATTGGCGAATAATTGCCGTCCGACAAGCCCAAGGACAAGCCCAAGAAATATATAAATGGTAACGCCCCGGTTCAGCCTGAAAACCACTGGCACCATCGGCTGTAATTTGATCACGGTAAGTTGTGGATGGGCGAATAAATTTACCTTGTGAATCTTCTTGATCCCGTCTTGATATCCACTGACCATCCTTGAGGATTCCCAAACCCATACATATCTCCTTTTTCAGTTATCAGTTATCATTGCATAGAAATCTCTTACTCTACTTGATAACTGTTCACTGTTCACTGATTCAACCCTCCCTAATCATTGCTACTCATAATTTTTGGTACTTTGAAAAATTCGCCTTCTTGTTCAGGCGCACCATTCAGAATGGCTTCTCGTTCAGCATATGGTTGTAAATCATCTTTTCGAGTCACATTATTGACATCAATTGCCCTTGTTGTCGGCAGCACATCACTGACATCAACTTCATTCAACTGTTCGATATAACCCAGAATATTTACCAGTTGGTTAGTAAATTGCTCCTCTTCTTCTGAAGTTAATTCTAAACGAGCCAGAAGAGCTACTTTGTGAACTTGTTCGCGATCAATCATAGTTTTTCAATAGGTAATTTCAGCTAAATTAGCAATAGTCCCCAAACTCTGAAGAAACCCGCCCCGCTAAAGCTATAATCTGCCCCCCTCCTCGCTGGCGAAGCTACGGTGTACACACATCCTGAACTAAAGAGATTTTCCAGTCCTAAAAATAAAATTTAACTGAAAATCCAGTTCCCCTCCTCCCTTGCGGGGAGGGGCTAGGGGTGGGGTCTTATGACACAAAAGAGAATTTACCGACTTGTGTGTACACGGTAGCGCTGCTGGGGAGGGGTTGGGGGTGGGCTTCTTATGCTCAATTTTAGGGAGAGGATCAGGTAATCAGTAACTAACTAATCACTAACCACTCAATTAAAAGAATACGTCAATTTGCATACGTCCAGTTGTTTTCAGCCAGTTTTGGGCTTCAATGTAGTTATTGGGAGCCATGCGAATAGCTCTAATCCAATAATCTGCTGCTTGATCAAACAGTGATTCACCAGCGTCATTGTCCCCGGATTCTTTAGCCTTTTCACCTTGATAATGGTAAATTACCGCGATATTATTCAAGGCTTGGGGTAAACGTGGGTTGATATCAACCGCTTGGTGATACATCTCTAGAGCCTTCTCATGATCACCATTACTGGCATAAATTAGCCCCATATTATAGTGAATATAACTGCGATCGTAACTGTCTTCCTCTAATGTGAGCGCTTCTTCGTAATAGTCTAAAGCTTCGGCATATTCTCCTTCTGCCTGGGCTGACATCCCATCTCGATAATAGACAAATGCTTCTTTAGCTTTTTTGTTGGCTGGCAGAAGTTTCAGGATCAGATCCGCCATGACTGTAAAGGATTTGTCAACAAAATTATCGTTTTTTTGTGTTCTTGGCATATTTACTTCTATGGTTGTGCAGCAATTGGCTTAAAAGATATTCTCAGGAAGTGGGTTCTCTTCACCGAGGGGGATGATACATTCGGAACTATTCTGTCGAGAGTTGTTCACCAAGCTACTAACTGGGTAAGCAGTCATAACTTGATCGGGATATGGACACAATAGCTGCTGTAGTCGTTCTGGTGTTGGCATTTGGGGATTTAACCACAAATCGTAATCTTGTGGAGCCACAATCACTGGCATCCGAGCATGAATTGGTTGGACTAATTCATTAGCTGCCGTTGTTAAAATTGTACAAGATATAATTTCCTCACTTCCAGGCTTTTCCTCTAAAGGTCGCCATCTTTCCCACAAACCCGCAAAGCCGAAGGGTTGCCCATCTGAGAACCGAAAGTAAAACGGCTGTTTTTTGCCATTTTGTCGTTTCCACTCGTAAAAACCATCAGCTAGCACTAAACAGCGTCGGTGCTTGAATGCTGACCGAAAAGCTGGTTTTTGGGCAACTGTTTCGGCTCTAGCATTGATCAGCTTGACACCCATTCCGGGATCTTTCGCCCACGAGGGTATCAACCCCCAATGTAACTTCTGAAATTCACGCTGGTCTGTTTCAGCATTATGTAGAACTGTTGTCACCCTTTGCGTAGGTGCAATGTTATATTCAGGGGCTAAATCCGGAATTTTCTCTATACGAAAAATTTTAGATAACGCCTCTGATGACTGATTTAAAGTAAATCTTCCACACATACTTTTATTTTTACACACTGAAGAAAATCAAAATTTTAAATACAAGGAATCAAGAATACTATCGTTTCTATTATTTTTTATTTTCTCGATTTTTTTACCTTGTACGCATATACTGAAAATAAATAAAAATTATCCTGTTCCTCTAACTTTAGTTTGTAATATATTGTATTTTAGCCCCTCACTGTTCTCAACATTCATTATTATATTTTTTGACATGAAACCTCTGCAATTGTATGATTTCTTACCATCAGGCAATAGTTATAAGATCCGACTTTTATTGACACAAATGGGTATGCCCTTTGAGAGAATAGACATTAATATTTTGAAAGGAGAGACTCACACACCAGAGTTTTTAAGTAAAAATCCTAACGCTAAAATACCAGTCTTGGAAGTTACTACTGGAAAATATTTGGCAGAATCAAATGCCATATTAGTGTATTTGAGTGAAGGCACAGAATTTTTACCTTATGATCGCTTTTTAAGAGCGCAAGTGTTGCAATGGTTATTTTTTGAACAATATAGCCATGAACCTTTTATCGCGACATCAAGATTGTGGATCTCTATTTTAGGTAAAGCTGAAGAATATTCCACAGCCATAGAGCAAAAACGTGAACCGGGTTATGCAGCATTAAAGGTGATGGAAAATCATTTAATGATGCACAACTTTTTTGTCAGTGAGCGTTATACAATTGCTGATATTGCTTTGTTTGCCTATACTCATGTGGCTGATGAAGGTGGGTTTGATTTAACTAAATTTCCTGCTATCAAAGCTTGGATTGAACGAGTTAAATCTCAACCCAGATATATAAAAATTACACAAGATAAACATTTTGCTGAATAAATACTTGTATATTCTTTCCCAGAATTGTGGTACAGGAATATATATAAAAGTTCCCAGATTAAATATCTGTGTCAATTTCAATCAGCTTTTGCCGAGAGGATAAACCAGACTTAATTCTAATGTGAGATTTTGGCAGATTAAATTTCTCAGCTAAGAGTTTAATTAACTCTTCATTCGCTTTACCATCTACGGGCGGAGATTTTAACCTGATAGTCAAACTCCCATCAGTTTGTTCTTCGATTTTTTGTTGCTTGGAATTAGGTTTAACTTTAACTCGTTTTTGCATATCCAATTACTTGTATTTGTCATAGCCAGCAATAATCTAAGATACAACAAGTTAGTGCTTAAAGATAAATGCCCATCGGGATGACGATGAGCAGGGAAAGCCAGGGTAAACGATTTTGTTTTTTGGCGATTTTGGCACATTTATTCCAGACTAAAAACTCCAGAAAATTTTAGCCGGATTTGCTGACTAAATTTTAGGGATATCTTCTACTACCAGCACCTACTACACCAATTTTATGCCGGTAGGAAAGTTCCGCCCCAAACCAGCCTGTGATGCTAGTTAGTGTACCCACAACCAGCGACAGAAAGAATCCCCAAGGTAGTATGCGTGCTTCAGGCGCTCCTAGACGTAAAATCAAGTTGAGGGCTGTTAGGGCTAAAATTGCCACATTTAGAATTAAATGTGTCCAGCCAGCGGTACGCTTGCGAACACGTTCAATTCTCAAAAAGTCGCTCATCCCGGTAATTGCGGCAATAATACCCCCTAAAAGTCCCAGTCCAATTAACCATAGGGACGCTCTAGCCCAGAAAAAATCATTAGTTAACCAATAGCCGAAGTCGCTTCCCAATGCACCAGCTAAAAAAGCAATGGGAAAGATCATGGTCAGGGGGTGTAGGGGATGTCCGGCGATCGCTACTGTGCTGGGTACACCACTATCTTGATATTCTCTGTCGTCACTTTCAATAATTGGGGGGATATTTGGGAACGGTGTGGAATTGGATTCTGTTCCTGTAGTTTCCATTATTAGTATCCTATTTTCAGCTAAAAGAAATTTGTTGAATATCAGCTGCAATTTGCAATGTTAATTTTCCTGCTGCTATTTTTATTTGCTAAGGAAATGTTTTAAAAGCATTACCCGATACATTAAATTTAATTATTTGGCTTGCTTTCTTGATTTAATACCTGCTCTGCCAGTCTAGAATTGTCTGGCATTATTACTTCAACTTTTATGCAATTATCCTTGAGTCAATTTAGAAAAATAACATAAAAATTTTATCTATCTGGCGATGGAGTCCAATTTATACAGATACCTTTCGCAAAGTATATTTATCAAATTGTCGGTGGTAAATTCCTAAATTTTCTATCCAGAGTTACGAAAGCGATCATTCAAAAGAAAGATGGAATTCACCTAAATGGTATGTCACTCTGAAACAGAGTAATAATACGAACACTTTTCAGAGGAGAACAGAGCATGGTAAGCACATTAGATGATACAAAACGAAATGCTATTGCCGTAAAATTGGCAAATATGAAATTAATGCAACAGTTGTTCATCGAAAACGAGCAACTGTTTTTAAAAGAATCAACTGATGCTGAAGTCTCTGATCGTATCCGCAAGATGCTAGAAGATGACCAAAAAAATCAAGGCGTTTTGGAAACTGTCGTGGTTCAGTATGGTATCCAACAACAACCAGCGCAAATAGTCCAAGAAATGTCCAAAAAAATCCGCGAATTGATGCAAGGCTCTGAATTAAGTTTCTATGAAAAAATATTTCAGCATGAATTGTTAAAGCATCAACAAGTAATGTCTGGTCTGACAATTCACAAGGCTGCACAAAAAGTTGGTGCTGACGTAATGGCAGCAATTAGTCCTTTAAATACCGTTAACTTTGAAAACCGCGCTCACCAAGAGCAACTCAAAGGCTTTTTAGAAGTTTTGGGTGTTCGTGAACTAACTGGACAAGACGCAGATCATGGAATTTGGGGACGAGTTCAAGATGCGATCGCTGCTTTTAGTGGTGTAGTTGGTAGCGCTGTGACCCAAAGCAGTGACAAGCAGGATATGAATATTCAGGATGTGATCCGTATGGATCATAATAAGGTGAATATTCTGTTTACGGAATTACTACAAAGTAATGACCCCAAAAAGATTCAAGAGTATTTCGGTCAAATCTACAAAGATTTAACAGCTCATTCTGAAGCTGAAGAGGAAATTGTCTACCCTAGAGTACGTTCTTTCTACGGTGAGGCTGATACCCAAGAACTTTTTGATGAACAAGCCCAAATGAAACGGCTGTTAGAAGAAATCCGTGCTATTAATCCTTCTGCTCCGGAATTTAAAGATAGAGTCAGAAATTTGATGGATATTGTGGGCGATCATATTCGTCAAGAAGAAAGCACAATGTTTGCTTCTATTCGCAATAACTTGAGTTCTACACAAACTGAGGAAATAGCGACACAATTTAAAGCCGCTAAGAGTAGAATTCAAGCAAAATTGGGTGGAGGTACTAAGACCGGGGCGAATGTTTAGGCAATAGCAAGCAACAAAAACCCAGCTACATATATTGGCTGGGTTTGATTTCAAAATTTAGCTAAAAGAGACAAGAAAGTTATCTCGATTAAGTAGTTTGAGTGGTTGCTTTTAATGTAGTCTCAGGTTGTCCTTGACCATTACTAGACTCGATGGCATTGCTGCCTGTTTGGGAATGACCGAAATTTATTTTGAATACCTTATTTTGTTCTGGTTCCAGTTTAGGTAAACTGAGAGTTAAGATGCCATCTTTCAGGTCTGCCTGAACTTGTTGATGCTGGACTTTGCTTGGTAGAGGAATTATTCTTTGGAATTTGCCATAGCGGAATTCTGAACGAACATTGCCGTTAGATTTCGCGTTTTTTTCGTAATGATGCTCACCAGCAATTGAGACTGCATCTTGAGTCACTTGTACGTCTAGGTCTTTACTTTCCACGCCAGGAATTTCTGCTCTTAACAGCAGCTTAGAACCATGATCAGATATTTCCACGGCAGGAACCCAAGCTGTTCTCGGTGCTGGAGAAATATTGGAGTCGCTGCGCTCATCTGCTGTCATTTCAGAGAAGAGTTGATCCATTTGACGACGCAGAATTTCCATTTCTCGGAATGGTTCCCAACGAATAAGTGCCATATTACAATCCTCTCCTTAACTTTCTAATTCACTTTTGAGTCATCTAACAAAGTTTTAGAGGTATTTAGCTAGATCAGCAGAAGCCTCACACCCACTCTTAGGGGTGTGAGATGAATGC
>REBL01000252.1 GCA_007692755.1 Nodularia sp. (in: cyanobacteria) | reverse complement strand
CTCTCTTGGGTGGTAATGCGATCGCAGTCCATGACATTGAGCAAAATATGATGGGAACTTCCCTCGGTGTGGATATGAAGCGGGGTGTAGCCGTGCGGGGTGGACATCGCCATCACCTCAAAGCCATTAATACTATCCGCCGTTATGGCAGCATTGCCAAGGCGGTGGAAGCGGGAGTAATTAAAAATGGTGTGATGTATGAGTGTGTATCTAATAACATACCTTTTAGCCTCGCTGGTTCGATTCGGGATGATGGACCTTTGCCTGATACCCAAATGAATTTGATTAAAGCACAGGAGGAATATGCCAAACTGATTGAAGGTGCGGAGATGATTTTGATGTTGTCATCAATGCTGCATTCTATTGGGGTGGGAAATATGACTCCGGCTGGGGTGAAGATGGTCTGTGTAGATATTAACCCGGCTGTGGTGACTAAGTTAAGCGATCGCGGTTCTGTGGAATCGGTGGGTGTGGTGACTGATGTCGGTTTGTTCCTCAGTCTGTTGATTCAGCAGTTGGAAAAGTTGACAAATCCTTATGTTGCTAGTGTAGGTTAAGAAATATTGCACGCAGAGGCGCAGAGGCGCAGAGAAGAATGAAGAGAGTAGTTTTTCAGGAAGGTTTGCAGGTTAATTGGGTGAGTTTTATTGCTGATTTCCTGTTGGTGGGGATGGTTTTTGGCCCTCCTATTGCTCCTTTTTTGGCTGCGTCTGATGTGTCTTTGCTGGGTAGGATTGCGGACATTATTTATTTCATGGGTAATCATGTCTGTCCGCAACCTGATATGGGTTTGGATTTAGCACCCCCGTTTATTATGGCTGTGTGTATGCGTTGCTATGGTACTGTTTCGGGGTTGCTATTTACTCGTTTGTTATATGCGGTGACTGGGGGTAAGGGTTTTTATTGGTTAAGTCGATATGGCTGGAATGGTGCAGCTTTGGCTAGTGTGCTGATGATGGCTTATCCTTTGGAATTGGCTGCACAGGTTTTTGGCTTGTGGGAGTTTAATAATTATTTGGTGACACCTTTTGGGTTAGTTACGGGTTTGGCTTGGGGTTTATTTACTATGCCGATTTTGCACGGTTGGCAGCATAGTAAATTTGCTAACTAACTGTTTAGTTTGAACAATAAAAGGCGACCGCAAGGTAAGAGGACAAACTTCAGCCGTGAATGGCATAGAATTAAAAAAGAAGTTCACCTATAATCACCCTATGGCCAAGACATCATCGTTCAATGTGATTATGCAACAATTAGATGCCCTTTCTTTAGCAGAACTGCTAGAAGTTAAGGCAGGAATCGATGCGTTGGTTGAGGCCAAATCTTCGCCTTTTAGTCAAATACAACAATATTTTGCTAATCGTCAATATAATTACTTGATTCCCGCTACTAGCATTCGCGGAAGATATCGCCAAATGACATTCGTTTCGAGTCAGACGAGAGACATTGATATTGTTCACTTTGAGGGACACTTTGAGGGATTTGTTGAACCAAAAACAAACGGGGACGATTCCTTAGAAAAAGTTATAGGATTAGTTGATGAATGGATGGCTGATCCATCGGGGTACGATGAGGAAACATACCCTGAAATTGAAGCAGCGTTAAATCAAAATACGGGATATGTGTAAAAACTAGATGGGCAATGTTATATTACTAGACACTCATCCCCTCAGTAAAGTTACTCACCCCAAAGCGGAACCCAAAGTTAGGAAATGGCTACAATTTTTACAAAATACCGAAACTAGTATACGTGTGCCAGAGATAGCTGACTATGAGCTGAGACGGGAATTATTAAGACAAGGAAAGCTAAAAAGTATAGAAAGACTCAACCAATTTAGTGAAATTTGCCTCATACCAATAACCCCAGAAACGATGCGAAAAGCAGCCGAATTGTGGGCATGGGTGCGAAATCAAGGTAAACCAACTGCCAGCGATGACAGCTTGGATGGTGATGTAATTCTTGCTGCTCAGGCTATTCTCCAGTTGCCGAGCTTTGATAAAGTTATAATTATCACAACAAATTTAAAACATATATCGCGGTTTGAAAGTGAAGGGATATGTGTCGCAGATTGGCAGCAAACTTTGAATAGTTTTGATAGCGATCGCTAATTTGGATAAAAATTAATATACCAAGGAGTTGTTGCGATCGCTATACATCTTCTAATTTTATACTGGTTTGGGAATTTATTTCACGCAGAGGCGCAGAGAGTTGCAGAGTCTGCTTGACTTGACATTAAATTTATACTCGCTTAATTTTAAACAAACAAGCTAAGTTACATACATGAAATTACAGGATTATGAATAATTCAGATTTTTTTAATGATGAACTTCTCGAAAAATTCATTGAAACATTTTATGGCTACGGTAATTTGCAAGGAAAGTATTGGTTTATCGGAATGGAAGAATCAGGAGGAGACTTTAAAGATATTAATAACAGAATAAATATATGGAATGATAGAAAACAGCAGGAAATAGAAGATGTTGCACAGAAGGAAATAGAAGATGTTGCAAAATATCATATAGCTCTCGGATATGGGAAAATGTTTGAACCACGTGCAAAATTACAACCAACATGGAATAAACTAATTCGCATTGTATTAAGTGCCAAAGGAAATGAAAATATTAATACAGAAGATGTTCGTACATATCAAATAAATGAATTAGGTAGAATAGGTAAAGAAACTTGTTTATTAGAATTACTGCCTTTACCTTCACCCTCTCTCGATCATTGGATATATAAGGATCATTCTCGGCTGACTTATTTATCGGATAGAGTTCATTATGAAAAGCATTGTCTAGAAAACCGCATCAATAAAATCAGTGAGAAAATAAAAAAACATCAACCTAAAGCAGTTGTGTTTTATGGAAAGAGATATGAATATTCATGGAGAAAAATAACAAAAACAATAACAGACTTTGAATTTTTACCAACTTCAGAAGGTTTCTTAACTTGTAGAAATAGTCAAACTGTATTTGTAATATCTCACCATCCTGTAGCTCCTGGCTTAAAAAATGAATATTTCCATAACATTGGTAAATTAATAGCTACTAACCCAGCCTAAAATCCTCAACTCCTCTTCTCTTCCTTTGCGACTTTGCGCCTTTGCGTGAAACAAATCATTTATTAAACCACTCCACCACACCCTCAGCCAAAACCCTCGCTAACCTCCTTTGTTCCTCAACATCCATCGCCAACTCAAAATCATCAGGGTTACTCATAAAACCCAACTCCAATAAAACCGATGGCGCAGAATGGGGACGAGTCAGCGCTAAATTATTCCAATAGACCCCAAAAGAAGACCTACCCAAATTTTCCACTAACCGATTTTGCAGCAACACCGCTAAACCGTGCGCCTGGGGATAATACCAATAACTGCTAACTCCCTTAGTATTTTCCGCATCGCCATTATCAGCCAAAAATCGATAATGGAAAGTTAGTGCGATCGCAGGTTCATTTTGATCTATCATTTTCTGACGTGCCATCAAAGACAAATCCCGATCATCTTCCCTAGCCATCACCACTGTTGCACCTCGTCGCCGCAATTCATCCCGCAATAGTTTTGTAACTACCAAATTTAAATCTTTAGCTAAATAACCCGTAGGCCCTGCTGCACCTAATTCTTCCCCACCATGTCCGGCGTTCAGTAGAATTTTCACCCCAGATAAAGGTTGTCGTTGTCTGCGAGAAATCGTCGGGGGATGACGCAAACTTAAAACTAAGCTTGTATCTCGGTATTGCAGGTTATATCCCCACTGTTGGTCTTTTTTGAGGTGAAAAGTATATTGCACCGTGTCTGGAGCTATTTGCTGCCAATCTAGGCGAGAAATAAAGGGGTTATCATCAAGGCGAATTGTGTCTGTTTGAGCAATGGTATTATGCAACGTCAGGGTAAAAGTTTTATCCCCCTGTTCTACACTCACAGGTACAGGAACTTGTAGAGGAAAGACTATTTCTGTGGCGGCTGGTAATTCCCGCGAAATTATACTACGAATGTTTGAGCGTGGGGGAATTGCCTGGGGAATCATCCGAGTTTCTTGACTATGAATCCAGCCTCCATAGTCTAAACGCAACCAATCGCCTTCTTTAGCTGTCACAGAGGCTCTCACACCTTGGGGTAAAGGAGTTAAGCGTGAATCAGTGGTACTGGGGCCTGTGCGCGCCACACCAGCCTCAGCTATAACTTCTACTACCGGGAGTTTGGCTAAGGAAAGGCTTTGAATCTTCCCGGAACTGATTTGAGTGATGGTTTCGCCATTGAGAGTTAATTGAAATTCCGGTTGTTGCCAATTTCTTGTTGTTGCTAATGTCGTACATCCCTGATATTTACCTGGGATAATTTGAGTTATGGGTTGATTTCTGTCTAGATAAATTGCGGAATTACTGGGCAGAGATATCTGTTGTTTTTGTGGTGATAATTTAACAGTTTGTTGTCCAAGTTTGACATTTAAATTGGCATTAGGAGCAGCGATCGCACTAAAACAAATTTCTTCTCCTGGTAGTCGAGCAATATCAACTTTGGGAGTTAAAGAATCTGCGACAAAGGCTAATCCTTGGGGTATTTCTGGCTGATTATTAACTCTAGTTACCTGCATCTGAATTTCTTGATTTTGGTAACGTACAGTAAACAGATTTTCGCCCAACTGCAAGGGAAAGCTAGGGGCAAAATGTCCAGATTTACTACGATTAATTACTTGATTATTAATCAAAACTTTCCCCGTTGGTGGTGCAGTCCCCAGGAGAAATATTTTATCTGTATTCGTTTCGTGGTTCGCTGGCGGATAAACCACCTTGAGCGTGTTTTCTTGCGCCCAAGCTAGGGTGGGAGTTGTGAGAGAACCGAGAATGATTAATCCAATAAGTGAACGCATGATTGGGGAGTGGGGAGTGGGGAGTGGGGAGTGGGGAGTGGGGAGTGGGGGGAAAAATTGTGACTTCTCAATGACAAATGACAAATGACAAATGACCAATGACCAATGACCAATGACCAATGACCAATGACAAATGACTACTGACTACTTTTAATCCACTCTACAACTCCCTGTGCCAAGGCTGTCGCTAACTTTTTCTGTTCTTGGGGATTTGTCAGCCATTCAAATTCTTGGGGGTTAATCATAAAACCTAATTCCAATAGCACTGATGGCGCAGCATGGGGACGTGTGAGGGCGAGATTGTTCCAAAATACGCCGTAGGATGGTCTATCTAACTTTTTGACTAGATAGTTGTGCATAAATATAGCTAAGTTATGAGCTTGGGGATGATACCAGAAAGTGCCGATTCCCTTGGTATTCTCCGCATCACCCTGATCGGGTAAAGCATTGTAATGTATGGAAAGTGCGATCGCGGGTTCTTCTCGATCTATCATGGCCATGCGATCGCCTAGGGAAACTTCAATATCAGTATCCCTGGTCATGACTACAGTGGCTCCTAATTTCAACAATTCATCGCGGAATAACTTGGATACAACTAAATTGACTTCTTTTTCTGTATATCCCGTCGGCCCGACTGCACCTGACTCGTTGCCACCATGTCCTGGATCGAGTAGAATCTTGATACCAGATAGCGGTTTTTGTCTTTCTCTCCCCATTGTGGGCGGGTGACGCAAAGCTAAAACCAGGGTTGTATCTTCGTATCTCAGCTTATATCCCCACTGTTGAGGCTTTTTGAGTTTAAAGGTGTATTGAGCCTGTCCTGGAACCACCTGCTGCCAATCTAGACGAGAAATTAAAGGGTCATCATCGAGGCGAATTGTGTCTGTTTGGGCAGTGGTGTTGTAAAGTGTGAGAGTGAAATTATCATCGCTCTGTTGCACACTCACGGGGACAGGAACTTGTAGCGGGAAAACTATCTCTGTTGTACTAGGAAGTCGGCGATATCCGACACTGCGAATGGTTGTACGTGGCGCAATCGCACCTGCTAAAATGCGAGTCTCCCGACTATTAATCCAACCGCCGTAGTCGAGACGCAACCATTCTCCTTCACGGCCTGTAATTGATGCCTGTGTGCCTTTGAGTAGTGGGGTGAGTCGGGAATAATCGGTGCTGGGGCCTGTACGCGCTACTCCTGCATCTGCTACCACCTCGGCAACTTCTAAGTTTGCAGGTGAGAGAATTTGAATATTGCCAGTTCCTGGTTGAGTTATGGTCTGACCATTCTGTGTTAGCTGAAATTCTGGTTTCCCCAAATCTAGACTTCGACCAGCAGAAATTATGTTGCTACGGTCGGTGAGAGAATCAGGTTGTTCAATTGTTGTGCAACCTTCATACTTTCCTGGGATAGACTGGGTAGTGGGCTGGTTATTTCCTGTCAGGGCAGCCGAATTACTGGGTAGTCTTACCTGCTGAGTTTGGGGTGCAAGAGAAATAGTTTGATTTGCCAGATTGACAGATACACTGGCATTAGGGGGTGCGATGGCGCTAAAACAAATTAATTCTCCCGGTAGTCTGGCTATGTTGGCTGCTGGAATGAGAGAATCTTTGGCAAAGGCTAATCCTTGAGGTAACTCAGGCTGTGTCGCCAGCCTTGTAACTTGAATTTTTAGTTCTTGATTTTGGTGACGTACAGCAAAGAGATTCTCTCCCAATTGCAAAGGAAAACTTGGCGCAAAATGGCCGGCTTGACTGCGGTTAATTGGCTTACCATTGATGAGAACCTGTCCATCAGGTGGTGCTGTGCCAATCAAAAATATTTTTTGGGCGCTTGTCTGGTGGTTGTTGGGGGGATAAACAACCAAAATTGATGATACTGCCAATGCTACTACAGAGGAGGTAACGATAAACCCTAATATTATTAATCCTAGAAATTTTTTCACGATAACAGTACAAAAGTTTTCACCACAGAAACTGTGGCACAATGACGGGATGTTTTTTGAGAAGTTGCTAAAAATTCAAACTACTATACTATGACTAAATTTATCTTTGTAACTGGAGGTGTAGTTTCCAGTATTGGCAAGGGCATTATAGCAGCAAGCCTGGGACGTTTACTGAAATCGCGAGATTATTCGGTGTCGATTTTGAAACTCGACCCTTATATTAATATCGATCCAGGTACAATGAGTCCTTTTCAGCATGGGGAAGTTTTTGTGACCGCAGATGGTGCAGAAACAGATTTAGACTTGGGTCATTACGAACGCTTTACTGATACTTCGATGTCGCGGTTAAACAGTGTTACCACTGGCTCGATTTACCAAGCGGTAATTAATAAAGAGCGACGCGGAGACTACAATGGCGGTACTGTACAAGTTATACCCCATATTACCAACGAAATAAAAGAACGGATTCTGAGTGTTGCCCAAGAGACGAATCCATCTGTATTAATTACGGAAATTGGCGGCACGGTGGGCGATATTGAATCACTGCCGTTTTTGGAAGCGATTCGCCAGTTACGTAAGGAAGTGGGACGGCAGAATGTCTTGTATATGCACGTTACCCTCATTCCGTGGATAGCTTCGGCTGGGGAAATGAAAACGAAGCCTACACAGCATTCTGTGAAAGAATTGAGATCAATTGGCATTCAACCAGATATTTTAGTCTGTCGGTGCGATCGCGCCATACCTCTGGGCTTAAAACGCAAGTTATCAGAATTTTGCGATGTTCCCCAAGAATGTGTGATCACTGCCCAAGATGCCAGCAGTATTTACGAAGTACCACTAATTTTAGAACAAGAAGGACTGGCAGAACAAGCATTAGATTTGCTGCAAATGGAACAGCGTCAACCAAATCTGGTGCAGTGGCAAGCAATGGTGGAAAGGTTGTACAGTCCCAAGTACACTGTGGAAATTGCCATTGTTGGTAAATATGTGCGGTTAAGTGATGCATACCTCTCTGTAGTCGAGGCGTTGCGTCATGCGGCCATTGCTACCTATGGAGATTTGCGTTTGCGGTGGGTGAACTCCGAAGACATAGAAAACGAATCCCCCGATACTTATTTAGCAGGTGTTGACGGTATTTTAGTCCCTGGAGGTTTTGGGATTCGGGGTGTAGACGGTAAAATTGCCGCCATTAAATACGCACGCGATCGCCAAATACCCTTCTTAGGTTTATGCTTGGGAATGCAATGTTCCGTGATTGAATGGGCCAGAAACGTCGAGGGCTTAATCGGTGCTAACAGTTCCGAATTTGATCCCGAAACCACCAATCCAGTTATTAACCTGTTGCCAGAACAACATGATGTAGTTGATTTAGGTGGAACCATGCGATTAGGACTTTATCCTTGTCGTCTTGTCCCCAACACTTTGGCTTACAATCTTTATCAACAAGACGTGGTTGACGAACGCCATCGACATCGCTATGAGTTTAACAATAATTACCGTAATATGTTGTTGGAATCTGGTTATGTAATTAGTGGCACTTCTCCCGATGGACGTTTAGTGGAAATTGTAGAATTTCCCCAACATCCCTTCTTTATATCTTGCCAATTTCATCCAGAGTTTCATTCCCGGCCTAACACTCCTCATCCTTTATTTAAAGGATTTATGGAAGCTGCTATCAACCGGACTCATTCAATTTCTGGATTACCAACACCTGTAGAAGTTTCTTAAATAATTCAAAACTCAAGAAAAACTCTTTTTTGAGTTTTGAATCTACGCACAGCAACATTAACTTAGGACTTGAGACTTTTTTTCAGATATATACAGGGTGCATCATTCATAAACTTCAAACTTAAGGAGATGTTGTGGCGTACTGGGTGAAAATCCTTTACGAAAAGAAAGAATATGTAGTCAATTTCGACCGTGTTAATGCTTTTTGTTATGAAAAGAATGGCAGGGTTACTTTTTGGCTACCTGATTGTGCTATTCCCATTGTGATTAACCCGCAGAGTAATTTAGAAGATTATCAAAAAGTTTTAGAATATTTAGAATATGTGACAGGGCTAGAACTAGAGAATGCCCATTGGGTAAAAATCTTTTATGAAAAAAATGAATATATAATTAACCTCACTTGTATTAGTTCCTTTTGTCAAGAACCTAATAACAGGATAACTTTTTGGTTACCCGATGGGACGATTCCTATTATTATTAACCCAGTAAGTAATCCAGAATCTTATGAAAAAGTTTTAAAATTTGTGCAAAAGTCCACGGGATATTCTTTATCATAACTAATTGCTAGCCCCTAGCCTCTTCCTAAGTCGATTAAATTATCAAGCTTCCTAGACGCTTTAATATACTAAGTACTTGCTGTAATTCTGCATCGCGTTCCATTGATAAAGCATAAGAACGCGCATAATAAAGTTGTTCTTGTTGCATTAACTTGACAAAAACAAACTCTCTACCATTAATTAATAAACCAAAAGTTGGTTGCGTAGTATTTTTATTAGCCAGCATATAACTGAGTGCTTGAGGCAAGGCTATCATCACATCAAATTTACTACTTTTTGATTCAATTACCAGTATCCACAAACGTTTTTGAATGACAAGAACATCAATATTACCTTTAACAATCAAATCTTCGTCTTCAGCAGTGATTTCTATAGCAGTTTCAGTTTCAATCTCAAAAGGAGGTTGATAAAATCCAGCTAAATCTAATAAAGGAGACAGCACTACCATCTTCACCGCCTCTTCTGACATGAAACGGCGTTTATTTAAGTTAAAATAATTGCTTTTAATTCGCTCAATTGCTTGCTTTTCTACAGCAGTCAGAATTGGTAAATTATCTTGCCACTCTCTAAAGAAATTGGTATCTGAGGCCAGTTGCAAACCAAACTTGTCTTCCAATTCATCAAGACTGATTTCTCTTGCTGGAATAATTTGCACCATAGGAGACAGGGGAGATAGCTAATGATGAATAACCAATGATGATGCCAATTTTGCTGCACCCACCATTCCGGCTGAATTGCCTAATTCAGCGGGTAAAATTTGTAAGCCGGCGCGAGATGTGGGCATGACTCGCTTTTCAATTTCTGCTTTAGCTGCGGAGATAAAAAACTTAAAGCAACCACTAATACCGCCACCAATAACAACTGCTTCTGGTGTTAAAACGTAAATTAAACTTGCTAAACCAATACCTAGACCTCTACCATATTCTTGCCAAAAAGTCAAGGCACAAACATCTCCGGCTTGGGCAAGAGCGGCTAATTCCATAGGTTCCTTCCCGGTGCGGCGACGAATGGCGGCAACTGACCCATACTGTTCTAAAGTACCTCGATTGCCACTATTACACATGGGGCCATTGGGGTTCAAGGTAATTAAACCCAGTTCCCCGGCTGCGCCTTGATGTCCCACAAACAGTTTGCCATCCAAAATAATCGCTCCACCTACCCCAGTTCCCAAGGTCAACAAAATAAGATTTTGAAAGTGGCGCCCTGCTCCGAGCCAAGATTCTGCCAAGCCTGCACAGTTGGCATCGTTGGCAATAATCGTAGGTTTACCAGTTTTGGCTTCTAACCAGTCGGCCAACGGTACATTTATCCATCCCGGTAAGTTGATGGCGATTTGGGCAATACGTCCTGTTTTATCGGCAGGGCCAGGAGTTCCCACACCAATAGCTACAGCTTCATTGTAGGGGTCTACTTGAGCGATCGCATCTATCAAAACCACCAGAACTGCTTCTGGTGTCGATGGTTGGGGAGTTGCTACAGTCAAAGATTGGAGGCAAGTGCCATCTGGTTGGAACCTTCCCAGCTTAATTGCTGTTCCCCCCACATCAATACCAATTACTTGAGAATTAATCACCTGATAAAATATAAACCAATTCGTAATTCAAAAAGCCAGATAGAAACTGGGTTTGCGGTTTTGGATGTGTTGCCGGATTTTAAAGCATTGGTATATATCCTTTAACTCCTTAGCAACATGAATTAAATAACATGCAAGTCTAGTTTTTGACCTCACCCCGTCTTTGACT
>REBL01000081.1 GCA_007692755.1 Nodularia sp. (in: cyanobacteria) | reverse complement strand
ATTACGAATTACGAATTACGAATTACGAATTACGAATTACGAATTACGAATTACAAATTACAAATTATGAATTACAAATTATGAAAGCAATTATGGTAGTGGGAACAACATCCCACGCAGGGAAATCACTTTTAACTACAGCTATTTGTCGTATTTTATCGCGGCGTGGTTGGAGAGTGGCTCCCTTTAAAGGTCAAAATATGGCTTTGAATGCTTATGTCACTGCTAATGGGGGAGAAATTGGTTATGCTCAAGCAGTACAAGCTTGGGCGGCGGGTGTTGTTCCTTGGGTAGAAATGAACCCGATTTTACTCAAACCCCAAGGAGATATGACATCCCAAATCATTATCAAAGGTAGACCAGTCGGCAGAGTTAAAGCTTCCGATTATTACGAACAATACTTTGATATTTGTTGGCAGGCAATAGAAGAATCTCTGAAACATTTATCCACAGAATTTGATTTGCTCGTCTGTGAAGGCGCAGGTAGTCCGGCGGAGATTAATCTCAAGCACCGCGACTTGACCAATATGCGGATAGCAAAATATTTGAATGCACCCACTATATTAGTAGTTGATATTGACCGTGGTGGTGCTTTTGCCCATGTGGTCGGCACTCTAGAGTTACTAGAACCAGAAGAACGCGAATTGATTAAAGGTATAGTAATTAACAAATTCCGGGGACAGCGATCAATCTTGGAACCGGGGATTAAATGGTTGGAAGAACGGATTGGTATCCCTGTTGTTGGTGTCATTCCTTATTTTCAAGATGTATTTCCCGCCGAAGACTCCCTGGACTTGCTAGACAGTAAGCCATCCAAAAGCAATAGTGAACTCAATATCACCGTCATCCGCTTACCGAGAATTGCTAACTTTACAGATTTTGATCCCTTGGAATCTGAACCAACGGTGAGTATAAAATATGTTAGTCCCAAACAAGATTTAGGACATCCTGATGCCGTAATTATTCCAGGCTCAAAGACTACCATTAATGATTTGCTACTGATGCAAAAAACTGGTATGGCCGAAGCGATTCAAAACTATGCAGCTTCTGGTGGTACAGTCTTGGGTATTTGCGGTGGTTACCAAATGCTGGGTCAAATTATCGCTGATCCAGAAGGGGTAGAAGGACAAGCTGGGAGATTTCAGGGGTTAAATCTATTACCCATTAGAACTGTAATTACAGGCCAAAAGATTGCCCGCCAACGCCAAGTTAGCTCAAATTTTCCCCAGATGGGCTTACCTGTGAATGGGTTTGAAATCCACCAAGGGCGATCGCGTGTAGAACAACAAACAGATCCCAAAGCCTACCAACCTTTATTTGATGATGCTAATTTAGGATTAGTGGATAGCTGTCAATCTATATGGGGTACATATCTCCACGGACTTTTTGATAACGGCCCTTGGCGGCGTGCTTGGTTAAATCGCCTGCGTCAACAACGAGGTTTGAAATCTTTACCAACCGGTGTTGCTAACTATCGGGAACAGCGAGAGCAGATTTTAGACTCCCTGGCCACAGAAATTGAAAACTATTTAAATTTAACGCCCTTTTTACCTTAGCTAGACAATTATTTCATGAGTATTCGTGTCCGCTTTTTACCAGAAAATGTAACTGTTGATGCCGAAGTGGGAGAACCTCTGTTAGATGTAGCAGAACGGGCTGGAGTGTTTATTCCCACCGGTTGTCTCATGGGTTCTTGTCACGCTTGCACAGTGGAACTGGAAAATGGAGATGTCATTCGCGCTTGTATTTCATCAGTATCACCAGGGCGCGAGGAAATGACAATTAATTTGTACAGTGACCCAACTTGGTAATTTTTTAATATCTGGTTACGTTTGGATAGACATCTATCAATGCTGATATTAAAAAAATGCCCAAGAAAATTCGAGAACTTAAGCAAATGCTTCGCCAAGTTGGTTTTACAGAAATCCCAGGCAAAGGAAGTCATACTAACTGGGTGCATCCCTTATATACTGGAAAAATCACGATTTCAGGTAAAGACGGAGCAGATGCTCAACGCTACCAAGAGAAGAAAATAAAACAAGCAGTTGAGAAGGTTGAAGGGAGAAAACAAGATGAGTAATCTCAAATACCAAATGATTATTCAATGGTCAGAGGAAGATAATTGCTTCTTGGTAGGATTCCCGGATTTTCCTGGACAAGAATGGCGAACTCATGGTGAAACTTACCAATTAGCAGTAGCCAACGGCATTGAAGCCTTAGAATCTCTGATTATTGCTTATGAAGCTACGGGCGATACACTACCGGAACCAACAGTGTGTAACGCCGCATAGCTGCAAATTGTCGAGGTAGTTAGATAAAGGTCTTAAGTATTAGCTTTGACATTCAAAGCATATTCTTTGAACCTTTCCAAGTCAGCTTGAATTGTAGACTCTACTATTCGACCCAAAAACAAATTATCCATAATTTTGCCAATCAGCCCAGGAATAGCATAGGAAATAGTCATTTTAACGATACTACTACCGTGGCGATCATAAAAGCGAATTGCTCCCTGATTCGGCAAACCATCAACAGATTCCCATTGAATAATTTGCTGTTTGACAACTTTTAGCATCCGGGATTGCCATTTAAATTCCAGACCATTAGTGCTGAGTTTCCATAGAGATATCTCTGGATTTTCTGGCGAAATTTTCACCGAATCAATCCACTTCATCCAACGGGGCATTTGCTCTAAGTCAGACCAGAGGCTCCATACTAATTCTATAGGAGCTTCTACTTCAATCTGCACACTATGCTCTAACCACTCTGCCATTTTCTTTTCCTTTGCTTGGTGTGTGTGCCTAGTGCGGTGGGTTATTTCTTCACCCTTCGGCTACGCTCAGGGTCAACGTTCTCTAAAATTACTTTTGCCGCACGTCGTCCGGAAATAGTTGCTCCTTCCATGCTGTCGATGTAATCTTGCTGAGTATAACTACCTGCTAAAAAGAAATTATTCACCGGCGTTTTTTGGTTAGGACGGAAAGGGTCCATCCCTGGTGCTTCTCGGTAAAGAGACTGAGCCAGCTTCACAACACTATACCAAGTCATATTCAGTTCTCGCGATGAGGGGAACAGTTCATGAACTTGCTTGAGGACGTGTTGTGCGATCGCTTCATTATTTTGTTTAATAAAAGGATCTCCCGGTGTGAGTACCAGCTGTAATAAAGACCCTTCTCCTGGGCGATAATAATCACTAGGGCTAGTTAAAGCCAAATCAGCAAAACAAGAAAAATCAGCATCGGCAGTATAGAGCAAATTATCTATCCCCGCAGCATGATTTAACTGTTTACGTTGCTCTTCATCTTGCAGTTCTGTCACCCAGCCATCAAATCGCAGCTGCACTGTTGCTACTGGCACAGCATCCAATTTATAAATATTGTCAAATTCTGACCACTTACGCCACTCCTGGGGTAATATCCGCTGAACGCCTGGGACATCGCCAGCAAAGACGTAAGCATCGGCAGTAATAATTTCTGTTGTGTCACCTTGAGCAATTACTATCCCAGTAACTTGAGTTTCTTCACCTGAATCGGTAAATTGAATTTCTCGTGCTTGGCGACGCGTATAAACTTTAGCACCTCTTGCTTCTAAATATTTAAGAATCGGCTGGTGCAAATACTCATTAGGGGAACCTTCCAGCATTCGCATAATGGAGGCTTCGGTTTTACACGCAAAAAACTGGAAAATTGTCAACATACAACGAGCGGAAATATTGTCACAATCAATAAATCCCAAAGCATAAGCGATGGGATTCCACATCCGTTTAATACTACCTTCACTACCGCCGTGACTGCGGAACCATTGGGCAAAGCTCACTTTATCTAAGGTGCGGATAGTTTTCATCGCCCCATCGAAGTCTACCAACCCCCGGACTATAGGGCTAGTACCTAAAGCGATCGCATTTTGCAGTTTATCTTGTGATGACAGTTGAGAAGTCGTAAAAAATGCCTTTAGTCCATTGAAAGGCGCACCCGTAAAGAAGCGAAAATCTAATGTCCCCGTGCGTCCCCCTTTATTAATAAAGGTGTGGGTATGTTCTTTCAGGCGTAAATTTGACAACGCCCCCACTTTTTCCATTAACTCAAATAGCTGGTAGTAGCACCCAAAAAATACGTGCAACCCCATTTCAATATGGTTGCCATCGTCATCAACCCAACTACTGACTTTACCACCAACAAATGGACGGGACTCAAAAATCTCGACTTCACAGCCAGCATCAGCCAAATCTACTGCGGTTGCTAGCCCAGCCAGTCCCGCACCCACTATTGCAACACGCATTATTCCATCTTACCTTTTCAGTTTCTTTACAGATTGTAACTGGGTTAGCGTCGGAATTGGCTATTTATATCAACTTCACTATTGTGTAAAGCCACAACAGCGTCATGCCCTCTGGTAATAGGTTTACCTTTATTACTTCTAGAAATTCTAGTAACTTACTAGATAGACTTGTGCCAAAGAGTTTTTACTTGGAATACAAACTCTAGTCAGTGAATGTTGACTAAAGAAACATCACAAGTTTATTTGGCATATAAATTGATCATCTACGCAACAGTAAAACTAGATCCCTAGTTGTTTGCTTCCTTGCTATCATCTGATACAGTTAGCCCTCTAATTAGTTCGCGAATTACATCTGTTGCAGGTCTACCGGTTTGCTGACAATATTTTTCTAGTTTTTCGGCTTCCTGTGTTGCTAAATTAACAGTTATACGTTTTACGGCCCATTTTTTATTAGTCATTATCATGCTATCTGCTGTATGTTAACACCGTCAAAAAGAACAATTAATTCAAGATTAAGACGATAAGATTATCAGAGTTTGTGTCAAGAAACAAGCAATGCCATTAGCACTAAAAAACTCAACTTTGTTAAATATCTTGATCATTGTCCAATAAAATATTAGATTAGTATTGTGACAGCAGAGATATCGCACACTCTCTGGTAAAGACAGTTACACCAGCAAGGTGTTCATCAATTAATAATTCGTCATTAAGAGGTTAAAAGCCCCAATTAGCAAAAACTACCGAATTACGTAAAGCCTGCTGTCTATTTGTGCTTAGACTGAAATTCCTCTGTATTGTATTGCGAAAGCTGCGAAGCTCGCGTAATATTCCGCAGAAAAAAAGACATTATGAATTACAAATTACTGTAACTATTATTCTGACACTTTTGATAAATTGGCTGAGATTTTTTTACTTTTAGCCGGGGATGATAGCTTGTATAATCTCTGTATTTTGTCGCTTCAGATTCTTTAGTACATTGGATTGATTACCCATAACATTATCTTTCATACTTGCTCTTCATCTAAACTTGATGAATTTTCTAAAATTTTGTGCCTTCAATTAAGTGGAACGAGTGTAAATTTATTACTAGAGTCCTCCTGAAGTACGACGAAACTTTTTTATGAAGAAGTTCCCTTTTAAAGGAATGTTCCCTGGCTTTTTTTATAGTACGGCTATTATAACCATGAATTTTATACTTTAAATAATCTTTATTAAAAGATGATTTGAGTAAATTTTCATGGTTTATAAAATAAATATGAAGAAACAAGGAAAGACCTAAATATTTACTTAATTCTGTTGACTGACTATGTAAAAAAATTAATACCACCTAAATGGTAACAATGTTTTAGTTGAGCATTCAACGGTTTTCACGCAACTTAATTTGCTGAGTAAGTCAATAAAAATATATTCGCCCAAAGCTTGAAAACTATCTTCTCAAGATTTGCCATTGCTACAGCATCTAAAAATTAGCTAAAAATATACACTCTAGTGGTAATGGAAAACCACAGATAAATTACAAATAACCGCGATTTGGGTGAAATTTAAGTTTACCTGTGGAGATTACTGCATTTAAAGTTGCGGCATGAGTTGGAGAGTGCCGAGACCTAAATCTTGAGGTGAAAGCGATCGCACTTCAAACAAAGCCATCATATCTCGCAATTGGGGATTACCACGGGAAGATCCTGTTAGTCCTTTGGCAATAATTAAGCCACAGTAGCCTTTGGTATTTTTACATCGCTGGTTCCATTTTTTGCGGGCTTCTCTATGAGTAGGATCATCATCTAAAAATTCACCGAACAAAAACAATTCATCATCTTCAGTTTGCAACAAACCCAAATCGTAGCGATCGCCATCAAAAGGATCAGCACCTGGATTAAAGCAAATGGCTTTGAGTCCCCCTGCGGCGGCAATATTTTCAATTACAGTTTTAGCCTTGGGTCGTGAGGTTTGAATTAAAATTACCGGTAATCCGTCACCAACTTTTGCGATTTCACCAGCTTGATGAGTCTGCACACCTTGACGCAAGGACTCTAGCATCTCCCAAGAGATGACTCCCAAACTAAGAAAAGAATCTTCTGGTATCAAGTCATCTCGCAAGGAAGAAAAATCAGGTAAGTTTTCCTCTCCCATTTCTAATTCTTCGAGATCAAAACCTGCCATTTCCTCTAATTCTGCTGCTAACTGCGGCATAGTGGAGACAGTCACAGACAAAGGTTGAGTTGATTCTGAGTCTGATTTAGGGGGAGAAATGCGATAGCTACGGCTCAAACTAGGAAAAGTCTCAGTATCCAACTGACTGTGGTAATCACGGATAAAGCGGCTCAAACTTTCTAAAGCCATGAATACTGCAAGTGCCTCTTCTTCATACAAAACAGACCGCAAACCTTCCAAGGGGTGAATATTACCGAAGGTTGGCTCAATTTCCGATATGGGCAGATCGGCTAAATCTTCATCTTCGTCCATTTCGTCTTCGCCCATTTCATCTTCACTTTCAAAAGTCAGAAACAGGCAATCTTGTTTGAGGAACGCTTCTTCTAAATTTCCTTGTGATTCATCATCTTGTAAAACTGCTGCCCGAAACTGCTTGAGTGAATCTTCTGAGCGATAAAATAAAATTCCATACTCCATGCCTAGCATCCCCATTACCGAGGCGTAGAGTGTACTAACATCCCAATTGTTAATCTCTATTGATAAAATTTGCTGTTCTTCTAAAAATTCCCAAGGAGCTATCTGCCAAAGAGTTAAGGCTTGATCACGCAAGACTTGTGCATATTGGGGAGGTAAATCAGGAACTTGGTTATCCAGAATTTCCGTAAACCCACGAAACAGTTCGTCAATTAAGGGCAATTCCGGAACGTAATCAATGGCAATCTCCAAATCTTGCAGCACACCGCGCAGGTAAAACTGAATTTCCCGGTCTTTGACCACAATCTTTTGGGGTCTGGCGGGTTTACCAGGACTGTGGGGATGCTCCATAGCGCGCATTAAGGTGCGAACAATTGCTTCTGGGCCTGTTTCAGGAGATACCACATCCATGCCGCGGACAACACCCTGTGAACCATCTACCCAAAGAATACATTCACCCTGGGATTCCGAATCTGAATCATGGATTGGTGATGATGACATTGGACGGCGATCGCCCTCCCATACAGAAGGAATTTGAGTTAATGTCTTCAACCGACGACTGGTAGAGCGATTAAAACTTGTCATAAAGCAGATTAATCAAAAAAGAAGCTATTTGAAAGTAAACTATGGGGAATAAGCATCACAGGTTGGCGTAAATAACACAACCCTTTGAAATCAATCAAAAGCTTATATATTAAGACTTGTGACTTTTGACCCCTCTGGTGCGAGAGACTACGTGGTCAGCGCAGCTATGCCCGTCAGGGCTTTACGACTTCGCTCAAGGTAAATTTTTGACTTCACAGCGGTACTAGCCTTGGGTAAAATCTGACTGGCTACACCTGAAGAGTGGTTGCAACTGGTAGTTGCCACAAGGCTTAAACTCCAAAAATACCGAATCCCTAAACGCACCGAATCTCTCAATTCTAGAATAAAAAGTTGTGGTTGCTTTTGATGGATTGTTTAGAATTTGGCAACTAACGATATCAATATCGCTAGAATTAAAACAAAATCAAAAAAGGTGACCCAAAGGTAATAAAAAACCTAGACAGGTTACTGGTTAGACCACTTAAGGAGTTGAAACAGCAAAATGACACAAGTAACTCAGTCCCAACAACGTGGCATTCAACTGAGCCAATCAGCTTTACTCCAGGTAAAATCCTTGCAACAAAAGCAAGGTAACGAACTATGCTTACGAGTAGGAGTCCGTCAAGGCGGTTGTTCGGGAATGTCTTACATGATGGACTTTGAGGACACCAGCAAGATCACCCCTCAGGATGAAGTTTTCGATTACGATGGCTTCAAAATTGTTTGTGATGGCAAAAGTTTATTATACCTCTATGGTTTAATGCTCGATTATAGCGATGCCATGATTGGCGGTGGTTTCCAATTCACTAACCCCAATGCCGCCCAAACCTGTGGTTGCGGCAAGTCATTTGGAGTGTAAGATTATCAGTGGTCGGTTGTCAGTTGTTAATCACTATTGATGGCTGACTGCTAACTATTGACTGTATAACTATTAACTGATTTGCTATGGCTCAAACAGTTGAATTCCTGTTTGATACAGGTTTGGAACGCTATAAAGCTGGCGAAACAACGGAAACTTTGATACCTGTATTTAAAGAAGTGTGCGATCGCGCCCCTAAAACAAGCTCTGCTTGGATTTGTTTATCTTGGTTGTATTTGCTAGAAAACAAACCTAATTTGGCTTACAAAGCCGCACAGAAGGCAGTAAGGTTAAATCCACAAGACCCACAAGCTAGAATTAATTTGGCTATGTCCATGCTGGAAACAGGTCAAAAAGGTTTGCGAGAACATATTGAATTCGCAAAACAGTTAATTTTTGTCAACGAGGAATGGGAACAAGAAATTAAAGATAGCATTGCCGATGGTTTGAGCCGAAAACCAGATTGGCAGAGTTTGGCAAAAGTCAAAACCTGGCTATTTGAATAATTAAGCCCAGGAGGTAGGAAGTAGGGGTTAGAGGCAGGCTCATCGGCACAACAGCCACTCCCCACTCCCTCTTCCCCACTCCCTACTCCCTATTCCCCACTCCCCACTCCCCACTCCCTACTCCCCATTCCCCAATGAAAGAAAAATTCTTAAACTGGCTAAACCGAGTTTTAGTAGCTGACGTATTCTTAGTTTTATTTGGCTTTGGCTGGTTAGTGATCGCGGCCATTGGTGATGCTGCGGGAGTAAACTTAGGTTTAGACTTATGGCATCAACTTTGGCTACCTGTTTTTAACCCCGCAATTGGCATCCTCATGGGTGGCGCTATTCTTAGCGGTGTAGTCAGTTGGGTTTCTCGCAAATTCCAGGCAGACTGAAAAAAGTTTGTATTTAGGACTTTAGTCCTTTCTTGTGTGCTAGTAAGGCTTTACCTAATAATTTGTGACAACGCTGGGAGCAAATCAGGGTATTCATACTTAAAGCCAGACTCTAAAGTCCGCTGAGGCATGACCTGTTGACCTTCTAAAACTACCATCGCGCCATCTCCTAAGAGAGCTTCAAGAGCAAATCCAGGAACGGGTAACCAGGAAGGACGTTGCATTACTTGCCCTAAAGTTTGGCTTAACTCTGCCATCCGGGCAGGATGAGGAGCCGTAGCATTATATACGCCTTGCATTTCTGGATTGGTTAAAGCTTGCAAAATCAGATTTACTAAGTCATCTAAGTGAATCCATGATAACCACTGCCGACCACTACCAAGGGGTCCACCTGCAAAAAGTTTGAAAGGTGTAATCATTTTGTCTAAAGCACCACCATTACCCAGAACAATGCCCAAACGCAGAATGACAAGACGCACACCAGCATCTCTAACTTTTTGTGCTTCTACTTCCCAAGCTTGACAGACTTGAGCGAGAAAATCGTTCCCAGATGAACTTGTTTCATCAAAGGTAGATGTTTCACTCGTACCATAGTAGCCAACAGCTGAAGCACTGACTAACACAGATGGTTGAGGATTAGCTTTAGCTATTGCTTCGACTATTTTCTGTGTACCTAGCTGGCGGCTATTGAGGATTTTCTGCTTTTGTCCCGATGTCCAGCGTTCCTCGGCAATGGGTTCTCCTGCCAGATTCACTACACCATCACAACCAGCTATCGCATCTTGCCAAGAACCAGATTCTGTGGGAGTGTAGGCAACAATTTCTACATTAGGAAAAACCCCTGGTGGAAAAAGTTTTTGAGCAGAGAAAGTGTTACGGGTTAACACCAGTATTCTATTACCCTCCTTGTGCAGTCGTTCTACCAATCGACTTCCGACAAATCCTGTTGCTCCAGTAATAGCTACTTTCATAATCCAAATGCACCTTAAGTCCTTTCTATATCTTCATCTTCAGTCATGCTGGGGTTTATTAGTGTAATATCATACTCACTAGCATCTGTTTGCCCGCAAAGCTGAGTATTCTGTAGTAAATAATAAACAGCCCGGATCTGAGGACCAAAAACTATCTCATCTTCATTTCTTAGATCGTGAGATGGCATTTTACGTCCATTAATTATCATACCGTTAGCACTAGGCTTTCCTTTGGCATCACCATCGACAATCCGGTAATAATAAGTATTGCGATTATGCTCTCGCGGCATTCTCACTAATGTGGCATGGCGACGGGAGACAAACTGAGACACCAAACGAATATTACACTCTCGGTCTCTGCCCAGAGAATAGATCGTCTGTCCCAGAGTAAATTCCTTGCGGCCTTGATCATCCTCAATAATCAGTAGATGGCTTTCATGAGTTTCCGTTGCCATTGATACATCTTTGCTACAATTGGTTGCTGTCTAATTAATAGTTATTTTGCTATTCTCACCCATTACAAATAGTGGTAATGAGCCGGAGCAACATTCCACTTGACTCGAAAGAGTAGAACACTTATGTTCTACTCAGTGCTACTGTGGCTCCATAAGGAGATTCAATAAGTCTTGGTTACATTTAAGTATCTCATACTTAAGTGTAATCTGAAATGAAGAAAAAACAGCATTTAATTCAATGACATTTTTTACAGGCGATGAGCTAGTCTCCTTAATAAAATTGAGTTTGTCACAACACTAACAGAGCTAAAAGCCATTAATGCAGCTGCCCCAGAAGGACTGAGGACAAAACCAAAATTGGGCAACAATACCCCTGCTGCTAAAGGAATGCCGATTGTATTATATGCAAATGCCCAGAATAAATTTTGGCGGATTTTGTTGAAAGTAGCACGGCTAAGTT
>REBL01000250.1 GCA_007692755.1 Nodularia sp. (in: cyanobacteria) | reverse complement strand
GGCTGTAAGTTGGAAAATAGCTGCTGCCAATTGATATAATTAGCATGATTTTCACCTGATTTCACTTCTAAGGTGATATTATGAGCGTTGGATTGTTGGAGCGATCGCACACACAATTCAGCTACATCATCACGGCTAATTTTGCCTCTAATATTATCACCTTGCTCAAAGATTAACTCCTTACCACCCGCTTCCTCAGTTAAAGCACAAGGTCTAATAATTGTATAAGGAATTCCACTGGCTCTTAAACTATCTTCACCTTTCAACTTCCAAGTTAAGATTCCTCCCAACTGGTCATTTAATCTCACTGCTGGCGGTTCTTCATCTAAATTAATTCCTGGTCTTCCCGGACGAGTTACCCCGGCTGAACTAATAAGGACAAACTGCGGAAAAGTTTCCCCACCATAAGCCTTGATGGATTCCATTTGTAGAGCAAAATTACCGGGTGAAAACTTAGGATTTAAAGCCCCATCATATTCAAACTTACTCAACATCAGTTGAAATGATGCCACTTTACCAGCATAAATCGGCGAAGCATCTTGCAAAACTTTGGCGCGAAATACGGGAACCAAATCTTTAAAAGGAACGCGAACCGTTATCCAAGTATTATCTACAGTGTCAAAAGAATAACTGTAACCCACACCATCCCATTTTTGATCTGTCCGTAAAAATAGTTTATAACGTTGACCGTCACCTTTAACCCGCAGTTCTACACCTTCGTAACCGGATAAGTTAAAGGGAGGTTCAAAATTCTTCGTTCTCACCGAAGCGAAGCCACCGGAGTTAGCCGTGGAAACATTACCAGCAAACACAGCAGTATTTTCTAATAATTGCATATTACTGGCACTAACACCACCCATGACCACATCATCCACCGCACCCCAAACATTTCTTAATTCCGCCGAGGGATGAGTAAAATCAAATATGAGTTTTTCATTAGCTGGAGGGAGATATTTAGCCGCAGCTTCTACCAAGTTTTTCACACCTTGATATTCCACATTTTCGGGAGTATCCCCGACAATTTCCGGCATATAAAATTTTACACCTTGATTGTATTTAGCTCTATCTGGTGTGTCGCCTTCCACTGGTTGGACACGAACTGAAGTGCAACAAACGACAGCTTGGATATTAGCCATCACTATAGAATTCAAAGTTTCTGGTTTAGTGATATCCCCAGCTACTAAATCAATATCATTACCAAGAATTGACCGGGCTTTTTCAATATCTCGCACAAGGGCGCGAACTTTTTCACCCCGTTCCACAAGTCGCCGTACAACTCGTTTACCTACGCCACCCGTCGCACCTGCTACCAATATTACACCCACATTTCTGCCTCCATTGGGTAGATTTTGATTATCGTTGGGACGACCTTGAATTAACTGCTGTACCCAGTTAAGCAAAGGAAATACCTCGAAATAGGTCAAGGTATCGATAAACCTACCTAAGTCCCATTGAGAACGATTTTTGTCAGCCACAATCGCGTCCTCACAATTTTTTTTCTGTTACATATATAATAACGAACCTCAGAACCTCACCCCCAAACCCTCTCATAAGACCCCACCCCTAGCCCCTCCCCGCAAGCGAGGAGGGGGACTGGATTTATAGGACTTACGCAAAAAACCCTCAAACTCTCTTCACTCTGTGTACTCTGCGCCTCTGTGGTTCGTTATTATTCCATCTTCTTGCTCAATCGCGTTAGGATACTCAAGAAATGTTCCTAATCAAACTATTATGAGCCAAATTGAGCAAGCTCAAGCTGAGTATGAAACTTTTCCTCAAAGCTTAGAGAGTGTAATTATTAGCACAGTTAATCAGGCAGGCATACCCAATACTGGTTACACTCCTTTCGTGATGGATGATGTTAAAAATATCTATATCTACGTTAGTGGTTTAGCAATTCACACTCAAAATATCCATGTCAATCCTCGTGTGAGTGTCTTATTTATTGAGGATGAATCTAAAAGTGAGCAAATTTTTGCCCGTCGCCGGTTGAGTTTTGATTGTACAGCGACTTTGATAGAACGTGAAACTGAAACTTGGAATCAAATTGTTGCCCAATTTAAAGACCGTTTTGGCGAACTGATTGAAGTTTTTCGGGGTTTACCAGACTTTCGGATTTTTCGCTTAACTCCTAGCGCTGGTCGTTTTGTGATTGGTTTCGGGACAGCCTATCAAATTAGTGGTAAACAACTCGATAAACTGGTTCATATTACAGGGAAATAATTTATGCTTCAGTTTCAACCTCCCGGCTTTGGGCATAAAGTTATTCATACATCTCTAGGGGCTATGGTTTACTATACCCAAACCACTGCACCTTGGTTAAATGCTGAGAAGGAAGATTTACCTCCTCTATTATTTCTCCATAACTTTGGTGGTGGGGCTTCTGCGTTTGAATGGTCTAAGGTTTACCCAGCTTTTGCAGCTACGCACCGAATTTTAGCACCCGATTTAATTGGTTGGGGTGAATCTGCTCATCCAGTGCGAGACTATCAAATTAGGGATTATTTGAATACTATTCAGGAGTTTATCACCCAAACTTGCCGCCAACCAGTGACGGTGGTGGCTTCTTCTTTGACAGCTGCTTTCGCGATTCGTCTGGCTATTAGCCATCCTGATTTATTTCACAGCTTGTTTTTAGTCTGTCCTTCTGGGTTTGATGATTTTGGTCAGGGGGCTGGACGCAGAATACCATTGCCAATTATTAATTCGCCGCTATTGGATAATTTAATTTACACTCTAGGCGCTGAAAATGAAATTGCTGTGAGAAATTTTCTGCAAAGCTTTCTGTTTGTTCAAGCCGAACGGGTTTCTCAAGAAATTGTGGATGCTTATTTAGTTTCTGCACAACAGCCCAATGCTAAGTTTTCCGCTTTGGCATTTTTGCGGGGAGACTTGTATTTTGATTTGAGTTTGTACATTGGGCAACTGAAAACTCCCACGGTGATGTTTTGGGGAGAGAAGGCGCAATTTACCAGCATCAAGCTAGGGCGACGTTTAGCCAATCTGAATATAGGCGCAATTCGAGATTTTTATGCGATCGCAGATACAGGAATATTACCCCATCTCGAAACCCCAGAAGTTGTTATTGGTCTATTACAGCCCTATTTAATCTCTGGTTTATCAAGTCATTTACCAATATGTTAAAATTTGTAAGCAAAATGTAGAAATTCGTGTATCTTGACCATTGTCGCAACATTGGTTTAAGATTGAGGAATATAAATAAAGTTTTAAGTATTGCAAAAACAACAATAAACTAGTGGCGCTAAAGCTCAACTACGAACTAGTACCGCAAGGCGGAAGTCAAAAGGGAGCCTCCGGCACGCTACGCGAACAAAAGTCAAAAGTCAAAAAGCTTATAATATGGGCTTTTCATGGATTTTGAATGGTCTGTCTATTTACGCCGACTTGTACTAGCCTCATAAAAGCATTGATATATGTAACATCAATCTCTTAAGATTGTTGACATTGCGTCTTTGCTGACTATAAAGCTTTATATTTAATAAAGATATATTGTTAACATTAGTAAAAAACCTGAAAAGATTGGGGGAAAATAAGTGCTATGAGTCGTGTAGGCGTTTTATTACTCAATCTCGGTGGCCCTGATAAGCTAGAGGATGTCGGGCCTTTTTTGTATAACCTATTTTCCGACCCCGAAATTATTCGCCTACCGTTTCGCTGGTTGCAAAAGCCCCTAGCTTGGTTTATTGCTTCACGGCGAACCAAAACATCTCAAGCCAATTATAAGCAAATTGGCGGCGGTTCTCCACTACGGCGAATCACAGAGGAACAAGGGCAAGCCCTGAAACAACAGTTGGGTGATTTGGGACAAGAAGTTAATATCTATGTGGGAATGCGTTATTGGCATCCTTACACAGAAGAAGCGATCGCGCAAATCGCAGCTGATAATATCGAACATCTCGTAATTTTGCCACTGTATCCACAATTTTCCATTAGTACTAGCGGCTCTAGCTTTCGGCTGTTAGATAAACTTTGGCAAGAAAAGCCAGAATTGCAACCCATTGACTATAGTGTGATTCCCTCATGGTACAAAGAGCCAGGCTACTTACAGGCTATGGCGGAACTCATAGTCCAACAACTAGACCAATGTCCCAATCCCGATGAAGCTCATATATTTTTCAGCGCTCACGGCGTTCCTAAAAGCTACGTTGAAGAAGCCGGAGACCCTTATGAGCAAGAAATTGAAGAATGTACTGCATTAATTATGCAGACTCTCAACCGACCCAATCTTTACACCCTAGCTTATCAAAGTCGTGTCGGCCCGGTAGAATGGCTCCAACCTTATACTGAAGACGCGCTCAAAGAATTAGGCGCACAAGGGGTAAAAGATTTAGTTGTTGTACCTATCAGTTTTGTCTCCGAACACATCGAGACTCTACAAGAAATTGATATTGAATATCGAGAAATAGCCGAAGAGTCAGGAATTCACAACTTCCGTCGCGCCTCTGCGCCCAATACTCATCCCGTATTTATTAAAGCACTGGCTGACTTAGTAATTGATGCTCTCAACAACCCCAGTTTCAAGCTTTCCCAAGCTGCACAAATGAAAAAAAGGGTGAAAATGTACCCCCAAGAAAATTGGGAATGGGGGATGACGACTAGCGCTGAAGTTTGGAACGGTCGCATTGCGATGCTGGGCTTTATTGCTTTAGTGATTGAGATAGTTACTGGTCATGGTTTTCTGCACATGATTGGTCTTTTGCAGTAAATTCACAATCCAATGGCAATTATCAAATTGGTGGGGACGCGAGATTTTGCGCCCCTATTTTATTTATAGCTGGGGAGTGGGGAGTGGGGAGTGGGGAGTGGGTGAAAACCCGAATGGTGTCTAAGTTTGATTATCCGTTTATGTCTTAACCTCCTTGGCGGTTGCTATAAATATCCCATTAGTGAGACGTAATCTCTTTTTAACCTTTGTAACGTGAAATTAAAGAGGTATTGAGATTATCCATAGTCGCCTTGTAGAGACGCGATTCATCGCGTCTGTATGTCTGTATGTCTGTATGTCTATTTATGGGAGTTCAATGATGAAAAAATTGATTTGCTTGTCAGCCTTAAGTTTAGCGATCGCTACAATGGGTCTTCCCGCTATAGCTCAGGGTCAAGAAGTCCAGTATAATCAAAACGCTCCTCGGATTAGCAGCACCAGTGGTTTACCTGACCGGCATTATATCAGCCTGTATACTGGGGAACAGCCTTTATCTAGCATTACAATTCGTCCATCAGAAATTATGGATCTTGGTGATAACATTCAAGTCACCGATGAATCAGGTGAAACCATTGATGCTGAGGTTTCTAGAGAAGAGGATATGGTGAGAATCAATTTTGCTCAACCAGTACCTCCTGCAACTACCCTAGAAATTGCCATGATGGATGTAGGATTTGCGCCGCCAATGCCTGCTGGTGAAGTTTTTCACTATCAAATTTCTGGTAATCATGTGGGCTTAATGCGAGAGATACCCTATGGTGTAGCACGAGTTCAGGTATTTTAACGCCTCGCGGAAGTTGAAAGGGGGGATGAGGCAGAAAAATTTTGGTACAAGCCCAATAGACATCTCCAACAAAGAATGTAGAGACATTCCATGGAACATCTCTACAAGGGTTGGGGAAAAAACAGATTTAATTTCTTTGTGGAGATATTTAATGTCTTTTCCCTCTTCCCAATGCTCAATTTAGCTAAATACCTAGTCGTTGGTAAACCTGATCTAAATGACGCAGATGTTGCTGTGGGTCAAAACACGTTTCAATTTCTGCTGGGGACAAATTTTGAGTCACACGCGGGTTTTGAGTAATTAACTCGTGGAAGTTTCCTTCTGGCTTATTCCAAGCAGTGTGAGCGCTTTCTTGAACAATGGCATAAGCTTCTTCTCGGTTCATTCCCTTGTCTATTAAAGCCAGTAGAACTTTTTGGCTAAACACTACACCGCCATAACAGTTGAGGTTTCGCGCCATGTTTTCTGGATACACCAGCAAGTTTTTCACCAATCCGGTAATTTCTACCAGCATAAAGTGAGTCAAAATGCAAGCATCTGGCAAAATTACCCGTTCTACAGAACTGTGGGAAATGTCCCGTTCATGCCACAAAGCCACGTTTTCTAGGGCTGCACCGGCATGACTTCTCACCAACCTAGCCATTCCCGTCAACCGTTCCGAACGGATGGGGTTGCGCTTGTGGGGCATGGCTGATGAGCCTTTTTGACCTTTGGCGAAAAATTCTTCAACTTCTAAAACGTCTGTTCTTTGGAGATTCCGAATTTCTACAGCAAAGCGTTCAATGGATGCGGCGACTAAGGCTAATTGTTGCACGTAGTCGGCATGGCGATCGCGCGAAATAACTTGAGTCGAGGCCGTATCAGCTTTGAGTCCCAATTTTTCACAAGCGATCGCTTCCACTCGTGGTTCAATATTGGCATAGGTTCCCACAGCACCGGAAATTTTCCCCACGGCGATGGTTTCCCGGAGAACTTTCAGCCTTTCCTGATGGCGCAACACCTCAGCTAACCATCCAGCTAACTTAAATCCAAAAGTCATCGGTTCAGCGTGAATACCGTGTGAACGGCCAGTCATCACTGTATAACGATGTTCTCGCGCCTTGAGGCGAATTACCTGAATCAACTCTTCCAGGTGTTGGGATATGAGATCCAGACTAGCAACTAATTGTAGTCCTAAAGCCGTATCTAGTACATCCGAGCTAGTTAAACCCAGATGAATATAACGCCCAGCATCACCCACATATTCATTGACATTGGTTAAAAAGGCAATGACATCATGACGGACTTCAGCTTCAATTTCCAACACTCGCTTCGGGTCAAAATTCGCCTTAGCTTTAATTTCTTCAACTGCTTGAGCCGGGATGTAACCCAGTTCAGCTTGGGCTTCACAAACTGCAATTTCCACCTGAAGCCAGGTTTTTAATTTGTAAGTTTCAGTCCACAGGTTGCCCATTTCGGGCAGAGTATAACGCTCAATCAACGTTCGCGGCAGAATACAACTGTCATATTCTACAGTTTAATTAACCCAACCATAACTATTACTGAGGCAATAAATTCAATAGCGGCGATTTTTGCGACGGCGTTTTAAGCGCTTGGGATGCCTAAAATAGTGAAGAATACGATTAATTAAGCGAGAGGATTGCTTTTTTCTCCAAGCAGTTCGCGGATGATTATTTACTACCCCTCCCTCCACAGGAGTTTTAGGAGTGCGTGGGATAGCGTTTTTAGTTGGGGTGATGTCAGTACCGTATCGCCTCGCATAAACCTGGGTAAACTCTGCGCCAAAAAACAGAATCTGGGCAGCATAGTAAACCCAAGCGATGATTACCACCAGTGAACCAGCAGCACCATAGGCTGAACCCAGTGTACTCCTACCGATATACTGTCCTAATAAAAACTTACCAATCACAAATAAGAATGAGGTAAGCAATGCCCCAATTAAAACATCACTCCAAGTAATTCTGACATCTGGTAAAACTTTAAAAATTAGGGCAAAAATAACTGTAGTAATGGCGAAAGAAAGCATAAAATTGAGCATCTGCCAGATGGCATCAATACCCGGTAATACGTTAATAAAATAAGTTGTCAATGCTGATAATCCGGCACCAATGACCAGGGAAACGAGAAGTAAAAAGCCAATACCTAAAATCATAGTGAATGATAAGAAGCGTTGGCGAATTATGGTCATGATGCCGCGTCCAGGTTTGGCTTTAACATCCCAAATGGTGTTGAGGGAATCTTGTAACTCCGCAAATACACCAGTAGCACCTATGAGTAAAATTACAACACTAAGAATAGAGGCGATCGCACCGGCTTGTGGTCTACTAGCATTCTGAATTGCTGTTTCGATAAATTGTGCGCCATCTCTGCCGACTAAATATTCAATTTGGCGAACAATTTCACCCCTGGCGGCTTCTTCTCCAAATGCTGCTCCCGCGATCGCAATTACAATAATTAGCAAAGGTGCAATAGAAAATATCGTGTAATAAGCTAATGCTGCGGCTAACCGTGAGGCTTTATCTTCACTCCATTGTTTTAAAGTTTCTGGGAATAGCGTCCAAATCGCCTGTAACTTCATGAAATCAGTCTCCTTATACTAGGAAGTTGCTTCCCTCCTGCTATATTTGATACTCGTTTGTGAGTTGGCGACATCTTCCTAAAGGTATTTTTGCCCTATTCGTGAGACAGAATTTATATCTCTGGGAAAGAATGTAGAACGGAAAGCCGCTACGGGTCATCCCTGTGTAGTAGCATACAGCCTGCGGCGAGGGAGGCGATCGCAATAGTAGAATAAAAGAATCCCCAAAGGTATCAGCCTTTGACAAATGCTGAAATACCGAAATTCCAGGAGATTAACTATGAAAACAATTAAATTACGTTCTCAGGTAGGTGAAGACGGAATATTACATCTAGATATACCCGTAGATATCAAAGCAGGGGAATTAGAAATTACTGTAACATTTGAATCCGTAAAAAAAGATTTTTTAGATGAAGAAGATTTAGGTTCTTTAGAATGGCAGAATTTTATTGATAAAACTTATGGTTGTTTAGCAGACGATCCTTTGATTAGATATCCTCAAGGAGAATATGAGGAAAGAGAACCAATAGAATGATTTATTTACTAGATACTAATGTTTGCATTGTTTATATGAATGGTAGAAATGACTTTTTGAGACATAACTTTAAAAATCATTCTGATGTGGATATAGTTGTTTGCTCTGTTGTCAAATCTGAATTGTTCTATGGAGCTAAAAAAAGTAATAATCCATCTCGAAGTTTAACTTTACAAAAAGCATTTCTGAGCCGTTTTGTTTCTTTAGCATTTAATGATGCCGCAGCAGAAATTTTTGGGACGATTCGGACTCAGTTAAATGCTTTGGGAACTCCTATAAGTCCCTATGATTTACAAATTGCCGCTATTGCTCTAGCAAATGAGCTAATTTTGGTGACTCATAATATAAATGAATTTAGCAGAGTAGAGGGTTTACGGATTGAGGATTGGGAAGTTTAAAAATGATTCAACTTGATATCTTAAGCCATTCAGAATACGAAAAAAACACATAGAAAAATTAATCACACTGCCCCCAGATATTAATACTCATTGGAGTGCCATTGCACCACTGCTGACAATTCGCAATGAGGATGAATATGAGCAAGCAATCCAGCGATTAAATAATTTAATTGATGAAATTGGCACAAATGAACTATGAAAAAGAGCATTATTCTATCCCTAATTGTAGCCTACGGTGTACATACAAGTAGTATCTGCAAGGGTTTCAAGGTTTATAGACCCTTTTAACTGTCATTACGTTCGCGGAGCGTGGCGTTAGCCATACGGAGCGATAGCGGAGTATTCTCGGTAGCGTGCCGGAGGCTCTAGTAATCGCAAAAACCACGGGACTATGCGATTGCGTCGTTTCACTTCGTTGCACTCGCAATGACATATCGTAAGTGATTAAGCGGACTTGATATAAAGTTCAACCTCAAGTATTTTTAGATTAGTATCTTAGGCAGGTCTAAAACAAATTAAAGTAAGAAGGTTGAAGAGATAATGTTGCTTTTTATTACCTTATATAGTACAATAAATACTGTATTTACAGCTTATAGACTGAGCTTTTTTCTACGTTCTATCCAATTTTTCAACCATCCTTTCAGGAGTAATTTGTGGCAAAAAAAGATTCCTATTCCGAATCATTAAAAAAAGATTTTATTACCTTATTTGAAATTCTAGAACTTAACGAGAGACAAAAGCATTATTTAAAATGTCGATGGCTAGACCAGATTTTATGGATGGAAGGACGAGCTAATCATGCCCGTCAACGCTATTATCAACTGCGATTAACAACAATTATTGGGGGTGTGATTGTTCCCATTTTATTAAGTTTAAATATAAATATTAATAATAAACCCTCCTTCGATTCATATCTTAAGGGGTTTACCATCGCCTTATCGGGAATGGTAGCTATCAGTTCCTCTATTGAAGAATTTTTTAATTATGGAGAACGTTGGCGGCACTATCGGCGGACAACGGAAATTCTCAAAGTGCAAGGTTGGGAATTGTTTGAACTAAGTGGTTCCTATGCCGGTTACAAAACCCATGAGGAAGCTTTTAGCAATTTTGCAGGGAATGTAGAAACCATAATTCAGAGTAATGTAGAAGTCTATGTTACTAATATTAGTCAGGAAAGTAAAAAGCAAGAACAGGAGAAAACCTCGAAATTATAGTAGGATTCAGGATGCCAAATGCTGTCTCAATAGCTTGGCTAATTCTGACATTGGCTCTGATAGGTCAAATAATAACAGATGACTTTGCCCTACAACCTCTGCTACCTTTTCCCGCACTTCAGACTCTGGATGGTTTCTGGCAAAGGCAATTTCATCTGCAAGGCGACCGCTACCAGCAATCACAACTACAGTTCGACCAACTTTTAAATTTTCCATCACATCTAATAAAGCAATCTCGCCACCATTAATTAGTAGTGTGACTGATGGTGCTTCGTTGGCGATTAAACTTGCTATTCTGGCTTGCCAAGGCGATTCATCACCCCAATTAGAGCCAGGAACTAAGACAAAATGAGTATGGTGAGGTTCTAAGGCTTCTGTATTGGATGATGTGGCGACTGCATGAGGTAATGTAATTGTCCCCAGTGGGGCTACACCAATTAAAGAAAATGTCGCATTGATTTCACTACGAGCCTGACCCATCATCTTCATTACACCGGCATCAGTACCGCCGTCAACCACATCTGCATTCAACTCTTCCACGAGGGGGGCTATGACTTCTACAAACAACAGGCGGAGACGGGCTAGGTCAGCTTCACTCACTTTACTTGCACCACCTACTAACACTAGCAGAGGCCGGGAACCTTGAAAGCCGAGATCATGGAGAGCGGCGGACAAATTTGCAAAGTCATCAACTTGAACAGCATCAGCCGTTTGTCCATTTGGGAAGGAAAAACTGAAAGGCTTTTTCATAAATTGAATTACAAAAACCACTACTTTACTTTACTTCTGGACTTTTGAGTACCAATGCGATCGCACAAATCCTTGTCACTTTCGCTGAGTTTAGGATTATAGGTTAAATAATCGCGTACCCAATCACAACTATTCTCAAGTAAAGTATCTAGCTGCAAAGGCCACAACCGCGCTGTTCTGTCCCATGAAGCAGTAGCAATGGTTTTGCCGTCGGGGCTG
>REBL01000094.1 GCA_007692755.1 Nodularia sp. (in: cyanobacteria) | reverse complement strand
CTTCCACCACACCAAAAGCCGAATTAGAGGTGCGAACAGCAAGCGATCGCCCTTCAGGTAGAATAATACTAACCGTAATTTTCTCTTCAGGTGCTAACATCCGGCTGAGGTTTTCTTGTAGCAGCCTTTGAGCATAGGCATAAATCGCCGGCTGATTTCCAGCATTGCGCTGTATCCCAATACCTTCCCCACCTTGAATAATCACACTTTCCCCATCTCCCACCCTCCATTCCACCAACGCCCAAATTGGTGTATTTCTAGTTAAATCGAGATTATCACCCGGTTCACTGCGAGTAATTGCCAAAGCCATACTTTCAGATAGTCCTGCTACCTGTTCAATCGGTATTTCTGCTATTTGCGCTGGTGAAATCAAATCCACCGACACAGATGTGAGAGGTTGACGATGGCGCAACCAGTGTAAAGCCGAAATAGCAGAAGCACAAGCAAAAACCGGGAGAGTGTATCCAGAACGAGACATTAGGGAATGGGGAGTGGGGAATGGGGAGTGGGGAGTGGGGAGTGGGGAGTGGGGAATGGGGAGTAGGGAGTAGGATGATGTCAGTTCCTATTGACTATTAAATATGCTGTTTATATAACCCTTGTAGAGACGTTCCATGGAACGTCTCTACATTTTTTTTTCCGAGATAATGACCAATGACCAATGACTAATGACTAATGACCAATGACTAATGACTAATGACTAATGACCAATGACCAATGACCAATGACTAATGACCATTAAACACCAACTTCAAAGAGTAAATCTTGCATCGCTTCCCCAGAAATTCCTTGTTGGATATAACAGGGGGCTTCAGGATTGTAAGGGCTTTTTATGCGATCAATACTGAGAATTATGGCTTCATCTGGGATGACTTGCACATCGGGGTCAAATGCAGTTGGACGCATCAAGGAACTAGAAAAACCTTTAAAAATAGCAATTTTATCTTGCTCTTCGGCGATTTCCACTGTTACCAGTAAAACTTCTTGGGGGCGTTTAGTCGTGTATTCTTCCAGTCGCTTACCAATGGAATTATTCATTTTGCCCTACTGTTGTGTAGCTGAACGTCCCTGTTTACCTAGCTTAACGAGGACAAAGTAGGTCAAGCACACTAGATAAATTACTAAACTCACAATGCCCAGAAAGCCTAGAAAAGCAGGTGTGCTATTGTAATGAAAATATTGTTTAAAGAGTAAGGGTGCTTCCAACCAAACTTGACAATAGGAACTTTTGATCGCAGTTTCTGAGACAGCACACCCCAGAAAAGGCACAAGAGCGATCGCACCCAAAATAGAATAAACAGTTATACCCCAGCGCCAAGAGGTAAAAATCAGCTTTAAAGGGGTATTTGCCTGATAATCAATTTCATCATTGAGATCCACCCAAAACCAAAGGGAAATCGGAATCAAAACTCGCGCCATCCACCCGGAGATAAAGCTAACTGGATATTGAGCAATCATTAAGTAAATCGTGATGGCTAGCAAACTAGATACTCGCCAGTAAATGGTTAACAGGCGTTGCATTCCTTCGGCTTTTTGTACAAATGCCCAAATTAGCAGAATTAAAGGAATAAATACTAAAAATAACAATGCCAGTCGATAGTCAATCCAGACAAACTGGCGAAACCAAACTTCATTCATAACTTTTTTTTAGATTAGCAATAATAAATTTAAATCAATTATTCGGGAATTTGCGTAAAAAAAACAAGCAACTGGCAGAAGTTAAACTTAAGTATCTGCCATAATCCTCCAGCGTCATCGGGAGAGTTACGGAACTCACCCCGAAGTTATGAACTAATAAGTCCAAAAAAACCCTATTCTTTAAATCCTGGAAGTTCATGTTCAGGATCATAGACCCTAAATAGAATCCTCCTAGACTCACCCAAACCTAGATTTTCCCAGGTATGGATTTAGATTTGATATGGGGTCAGCGCCAAAGTGCAAGATATCAGTAAGTAGATTCTAGTTGCTTGCTGAGGCGGCAAAAATAAATTTACCGACTTACTTTTTAGTCTTCGTAAACCCGGCACTCAGCAGCTTCTGGGTTATCGTCACAGTACTGTTCTAGGGAATTTTTTGGCTTCTTGCTACGCTGGTGGGAAGCTTCAGCTTGCATTTCTTCCACTGCATCCCAAGCTGCGGCACACTCAGCAGAGTTGCTCCCTGAAGTGTCGCAGACAGTACGCGCTTGTTCTACTTCTGTTGCGATTGTTTCTTGGATTTGTTCTTTGATGTCGCTCATAGTTTAATCTCTTTGTGTGGTTTTCGTACCAGTATAGAAAAACTTCAAGAATGGCATCTTTTTGTTCTATAGTTAACCATTCTAACTACTTAGCAGTTACGTTAAGTATTTTAGCTTAATGATCCATGCTCAATACAACCGTTCGGGATCTATATAAGCATTATTTGTAGTATCCGTACGATGAAAGTATAATCATACAATACATTTAGTATATGTAGTCGGGGCAGAACTCAAATACTACTAGACTAACAAAAAAATTAGCCCAAAATTCATGGCAGACCAAATGCAGTGGGCAAATGCCCTATCAACCCGTCCTTCTTTAGAAGCAGCTGTTACAGATGTAGTAGAACAAGCTGTCTCGTCCTTAACAGTACCTGCTGATTTAGGGCTGGTATTCATTTCGTCTGCTTTTGCGAGTGAATATTCCCGGCTTTTACCCTTGCTGGCTGAACAACTTTCAGTACCTGTAATGATTGGCTGTAGTGGTGGTGGTGTAATTGGGACTACAGCTACAGGAGAACCGCAAGAATTAGAGGCACAACCTTCTATCAGCCTGACTTTGGGGTATTTGCCGGGTGTGAATATACAAGTTTTTCATGTTCTGGCAGAAGAATTACCTGATTTGGATAGTTCACCAGATGCTTGGATAGATGTGATTGGCGTGGAACCATCTCCCGCGCCCCAATTCATTTTGCTGTCTAGTGCCTTTTCGTCAAGAATCAATGATTTATTGCAGGGGCTAGATTTTGCCTACCCTGGCTCGGTAATCATCGGGGGACAGGCTAGTTCTGGGGGTTCAAGTAGTCAGACATCTCTGTTTTGTCATGATGCCTCTGGCGAGCAGCACCAACGCCTGTATCGTGAAGGAACAGTAGGCTTGGCGTTGAGTGGCAATATTGTTTTAGAAACAATTGTGGCTCAAGGGTGCAGACCCATCGGCCAGCCCATGCAAGTTACAAAAGCTGAACGTAATATCATTCTGGAACTAGATGAAAAAGTTCCTTTGGTGGTGTTGCGAGATTTGATTGGTAGCCTGAGTGAAAAAGAGCGGATGCTGGCACAGCACTCTCTGTTTGTGGGCATAGTGATGGATCAATTTAAGCTTTCTCTACAACAGGGAGATTTTTTAATTCGCAGCATTTTGGGGGTAGATCCATCTGCTGGGGCGATCGCTATTGGAGATATTGCTCGTCCTGGTCAACGCCTACAATTCCAACTGCGGGATGCAGAAGCCTCGGCAGAAGACCTGGAATTGCTTTTAGAACGTTATCAACAAAACCAACAACTTTCCCAACCCTCTGCGGCGGCGGCTTTGATGTTTTCCTGTGTGGGTCGTGGTCAAGGTCTTTACGGCAAGCCCAATTTTGATTCCGAGTTATTTAGCCGCTACATTCACGATATCCCCATAGGTGGTTTTTTCTGTAATGGCGAAATCGGCCCTGTTAGTGGTAGTACCTTTGTACATGGCTATACCTCAGTTTTTGGCATTTGCCGCCAACTCAGTGCTGATTGAGTTCTCCCCACTCCCTACTCCCTACTCCCCACTCCCCACTCCCTACTCCCCACTCCCCACTCCCCACTCCCTAACAGAAGGGTGCTGTTGTTATCAATGAGGGTAGGAATACCACTAGCGATCGCACCATAGGTCTGAATATGGCGGCGCACTGCTGGGGGAAACTGGGGATAATCTAAAACAGCATCCCCATCGGCAATATTTGCCCAAAAGTCGCGCAGACCAGGAGCTAATTTTTCTGCCTCTGCCAATGGTAGGTTTAAAGGATACTGAGTTAATAACTTCACCATAAATTGGAAAGAGCGATCGCCCATCCACTGGCGTGAGAAATTTTGCAGTTTGGGAAAATCAGGTACTGTTTCTACGCGATGTGATAAAATCTGCAACCACTCTCTACCGTAGTTATCCTGTTGAAACTCAAACACACGATAAGGGTGAGGATAACTAACTAAAGAACCAGTGGTGATGTCATAAACGCCTTGTGAGCAAGCAACATCCTGAATGTGTAAATGTCCTGTAAATACCAGCTTGACTTGATAATGCTGGAGGATTTGCAAAAGTTGCGGAGAATTTTCTAACATATAGCGCTTACCTAGAGGATGGCGCGATTGTTCGGGCAGATGTTCAACCACATTGTGATGTACCATTACCAGTACTAATTCATCACCTGCTGCTGCTAGTACCTCTTCTAACCATTTGAATTGTTGAGTATCCAAACGCCCTACTTGCTCACCCGCCTCATTAAAAAAGTTAGAATTTAAACCAATTAATCGGACTCCAGGCAGCAATTGATGTGTGTAGTAAAGTTGCTGCGGATTGTCGTAACCAAATTTGCGGTAATAGTGGGGAAAATCAGCAAAACCAATTGATTGCTCATTTGCCATGACCACAGGAACGTCATGATTACCAGGAACAACATAAGTGGGAAAAGGTAACTTGGCTAATCTTTCTTGTAACCAGAGATGATTTTCGGGTTCGCTGTGCTGAGTTAGGTCTCCTGGAAGCAAAAGGAAATCTAAATTAAGTTGTGTTAAATGTTCTATTGCACTTTCAAAAGCTGGGATACTCACCTCCACCAGATGAAATCGGCTAGGATGATCCCAGATAGTATGAGGAAGGGCGATATGTAGGTCGCTGACTACGGCAAAGCGAAAATTTGGAGCCATTGATTTCTAGGATAATGTTAGAAAGTTGCTAAAAAACCCTTTTCTACAAAGTATAACGCTTGCTTAAAAATATTGTGTAGTAGCACTTGTAGCTCAGATTTGTCTCTTACATACACTCAAAGTAAAATTCGACTTCACTAAAATCCCGGTTTTTCAACTGAGCATCTTCGATAAAAAAATAGAAGGAATCATCACTATTAATTTGAATCAAAAGCGGCATTGCTAAACCATCTGTGCGGTCAATTGGATATTCCATATCTTTAGGAAAATAAGGATTACCACCGATTTTACTTTGCCAAAGAGTTAAAGGATCTCCGTTCGCATCGGGATATGAAAGTGTATTCATCTCTCCAACTTGTTCACCTGCGGTTATTTTGATATAAGGTTTTAAGTTTTACTCAATAAACTAATTTTGGATTTATAGCTAACTCAATACCTTAAATTTAACAAATGAGCAAAATTCAAGCCAATTCACTTAAAATATCTCATTAATTTGACTAAAACTATGTCAGGCTATTTCTGCACACCATCAGCTTAATCACATACAAAGTAAAATTCGACTTTACTAAAATCACAGTTACTCAACCGAGCATCTTCAATAAAAAAGTAGAAAGAATCACCAATATTAAAAGGATGAGAAAATTGTAATAGCAACTTTCCTTTGGCTTTTTCGGCAATCTCATTCACATTAGAATAGAAATCTACATATCCTCCTAGCTTGTCTCCTCTGAGATGCGTATCATATTCATAGTCATAATCTAAAATCCATTCATCAAATTCTTGACTGAGTTCTGCAAATTCTTCAGGAATTTCCAGCTCGTATCCATAGCGAGATTCCCAAAATAAATCGTGTCTGACTGAAAAACTTAAAGGGCAAACATCGTCATAAATATCTCGAATTGTGCCTCTATCTTCTATAAAGCTAAAATCAGTTATTAAGTCATTTTCATCTTCAGAAATCTCTGCAAAATAAAGTACTCGATATTTCTCAGGGGTGCATTGAGCATGAGCAGGTTCAAAACCCAGATAAAACTGTAAAATCCCCTGTTGGGGAAAATCAAATCCGGCAATTGGCGGCACATCAGCACAATTAATTTGAATCAAAAGCGGCATAGCTTGACCTGTAATGCCATCAATGGGATATTCAATATTTTTAGGTAAATAAGGGTTTCCACCAATTTTGCTTTGCCAAAAAGTCAAAGGATCTCCGTTTGCGTCGAGATATGAATAATCTTTCATATCTCCAACTTTTTCGCCTGGGGTTATTTTGATATAAGGTTTTAAATTTTCCTCAAGTAACTTTTTCATGGGAATAAACTGACGAGGCAAATCACGCAAAAATTGCGGAGTTTCTATCAAGGTTGCTTGTACATACCCTTTTTTCAACTTCTCATTGATTTTTTTTGTAGCTTCGGCTTGGGCTTTGTCTGGTGTGTCGTAAGTCGTATGAGAGGTTTGTCCTTGAGTACCAATGCGACCATAACGAATGGTAACGTCAGCGTTATTAATTGTCACCTCATAAAACTTGTGAGATTGACCGTCTGATAATTCTAAATAAATTACTTCCATTTGTTTCTGCCTGATTTTTCCTTATTTATAAGTACCTCAATACCAGAAGTTGAGAAAAGAATCATAAATCAAGCAAAGGTACTAAGAATAATCTATGCTATGTCTGTTAGTTAAACTATTAAGTGTTACAAAATATAATCGGGTTTGGGATGGTATAATTTCGAGCAAGACCTGGCATCTGAAAATCTGAAATTATAGGAGAATGCAAAATGGAAGATAAAAAAGCCTATCAAGAAAGCATGGAAGCTCGATTCAGTGAACTGGGCGCAAAAATTGATGAATTGCAAGCCAAAGCAGATCAAGCACGGGGTGATGTGGAAGCTGATATCAACCAAAAAATTGTGGCGCTGAAAACGAAGCAAGATGAAGTTAACCAGCAGCTTCAGAGTCTGAAAGTATCGGGAGATGAGGCTTGGGAAACTTTGCAAGTGGGATTTCAACGTGCTTGGGATGAACTAAGTCGCGCCTTTGAAGAAGCAGCTGCAAAATTTCAAGGAAACAAGCCATCATAGGGCTTCAGCCTTATATAGCAATCCTCAATTTATAAAGCCACAGATCCCCGATACAAGAATTTGGGGATCTGATCAAATGTTGGTGTTGGCAAATAGCACAAACACAATCTAAAGCTGGAAAGTGAGATTTTGTTACCGCGATCGCAGATATCATCTCAATAGTTTCTTGACAAACCACTAGTAGGGACTATTATGTTCCCGGACGAGAGCGAATCTCATCGGGTATATGATGGCGATCGCCTAATATTTCTAACAAAGGGCCATTAACGTCAAATTTCACCATACTTACCGACGCGACCAAAATATTTACCCGATAGCGATAGCGTCCTAAATCAATTCCCAGTAAACTGCAAAGCATAATCCGAATCGTGGCTTTATGGGAAACCACTAAAACATTACCTTGGGGATGTTTTTCTTGAATTTCAGCAATTACAGGCATAGAACGGTTAGCAATATCTACCGCAGTTTCTCCACCTATTGGTGCATTCCAAGCTGGTTCTGTCACCCATTTTACATAGTTTTCTGCGTAATTCTCTTGAGCAAACGATTTACTCTTCGTTTCCCATTCGCCGTAACTACCTTCTCTAAGTCCGTCACGCAACTGCATATCCATACCGATAGCATCACAAAATGGCTTGGCAGTTGCAATTGCCCGCTTCATAGGGCTAACATAAACCCCTGACCACTTCAATTTTTGATAAACATCGGCAAAACTGGATGCCATCTGCATCCCTTCAGAAGTCAACTCCGCATCAGTTTCACCACAGAAATTACCACTTTGACTAAAAGTAGTTTCTCCATGTCGCAGTATATATAAATTGAGTGTCATAGCTTATATCGCGATGGGGATAAAGGAGTGTGTGTAAAAATAAACTACCATCAATCTTGCCATCGAGTATGTTACACCACGACAAAGTAATCAACCAAAAAAGTCAATCAACCACAAAGTTGTAGAAAGATTAGAAATTTGAATTACACCTTTTAGCCCGGAGAGTGTCAACTCGCCAAATTCCGTCATCTGGCTAGAGGTTTTTACCACTTTTGCTGTTTCTGGTTGTTGCTCTGTCCCTATTTGGCGAGATTCAAAGCGGCTCATTACGGCCAATCGCCTCAGTACACAAATACTGGAACAGCGGACTTGGTACGTAAACTTGTAGTAGAAAGTAATAGTATTAGTATTGCGATCGCTTCGCAGCGCTGACGCTATCGCCTATTCGCACTTGTTTTTTTGAACAAAAGGAGAAGTATCAATTTTGGCAGTAGTCCGAGTCCGCCAACACGTAAACCCACTGGCGAAAAAGTATCAAACGCCAGCAAATGCCTTAGAGTGGGAAAAAGTATATCCACAGCCAAACCAACCACTACATCTAGATATTGGCTGCGCTAAGGGCAGGTTTTTGGTGAAAATGGCGCAGATAGAAACCAACTGGAATTTTCTGGGTTTGGAAATTCGGGAACCGTTGGTAGTTGAGGCGAATCAGTTACGTGGTGAACTGGGTTTAACCAATCTGCATTATTTATTTTGTAATGTGAATAACTCGTTGAAGTCGCTGTTATCCTCTCTACCTACAGGCACTTTACAGCGTGTAAGTATTCAATTTCCCGATCCTTGGTTTAAAAACCGTCATGCTAAACGTCGGGTAGTACAACCGGAATTAGTGGCAGAATTAGCGCATTATCTGGCGGTGGGGGGCGTTGTGTTTCTGCAATCAGATATTGAGTTTGTCGCCGTGGAAATGCGCGATCGCTTTGCCGAAAATGCCGATTTTGAGCAACTGGGTACAGAAGAGTGGTTAACACAAAACCCGCTACCAGTAGCGACAGAACGGGAAATAGGAACTCAAAACAAAGGTGAACCAGTTTATCGGGCTATGTTTGTCAGAAAAACTACAACATCCTAATTTATCTGTAATTTGCTAAAATTCTCTAGGCGATAATTTTAAAACAGGGCAACTCTTCATCACTATGCCAACATCTGCAACTGACGCTCAAGACGCAGCCGCTATCCAAGCCGCAACAGCAGGGGTTGCTGTATGCGATCGCTCGCACTGGGGACGCATCCGTGTTTCTGATGATGACCGTCTGCGGTTTTTACACAATCAAAGCACTAACGATTTTCAAAGCCTCAAGCCAGGACAAGGCTGTGATACCGTGATGGTGTCATCCACCGCCCGCACCATTGACTTAGTGAGTGCATACATTCTAGGCGATGCAGTGCTGTTGCTGACTTCCCCTAGCCGCCGTGAAGCTCTTTTCCAATGGCTGGATCGTTACATCTTTTATGCTGATAAAGTGCAACTCACAGATGTCACAGATGAAACATCAACCTTTAGCCTCATCGGGGCAAAAAGTGATGCAATAGTTGAAAAGTTGGGTGCTAGGGAAATTATTGGTAAACCCTATGGTAGTCATCAACAAGTTGGTGAGGTAATGGTGGCTGTGGGTAGCGGCTTGGCTGAACCAGGATATACGCTGATTTTGCCAGCTTCGGAAAAAGCGCAAGTATGGCAGCAGATTTTAGAATTAGGCGCAGTAGAATTGAGCGATCGCGCTTGGGATATGTTACGTATTTTACAAGGACGACCAGCCCCAGATGCAGAACTGACAGATGATTACAATCCCTTAGAAGTCGGTTTATGGCAAACGATTTCTTTTGATAAAGGTTGCTATATCGGTCAAGAAACCATCGCTCGATTAAATACATATAAAGGTGTAAAACAGTACCTCTGGGGTATCCGCCTGAATGCACCGGTGGAAGTTGGTAGTGCGATCGCGGTTGGAGATGAAAAAGTTGGTAAACTGACAAGTTATACTGAAACAGCTAATGGTCATTTTGGACTAGGTTACATTCGCAGCAAAGCTGGTGGTGTGGGCTTAAAAGTCCAAGTAGGAGAAGCAGAAGGAGAAGTAGTTGAAATACCGTTTGTTTCTCATGCATATCCACAATAAACAATTCAAAATTCAAAATTTCAAAGTTCAAAAGGGGAATATAAAAAATTTCCTCCTTTGTTAACAGGACTTACGGAAAATTATGAAAAAACGAACCACAAAGGACACAAAGGACACTAAGTTAAGAGAGTTTCACAGAGTTCTTGCGTAAGTCCTATGTTAATTACATATTCATCTGTGTTTATCTGTGTTTATCTGCGTTAAATAAATCTTCTCTTACCCATTGTAATTTCGCCAGTTTCCCCAAATAGAATTATGAAAACAGTCACCGAATTGTCAGCTCGATTGGAACATTACTACCAGCAAATCAGGACGATTATCCTCACGCGTCAGAATCCCATTACTGGTTTGCTTCCTGCGAGTACAGCAATAACCGCCCACGGTGATTATACAGATGCTTGGGTACGAGATAATGTTTACAGCATTTTGGGAGTTTGGGGTTTAGCCCTTGCATACCGGAAGATTGACGAAGACAAAGGACGCACCTATGAACTAGAGCATAGTGTCACCAAGCTGATGCGGGGGCTGCTATTTGCGATGTTGCGCCAGTCCCATAAAGTAGAACAATTTAAACATACTCAGTCGCCCCTGGATGGGTTACACGCCAAATACAACACAGCTACTGCCGACATTGTAGTTGGTGACGATGAATGGGGACATTTGCAAATTGATGCCACATCTATATTTTTACTGATGCTGGCACAAATGACCGCTTCGGGATTGAAAATTATTTATACCATCGATGAAGTAAATTTTGTGCAGAACTTAGTTTACTACATTGGACGCGCTTACCGCACACCAGATTACGGCATTTGGGAACGAGGTAATAAAATTAATCATGGTAGTGCGGAGTTAAATGCTAGTTCAGTCGGGATGGCTAAAGCCGCCTTAGAAGCTATCAATGGACTAGATTTATTTGGTGTGCGTGGTAGTCAAGCATCAGTAATTCATGTCCTACCAGATGAAATCGCCCGCGCCCGAATTACTTTAGAATCTTTGTTACCCAGAGAATCGGCTTCTAAAGAAATTGATGCGGCGCTGTTAAGTATTATTAGTTATCCGGCCTTTGCAATCGAAGATGTGGATCTGCGCGAACGCACATTTAATGATATTGTGCATAAACTCCAAGGAAAATACGGCTGTAAACGCTTCTTACGTGATGGACACCAAACGGTTTTGGAAGATGGCCAACGCTTGCATTACGAACCGGGGGAATTGAAGCAATTCGAGCATCTTGAATGTGAATGGCCTTTATTTTTCACTTATTTATTTTTAGATGGGTTATTTCGCGGTAACAGCCAGCAA
>REBL01000243.1 GCA_007692755.1 Nodularia sp. (in: cyanobacteria) | reverse complement strand
GAGCTTCATTGGCCCGGTAAATGTCTTATCCAACACCTCAAAGATTTTTCAGAGTTGTGGCTTTGATTCCTCACATAGCCAAGTATTTTTACGTCCCCAAGATGTGCAGATTGAAAGACAGGCTAATGGTACTACGGCAGCAGCTACAGTGACTCGGTTAATACATTTGGGTTGGGAAATTCAGATAGAATTAACTTTGGATGATGGGCAAGTGGTGGCAGCGCATTTAACACGCGATCGCTTTAATGAGTTACAGTTAGAACCACAAGACCGGGTATATGTCAAGCCCAAGGATGCGAGGTCTTTTCCCCTGTACTACTCAATTTAAATGCACTACAGAGAATACTTCACAACCTCAATTTCTTAAAGAAACTGGGGTTTTTTGCTTTGAGAAATTACTGAGGATGGCTATAAAAAACTGATGAGTGCTGTCAAGCCTTGCAGCGTGAAAAACGTGCTAAGTGCCGAGTATAAACCCAATCACTTGACCTTTAAGACAATCGCGACAGATTGGTTTCTTTTTTAATTGTTAGTCCCTCAGACATAAATTTGACGACGTTAATCAAATTACCCAAATTTTCCGGTAAATGAACCAAATCTTTGTTGTTTCAGTCCAAGGTGAGGTAGCCTTTTGGGCGGATTAGACGACGTTTCAAAGGCAAAGTAGCGCAAAAGAAGGATTACAGCCACCAGAGTATTAATTAAATGCATATAAACTGCCATAAGGCTGACAACTCAAGTGTTTTTTTACATAAATAGCTGTAAACATAAGTATATACATATAAATTACATATTCTGATATAAACTGACAGCGTTGAATCTTTAAATTTTCATACACTGTCTTTATATTGTTTGTTCCTGATCCTATTGTCACTTCCATGTACAAATAATCAATTACATGAATTAGATAACAAGCTAAACCAAAAAGATACATGAGTACAATACCAATCACCATAAAAACTTTTAGCTATTCAATATATGGTAAAAAGCTGATAAAAGCCTCCAAAATTGAAGAAAATTGCCATTTGCAGAAAATTAATGCTACTAAACTCAAGTACAACATAAGAAAATATTTGTCATTTTTAGGACAGCTAAGTAATAGTTATTACGGTTATATCAGTAGCTGGATAGCGCGTTATTTTGTCGGTAAAACTCCTGTGGTAAAGGGTTTAAGCCTATGTTAGCCATATTTCATTGTTGTTTTTTGTAAGTATTAAAAATAACAACTAATAGTATGTCTTGCTCCTGTTAATAATGCTCCATTTTTTATGTGTTTCAAGAAATATAGCAGCTATTTTTAGCTGTATGAAGAATAACAGAGTTATTGCATCTATTTACCAGCAAATACAGTATAAAAAAGCTCTTTTGGACAAGAGTCAAAATTCACAAATAGCAACTAATAGAGGATAATGCTCTAACACCTAGTCAGTAAAATTTAAAACCATGTAGTCGAAAGTTATTTGTCATTGACTATGAGTTTTTTGCTACATACCGAGTGTAGTTGTAGAGCCAATACGTTGCCAAAATTTCCAAAATTGTAGCAACTTTTACAGCCAAAAACTCGCAACCTAGACTTTGGAGGAATGCAAACCATATTTTGGGCATATTACTTCCAAGGATAATGGCTCAGTGAAGCGGTTTGATTGATTACCTTAACAACCCATGAAAACTTAATTTTTTAGATGAATATATTTGCATGAAAACCCTGACAACAAAATACATTGACTATTGATTTTCACTCAATAAGCTTTAGCTAAATGTCAGTATCAAAACTTTAGTATTATTTACAACCTAAAATCACAACAGAGGCAAAAAGATGAAGATAATTACTCACTTGGCTAGCGCATTAGTTCTACAAGTTTTAGCATTGGCGGCAATGTCTTATATTGCCCCACAGGAGTCTATTGCTGCTTTTCAACAACAAACAACCCAAAGAATTTGCTCTTTCGATCCAGTTGCAGATTTATTACCATCATTACCAAGTCAACGAAGTAATTCTTTGCTTGCTTATCTGGCTAAAGAAGGTTTTATCCAGAACGAAGAGGGTGCTTGGGTTTGTTATGTGAATGATCCCAATAAACAGGATAGATACTATACTCTGTTTAAGGTTCAAGAGATTGATGGCAAGCTGATAGCAAGTTCTTTTCTAGAGAACGGCAATTTAATTGCAGGGCAAGAAAGTAGAAGCATTAACTTTTTTATGACCCTGGTTGAGCGTCATATGAATACTAGTCAAGAGAACCGACAAAGTGTCAGGAAATACTTAGAAACTTTCGTTTCTCTTGTCCAGGAAAAGAAGATAGAAGCTTCGCGGCGTGGGTTTCTTTTTGACCAACCTAACCGAGCTTTAGTTCTGTACCACTCACTCTCAACAGGAGAACTCGACGGTACGGCAATCACAATTAATATTCAATCACCTAATAACTTGAGCGCTGAATCTGTGAGTAGTGAAATAAAAACATCTTTGAGGGAGAGGTTAAAACTTAATCGCTAAATGATCTCCAGTTTTTTAATTGCAATTGATCAGTATTTTCTGTGCTTTATTTAAGGTGTGTTGTGTTGAAGTCAACTTTTAAAAGTATCACCGTTATATGTTCGTCTTTGGCAGTAGTATTAACAGTTTGTGATTCAGCTACTGCACAGTTACGCATCAACAATAGTAATTCTATTCCACGAGGACAAGAGTCTGAGCTTCTAGAGTTTCAGCGTCAGAATAATCAGAAAATGCGCCAAATGCGGGTTATGCCTAGCTGTAGTTTGGGATCTGGTCTTGGCTGCAACAAAACTGGCACAGTCATCGAACAAATCATCAATCAGTCGAATGGCACTAACTACCAAGATATGTTGATGCAATCTGCTGGTGGTGAAGATAATTACCGTAAGTTTGCTGCCTTTTACGATAATCATCCTCGGCTGAAGAATATTCCCTATGCCTCATTTTGGAGGAATGAAGACCCCTCTATTCTCGATGGACATCAATATGTTCTGGGGCGAACTGTCAGTTCTAATCCTGTATCAGGACTCAAAGCTGTTACGAGTAATTTTCCTTGGTCTCCTATATCGAGAAGTGGAGAGATTAGCCCCCGTGAGGGATTGCTAAACTTTAAATACTCTTATGGGCGCATCCTTTTGGAAGAAGTAGCCAGAATTCCTAACCTGGAACAGCAGGTGAGGTCTCTGGATTTGCCACAAGACATGACACAGTTTTATTTGAGTAACCTTTCTAGAGGATTACGAGCATTAAACACTGGTAATAAAAGGGATTTACGAGAGAGCATTTTAACAATACTTTCTTATCCCTATTCTCCAGGCACGACCAATGATGGTTGGTACGGGCGTAAATTAGTTGATGTTCCAGAGACGATTCAATCTGAAGGACAACCTCTGATTGGAGATAGTTTTGAGAGCGGAAATCTAGAATTGGGGGGAGAAGACATCAGCATTGCTGTAGATAATCCCAATTTTGAAGAATATTTATTGCCGTCAGGGGTTAGTTCTTACCTACCTTATGCAGGCATCCCGCTGCTTATTTTGCTAATGTTTCTCCTTGGAGGGAATGGTGGCTCAAGTCAGCCAGCCCGTTTTGTAGAAGTTCCCCCTGAGATGACTCCCAGCGATGTTACTCCTGGTAACAACGATTCTTCTAATGGGGTTGATGTTATCGGCACTGGCAATATAGATGTTCCAGCAACACAGCAACCGCAAGTGAAGACGGTGGCAGAGCCGTCAACTCTCACAGCCCTATTCATGTTGATGCTGACGGCGTACATTCTCAATTACAAAAAAAGGTCTATGCAGGTAAATAATTAATTTTCACAGCCAATAAATGTACTCTTATGTATAATAATTGGCTTTTAATTTAACTAAATACTGAAGCGATCGCGCAAATAAAAAATCCCTCGATTAGTTATCGAAGGATTTCTATTTTTAGTACTTTGCACATGAAATGTATCCCACATTGATAGTGTATCTGTCCTTTTAGTATTAGGTGTGCCAAAATGCCAATTTAAAGTAACTCATGCAATCAATGACGGCTCTTAATCATTTGTGGCTATCTGTACCGAAAAATTTGACTCTATTAGCAAATGATGCTCATGTCTGGCGCATTAACCTTGATGTCTCAGAAGCACAGAGACAAAATTTGCTAGCTACTCTCTCGAGTGACGAAGTTTCTCGTGCTAACCGATTCCATTTTCAGGAACATCGCCAGCGTTTTATCGCGGGTCGAGGTATCCTACGGAGTATATTGGGTCGCTACTTGGATATTAAGCCGCAACAAGTATTGTTTGATTATCAAGAGCGTGGCAAACCAGTATTGGCGGATACTTTAGCTAAGAGTGGTTTATGGTTTAATTTGTCTCATTCCCAGGGTTTAGCGCTGTGTGCAGTGAGCTATCAAGGACGAATTGGCATAGATTTAGAGTATATGCGCCGAATGTCTGATGTAGAAGCCCTTGCCAAAAGGTTCTTTTTACCGAGAGAATATACTTTAATGCGATCGCTATCTCCTAGTCAACAGCAAGAAATATTTTTCCGTTATTGGACTTGCAAGGAAGCGTATTTAAAAGCAACTGGAGAAGGACTAGCTCAGTTAGAACAAATTGAAATATTGCTCAGTCCTACCGAACCAGCCCAGTTACAGACATCTGACAATTGGAGTCTCTTCGAGCTAACACCTGCTGACAATTATCTTGCTGCTGTGGTTGTGGCGAGTTCTGGTTGTCATTTGCAGTGTTGGCAATACTGATTAGTGTCCTGTTACTTATCTTCTTGCATATTTCTGACAATTTTCGTCACTAGCCTTCTGGGTGTAAAGCTGACGCTTTTTGCCAGGATTTGATTGATTAGACCAGGGATAACAATGGTTTGGCCTTTCATTAGGGCATCATAACCGATTTTAGCCACTGTTGCGGCATCCATCATCCTTTTACCTTTCATTAGTTTAGAGTCTGCCATCCCCGTTCGTTCATGAAAGGCAGATGTGGTTGAGCCTGGGCAAAGCACTGTCACTGTGACACCTGTACCTTCTAATTCATTGGCGATCGCCTCAGAAAATGATAGGATATAGCCTTTAGTAGCAAAATAAACCGCCATCAACGGGCCTGGTTGAAAAGCCGCAGCCGAAGAAACGTTTAATATTTTGCCATGGCCTTGCTTGACCATATCCTTCAGGAAGAGCTTAGTTAAATGGGTGAGACACACCACATTTAGTTGTAGCATTTCCAATTCAGATGTCAGGTCTGTTTCGTTAAATAATCCATAGATGCCAAATCCGGCATTATTCACCAGCACATCAACCTGAATGTTTGCTGCTTGCAACTCCGTAAAAATTTCTTGAGGAGATGTGGATATAGATAAATCCTTGACAATAGTTGTAACTAAATTGCCAAATTCCTCTTGAAATTTCAGAGTAATTTCCTGGAGTTTTATCCCAATTCGGTCTACTAATACCAAATTGTAATCATGAGAGGCAAAAATATATGCTAGTTCGTAGCCAATACCACCCGCAGCCCCAGTAATCAGAGCTGTTTGTTTACGCTGAACTTGGTTTGTTGTGTTCATTTCAGAAGATTGGTGAATTCAATTCTCTTGGTACAGCTTGGAAGTCCCTAGCTTTACGTGATGTACCGTTTAATAATTATGGTTGAAACTACTAAAATTATTACAGTTCATTACCCTTGGAACTGCTTGTGCGAGCTAATTTCAACTTGTTAAAAAGTTCATCAAGGGCTTTTTTTTAAATGCAAATTTATGATCAATTAAATTCGTTTATATTGAAGTTTGATTAATTAATATTTATATATTGGCTTAGATAAATATTTACGCTAGTAATTACTATTATAGAGCAAAACCAAATGAATAAACTTAATTTAAATATTTATTCTCAAAATAAAGTAGAGACATTTACTGAAACGTCTCTACTGCTCCTTTCCAACTATTCTTAACCAATGATTCATTTCTGTATGCAAATACACAAAATCAGAGGATCAACAAATTGTAAAGTACACAAAAAAAGAAAATTGGCATTAAGCTGATTTGATGTTACTTACAGAACTAATTAGGCCAGAGTCAAGAAACCAGTCTGAATTAAGTAGGAAGTATAAGTCATCAATAATTGCGAATCAATTGGTGGACAAACAATAGAACTACCTGCGAGAGCTTTCAGAGTTTCCTGACAGCTAATAGTTGGTCTTCTCGCTTGCAGGTACAAATCGGGAATAGTTAATTGTTCATCAGACCAGCGTTCTAGTAAAAAAGGACGCAGAGTGTATAAAGGATTCTCAACAGAAGAGACATTATTGATTAACTCTGATTGCCATTGTTCGTAGGGAATCATCTCCACAGGATAACCAAAAGTCCGCACCCATTCAACTAAATCTTTTAAAGAAATGGGTTGCGGATGTTGTAAATGGAAAGCTTTCCCAATGGATTGTTTTTGTCTAGATAGGTAAACAACGGCTTTACTTACATAGTCCACAGGGGACATATCTAACATATAATCGACATCAGGAAAACTTCCCATTTGTAGACAGCCCTTGGTCATCAAATTGATAAAATCATGGGTATTACAGATACCTGTTTTGCTATCTCCTGAAATTAATGGCGGTCTGTGAATAGTTACAGGTAAACCTCTATCACGGGCAACCTTAACTAACTTTTCTGCCACCCATTTGGTCTGAGAATAACCAAGATAAATCCCTTCCCAATGATTAAATTCATCCTGTTCTTCAACTAAATGACCAGCATAAGCAGTTGATTCAAAAACAGCGATACTGGAGACATAATGCACAGGCTTGACTTTGGTCTGACAAGCTAACCTTAAAATTTCTTGAGTTCCTAAAACGTTAGCTGTTTTCAGTGCTGAATAAGGATAAACATAATTCAGCAAAGCCGCACTGTGATAAATGGTATCAATATTGCTAGCTAAGATGTGGAACTGTTCAGAGGGAATACCCAAAAGTGGTTGGGCTAAATCACCAACAACAGCAATCAGTCGAGAATTAAATTTCTCATCCCAAATTGCATACTGTTCTAAATTCTTTTGCAGTTTGGTTTTGCCTTCTTCTGCATTAGCAGCCCGGACTAAGCAATATATATCCGCATCGGTTTCTTGTAGTAGTTCCCGGATAATAAAAGCGCCTAAAAAACCAGTTCCCCCGGTTAAAAAGATATGCTTTGGTTCACCCGTAAACACACTCACTGCATTACTAGGATGGATGGCGGGGTCAAGGACAACTTCATCTGCCAAATTTACAATTGAAGAGTTAATTTGACCGTCTTTAACCTCTAAACCTTCTTGTAATTCTTCAGCTAAACGCTGTGAAAGAGCATCAATATTAGGGTAGTGCCATAGCAGAACCGGTGATGGTTGAAATCCCAACAATTTTTCTAATTTGCTGACCAAAGTCATGGCCTGGGCGGAATCTAAACCATAAGTTTCTAAATTCTCACTGATGTCTATCTCATCAGTTTCTACCCCAATTAACTCAGCCAGATTAGTCACTAGCCATGCTTGAATATCGGCTGCACTATAAGCTTGTTTAAAAGTCATTTTTACATCTCCAATAATTGAGGAAAATCTGGGCAATATTGACTGTAATCATCGGGGGTTTGCATTCCTTGTATTTTCAAGCTTTGAATGCGATATAAAAATGCTGCTCCAGTCATGATGTGATGAGCAACATCAACTACCCGACGATTATCTGGTTCAGCTAAATAGGAACCTCGCACCCAATCATTAAAACTACCCATTGCAGGGCCACACCAAATTTGATAATCGACTTCTCTACCTTTCTCCCCAGAACTAGACCAACGGGAAGATAATCCTAAATACCAGCGAAAAATTAATGCCATTTTCAGCTTCGGATTATTAACAGCTTTGCCTAGTTTCTCAGGGTTTTTCTGAGATAAATAACTTGCTGTTCCTTCCCAGACTTCAGCCAGAGTTTTGCGGAAAATTTGCTTTTCTAATTTCTGTCTTTCTGCAATGGGAATTTCTTCAATTGAATTATAGTTGCGGTATATTTCATACAACTTTTGCGCCCGCATGGGGAACATTGTGCCGCGTTTGAGGACTTGCAGCTTCACACCCATTTCAAACATATCGGCGGCTGGAGCCATAATCATATCAGCCATTTCAGCTTGAGCTAATAATTTTTTGGTATGATTACAAGCCCCAGATTCCACGCATGATTGATTAATTGAACCAGTCATGATGTAAGCCGCACCCATCATAAAAGCTGCTAAAGCTGATTGAGGTGTGGCAATTCCGCCAGCTACTCCAATTCTAATTGGTTGCTGATATTGAAATTGTTCTTGGATTTCATTTCGCAAACTAATAATAGAAGGTAATAAACAGACTAAAGGGCGATTATCTGTATGTCCGCCAGAATCAGCTTCGATGGTGATATCATCAGCCATCGGCACTTTAGTCGCAAGTTTGGCTTGTAAATCAGTAATTAATCCTTGTTCCAGCAGTTCTTTAAGTATTCTTGCTGGTGCTGGTTGGAGAAATTTACTAGCTACTTCTCGCCGGGAAACTTTGGCAATGACTTTGTTTTTAATTTCGATTTGATTGGCATCATTTAAACTTAGTCCGGCAACACGGTAATAAACTATGTTGGGGGTTAAGTCTAAAAATGCTGAAGCTTCTACGGTTCTTACTTGATATTTGAGGTATAAGTTCACAGCCCGGCGTTCAATTGCCATGTCGTTAGGGCTGTGAATTAAATTGAAGGCGTAGGGACCATGAGGTAAGGCTGATTGAATGCGTTTAATGGCTGTTTCTAAACGTTCTGGAGGTAAGCCACCTGCACCAAATGAACTCAAGATTTTGGCTTTTCCTAGTGCAATAACCATTTCTTCGGAGGCTATTCCGCCAGCCATTGCGCCAGTTACATAAGCGTATTTTACACCGTGAGCAGCTAGGAAGTTTGAGTCTCCTAGTTGTTGTAAATTGATTGGGGGAATAAAGGTAATAAGTTCGGTTTGTACTGTGGTGTTATTTTCTGGAGGACATAAGTAGCCTTCGTTTGTAACACCGATTTTGCCGGCAATTTTGAGGATGTAGCAGGGTTTGTCTAATGTGAGTAGCTTGTTTTTGATGGCTGATTCCTGGAAGGATATACTATCTAAGCAACCTTTCCATGTGAGGTTTTGACTGTGGGGATTGGTGGTAAATTTTAGGCTATTATTGTGTTTATCTGGTAGTGTGTCTACGGGAATCACGATGGTTATACCTCGTTTTTTTTAATGGGGGGTTGTAGTAATCGTGTTTGTGTTGTGAGAGGTCTTTTTTTAACGAACCACGTTGGCGCTAGCCTCTCCCTTTGGGAGAAGGGCGCGAAGGACACAAAGGAAGAAAGAAGAAAGGAAGAATTTAGGTGATGAGTGAGATTTCTCTATTTAGCTAATGATGTTTGGCATTGCTGAATTAGAGTGTTACTCTCATCTCTTACTCTCTGCGCCTCTGCGCCTCTGCGTGAGATAACTAATTCATACTGACCATCTATGATTCTTCATTCAATAAGTTTTCGGCACAAACTAACTGTAATTGAATGATTTCGCTCATTTGTTTACTAAAATCTTTTCTGGCTTGGAGGAATGCCGCGTGATTTTGAGTGATTTGGTAATTGTTATCGCTCAGTTTTTGATACTGAGTTTTGTTTAATTCGGACATTCTAATTGTGTTATCAAGTTGATGGTTTGTAGCTGGAGATGACACAATTGGTTGCTGGGTTTTCTGTGCCAGAACTGTTGACTCAGAAGATTGTAATTCTTCTGGAAGCTCAAAACCGTGTTCCATGATATTTTTTGTTGGGTCTTCGGCTGGCTGAGTTGGGGGATTGATGTTGTCTAATTCGCTGGCAAATGGTATGTTTTGATGCAGTTTTTCTACTCGATAACTGTTGAGGTTGCTAGCAATATTTTGGAAGTATTTACGGTTTTCTTCACTCAAAATTGCACCTGCAATTGATTTACCGCCCAAGGTGATTGTTCTTAGAGTTAATTTATTCTGTTTGGTTGTAACTGTACTGAGATTGTACAGGGGCGATAAATCTAAATTCACCCGATGGCTAACAAGTTTTGCTAAGGCTTTGACCATTGATGTGTGGTCATCCATACCTCGACGATTGAGAGATACGGTAATGTGTTCTTTGTTTTCTAAGATTTTACTAATCCATCGAGAACAAACTCCACCTGCGCCAGCTTCGACAAATATTTTTACACCATCGTCATAGACACGGTTGACTAATTGGGGAAAGTCAAGTTGTTGGCACAGTCCGGTGGCTATACTTTTAGCTATGACATCTCTATCAAGTTTGATGGGTTGGTACTCTGCGGCTGAGTAAAATGTGATGTCTGGTAACTCTTGGGTGGGTAAGCTATTAACTTTGGTGATTTCTTCGTATTCTGACCGCATAGCTTCGCAATGAATTACATGGTCGAAGGGTGCGGGGAAAGAATTACAACCTAAAGTTTTAATTACTCTCTGACAAGCTGTTTTTTCTCCAGCAATTAATACTTCTTCTGGTGTGTTGATTTGAGTTAAATAAACTCGTGGCTCATTTTTCAAACATTCTTCCACCTGGGAAGGTTTGGCCATGAGGACATAAGTAGCCCAGAAATTATCTTCTTGTAATTCTGCGGTATTTGTTAAACCCCAATATTGACGTACTGCATTTTTAGCACCGGATAATTTATCGCCAAATAAAGGTGATGAATTTAAGGTATTACTTCCGCCTTCAAAATCACTCCAAACTCCTTGGGCTACCATCATGCTGGTTTCACCTAAGCTATAGCCAAAGACGCATTTTGGTTTCACTTGAAAGTCATCTCGGAAAATCGCTGTCATGTATCTAGCGAAGGCGATTTCACTTTCAAACATCCCCAGGGAATCATCTAATAATTCTTTTTCGAGGGTTTCTAGTTGTCTAGTGGCGAGTTTGGGGAAACTGCGAGGATAAACCAATTTTTCCACATCAGCAGCACGGTTATAGAGGTTATTACTCTTTAAGTCCTCGAAAACTTTGGGGAATAAGCGGAAAACTGTCCGACCAATACCAATATAGGAATTCACAGCAGCTGGATAAACATAAGCGACATCTGCTGTTTTTCCTAACGGTTTGGCTGTAAAGTAACTACCTAATGGTGTTAACCAGTCTGTACCTTTTTCAAAGGCTGTATTTACGCCTTTACGAGCAGCATCAATTTGTTTGAGGAGTTCTTTTTTGTTACGTCCGGTAATTGCTAAAGCAT
>REBL01000249.1 GCA_007692755.1 Nodularia sp. (in: cyanobacteria) | reverse complement strand
CATGTTCTAAACTATCATCTGCTTGCCGTTGGGCAGCGATCGCCTCTGGATTACTGGCAAATGTGCCTGATGCTACAGCAGCACAATCTACTACGGTAATCACTGCATCAACTGTGGCGGCGGCGCGAATTTCTTGCCAGCGAAAGGCTTTAATTAAAGGTTTGGGTAAAGCTAAACCAGAAGTTTCAATCAAAATACAGTCAATACTATCTCGCCGCTTGATTAATTCTTGCATCGTGGGATAAAACTCTTCCTGCACGGTACAGCATAAGCAGCCGTTAGTGAGTTCAAAAATATTACCCCCATCTTCCCCATCTTCGGGGCAGATTTGACAGGACTTCAACAATTCACCATCAATACCCAGTTCGCCAAACTCGTTGACTAAAACTGCAATCCGGCGACCTTGGTTGTTTTGTAGTAGGTGGCGAATTAAGCTGGTTTTACCACTGCCTAAGAAGCCTGTGATCACTGTGACAGGAATTTTTGTAGCCATTGTTTAGTTAGAGATATGCACTAAGGCAATAATTGCGTCTGTTACTATTTTCCCCCAGTCAGGACACTAAAAAAACATTTGGGGCAACTTCCCCGCCATCGCCTGACCTCAAATCAGGTGACCCCAAAGAAGCTGCCCCGATATTTTTGCAAAACTTAACTCAACAAAAACTACTCAGCCGTAGCCAGTTCAGTGTTGCCACGATTGCGGCGACGTGTGAGACTGTTAAATAACATGACACCGATGGATTTAATCAAATTACCTTCCAATTCCTGGAACATCTTCATGTTCATCCCAAAAGCGGAGTTAGCTTCCTCGACAATGCGATCGCCTGAAGCTTCATCCAGAGGTAATTCATCTAGAGTTTGACGGTATTGGGTTTTAAATGCCTTCTCGTCGGTAATCTCTGCAAATTCATAGAAAGCAGTACCTTGATTTTCCGATAAGTTCATCGCTGTCACTGCAATGTTTTTGAGGATTTGACCCCCTGATAAATCACCTAAATAACGAGTATAGGAATGGGCGATTAACAATTCTGGTTCTGTTTGAGATATTTCGCGAATGCGTTGCACATACGCTTCACCTGCTGGCGATAGCTTAATTTGTTCCCGCCAGTTAGCCCCGAAATAGTAACTCAAGTCTTGTTCTAAAGTTTGCTGACGATTGAGTTGGGGAAAGTTGATTTTGGCGAGAATTGGGTGCTGATGGTGCTTTTGCATCTCCTCTTCCATCGCGGAGTAGATGAAGTAAAAGTTAGCAACTAGTTTCCGGTAAGAGTTTTTTTCAACTACTCCTTTTAAAAAACACTTGACAAAACCTACATTTTCTGCCATTGTATGCGCTTTTTTAGTGCCTAGACGTAATTTGCTGGCTAAATTGCTGGTCATACTAAATTTCTCAACTTTAAAAGGTTAACTGCCGAAGTTACGATTTATGAATGGCTAAAAATTGCCATCAAAAAGTTAGATTAAAACTATTTGATGAGAATTTATATTAAAATTTTTTAAGTAGCCAGAACTTATAGTTTGATGAAAACTCAATGAGGCTCAGTAATTGAGAAACTTCACAACGAAGATTTGAGCCAGAATTTGTTATCCTGAGCTAAATTCTAGTTTGACCGGGAATCTCGCTGTAAAATTCTCATATTCACAGTTTTTCAGCCTTTAAATAAATTGCCAAATAGCCGCTAATAACTATCCCAGGGAAGAATTCAATTCAGAACTATCAAATATTAGAAAATCCGCGCCACATAAAATACTGACAAAGAACAGGGGAATAATTACGTATTTTTACTTAAAATTATGTATTAAGCTGATTTTAAAAATCAAAACGAGTATATATTACAGATAAACAGTTAGCCCAGTTGAAATTGCTGAGTTAACGTGTAAAGTGATATTTTCCAATGTGATGGTGTGAGGAGATTAAACTTATGGTTACATCTATAAATAAAACCCAAGAGGACATTCGCGGTAGTTCTCAGTCCGAATCTCACAAATCAGGAAAAGGTTTAAATGGCAATTTTGCGCTGAACTTAGTATCACTACCAACGACTGCTTTGTTTGGCACAGATGGCATTCGTGGAGAAGTCGGAGAATTACTGAATGCGCCCTTAGCATTACAAGTAGGTTTTTGGACAGGTATGGTTTTGCAAAGTCATAGTTGTCAACCAGGGCCAGTCATCCTGGGGCAAGATTCCCGAAACTCTAGCGATATGTTGGCAATGGCTTTAAGTGCCGGGCTAACAGCAGCCGGGGTGGAGGTTTGGTATTTGGGGTTATGTCCCACTCCCACCGTGGCTTATTTAACCAGCATTAGTGAAGCCATCGGTGGAGTCATGATTTCTGCCAGTCATAATCCGCCAGAAGACAACGGGATTAAAATTTTTAATGGCAATGGCGCAAAGTTATCTCCAGTGTTGCAGGCAGAGATTGAGGCAGGACTACGCGGGCAGACAATTACAAGTAAAGTGCGTCATTGTGGAAGGCATTATTCGCGCCGGGAATTAGTCAGTCAGTACGGCGAAACCTTGAAACAATCTTTGCAGAACACGGTGAATCTTCAAGGACTGAAAATTGTCTTAGACTTAGCCTGGGGTGCAGCAGTTGGGTTAGCACCAAAAGTATTTACCCAAATGGGGGCAGAGGTCATCAGCTTACATAATCAAGCGGATGGCGATCGCATTAACGTTAATTGCGGTTCCACTAACCTCGGAATTCTGCAAGCCACAGTCATGGAACATCACGCCGACTTGGGCTTTGCCTTTGATGGCGATGCGGATCGCGTTTTAGCTGTAGATCATACTGGTAGGCAAGTAGATGGCGATTACATACTTTATCTGTGGGGACTGCACCTGCAACAACAGCAACAATTGCCAGATAACCTAATTGTTTCCACAGTCATGGCCAACTTAGGCTTTGAGAGGGCTTGGCAAGCACAGGGTGGGAAGTTAATTCGCACCGCCGTAGGGGATCAATACGTACAGGCAGAAATGATGCGGACTGGGGGAATGTTAGGTGGTGAACAATCTGGTCATATTCTTTGCCGCCATTACGCCATTACTGGTGATGGTTTGTTAACGGCTTTACACATAGCAGCTTTAGTCAAACAGGCTGGTGTTCCCCTGAGTGAAATGGTAGACCAAAGCTTTCAGACTTATCCCCAATTATTGCGGAATGTCCGAGTCATAGATCGCGATCGCCGATTGAATTGGCAAAATTGTATACCAGTACAACAAGCGATCGCTTTAGCCGAAGCTGCCATGGGTGACACGGGAAGAATATTGGTCAGGGCTTCTGGGACAGAACCTGTGATCAGAGTCATGGTCGAAGCCGCTAGTGCTGAACTAGCTAACCACTGGACAAATGAATTAGTATCTCAAGTCCAGCAACACCTTACGGTATAACTTTTTAATCAAAACACCTTTTTTATTACAGCTTTTGCATATGAACAGCCTAATTCAAATGCAGAAGTTGTAAACTTTGAAAGTCATCGTCTTCTCAATAAGTAGGTGGGTGAAAATTTTAGACCTATGTCATTGCAAACTTCATATTGGTGAAGTACAGCAAGAAACCATGAACCGCCGAGAAGAGAAGATAAATGCAGATGAACTCAGATAAAATTGTACCTTAGCCGATGGATATATACAATTTATATTCATCACAATTTATTTGTAAACTATAATATAAATTTTCTTGTTTATGCCAAAATTGCAGTTAAAATCCCAAAAATCGAAAAACTCAAAGAAGCAGGAGACAAAGGAAGCTTCTACTTCTAGCCTTAAGGAACGGTTAGCCCAAAAGCGTCAAAAAGCTCAAGCACGTAAAGAATTTACCACCTTGCTGACTTCCGCGGGATTTACCAGTGTTTTTTTTGGCATACTGCTTTTTTTAGTAGGTGGAATTAAGGTGGCAATTGCTGGCATTGGGGCAATTATCATCATGTCCTTTTCCTACAAATATCCCCGCCAAGCCTTGTTTGCTTTTCTGATTTATATGCCATTTGCGGGTACTATCACTTATTACATTGGCAGCAGTCCTATTCTGCAATTAGCTAAAGATTCTCTCTACATTCCCGCCTTGATTGTATGTTGGCAAACTTGCCGCAAGCAAGGGTTACCTTTTATACTTCCCAAAGCCATTAAGACTCCGCTGTTTGTTTTGTTGGGCTTTTGCCTGCTAACACTGATATTTATCAATGGTGGACAACAACTCAATCCCCCCACTGTGGGACTACTGGAAACACCTCCCAATGAAATGCCCATAGCAATGGGGATTCTGGGACTAAAAGTATTTTTGGGCTACCTACCCTTAATTAGTTGTGCTTACTATTTAATTCGCAATAAAAAAGATTTTCTATTTTTATCGCGCCTACAGGTTGTAATCATACTTATCTGCTGTGGGTTGGGGATTATTCAATACTTGTTACTACTAACTGGAGTCTGTGAAGGAACCAGAAATGCATCGGGAAATGAACTATTTAGAGCAACGCTAGAAGCCCGGTGTTATTTTGGGGGTTCTTTACTTTATAGTCCTAGCCAGGGAGTAATTCGCTTACCAGGAACCTTTGTCGCCCCTTGGCAATGGGCATGGTTTTTGATTTCTAGCACCTTTTTTGCCTTTGCTACTGGTTTTACAGATCCTGCAATTATTTGGCGGCTACTAGGTTTAGGTTCTTTGGCAACAGTTTTTATTAATGCAGTCATCTCTGGACAGAGAATTGCCTTGGCGCTAGTGCCAGTCTGCTTCGTACTCTTGCTATTAATTACTGGTCAAATTCGTAACCTGAAACGCTTTATCCCCATGGGAATAGGACTTGCCCTGATTCTGGGAATTGCCATAGTGTCTAACCCAGAAATTGTGCAAGAACGGACAGACAGTTTTGTGGGACGTGTGGAAGCCTCACCACCTGAAGCGTTTATCCTCCAGCAGTTTGAGGAAAATTGGAGAAATGTAGCTAGCCCCATAGGTAGTGGCTTAGGTAGAGCAACTAATTCGGCTAGGGCATTGGGTAGGACAAAGCTAGTAGAAACATATTACCCGAAGGTCTTATGGGAGGTAGGTATTGTGGGAGTAATAGGATTTTTAGTTATGGTCACAACCCTGACAATTACTGGTTTCAAAACATATCGTTCCATAGAAGACCCTAATTTACGCACTTATGGTGCGGCTCTGTGGGTGTTTATACTGTTTATCAGCTATAATACTTACTATTATCCGTTAGATGTTGATCCAGTGGCTGTATACTACTGGTTTTTTGCAGGTGTATTGTTTAAATTGCCAGTAATTGATAAATCTGAAACAAAAAATCATGAGCCTAAAACCAAAGTGCCGAAGAAACGCATAAAGCTAAACACCTAATTGATGACTGCAAATCGCGTGACTTTTAATTATACGAAGTTCAATCCTATCCAATTACTAGTAAAATCAAAATGGCAAAAATACTCGTAACAGGCCAAAAACACCTTAGCATTCCTAATTTACCTCGTAGTTCTAAACATAAAATTATTCGTGCTAAACCTTTTCCTACAGGCAGGTATCCTTTAAAAAAAATCTGGTCTCCTTTTGAAAGCTTTGACTCTTGGCAACCGTCATGGAAACAATACCAAGTAGTACATTCTTTTAATAGCATTCAATATACCGATAAACCTTGGTTTGTTACTTGTGAAGATCATACTTTTTTATATAATAATCCCAAAAATAATGTGGAAAGGAGAATTTACAACTTCTTAAATAATCGCTTATCCCTGGATAATTGCTGTAAAATCATAGCCATATCGGATTATGCCAAAATGAGGTTTTTGCGTCAAATAGCAGGCTGGCAGACACGAGATCAGATCATGAGGAAAGTAGATATTATTCAACCTAACTTTCCTCTCAGAGCTAATCAGCCTAAAAAGTATCAGGAAAACCAAAAATTAACACTTACATTTGTAGGTAATCATCTAGCTAGAAAAGGAGGAATTGTTGCTTTAAGATTAGCGAAAAAAGCCGAAAAATTAAAACTACCTATTATCGTGAATATAGTATCTGGACTCAAGCATGGGCCAAGAGTACCTACCGATTTTCCTGATACTACAAAGTATGCAGAAGATTTAAAGTTACTTGATTTAGATAATATTATTCATTATAAAAATATTTCTAACGAAAAAGTTATTGATTTACTCTCACACAGCCATTTTCAAATAATGGCAACATTACACGATACATACGGCTATAGTATAATTGAAGGTTTTTCAGTTGCGACTCCAGCAATTACTACTAATGTATGTGCCTTACCAGAATTTTTGACTCATGGTAAAAATGGATATTTTCTCAACTTACCTATCAATGAAATTAGACATTGGAGTAATTGGTTGTACGACAAGGAAAAAATGAAAACAGATGAATATTGGGATACTATTAACAATACCTATGATGATCTCGCAGATCAAGCATTGCAACAAATAATTCAATTTATTGATAGACCAGATAAACTAGAACATTACGAATCCCTGAGTGCCGGGGCATTAGCCCAATTTCAAAGTTTTAATAACTCACAAACACAAAATGATTTATTTGATCGGCTATACGCAGAAGCAGCAGCAAGTTAATTGCTATCTGCTGCAACATATTCTCGGAGCAAAATATTCTTTATCAAACACACATGAATAATTTGCCTTTGATTTCCGTAATTATCCCCACCTATGGGAGAGAAGAAACGCTGCGAGATAGTATTATAGATGTTTTAAATCAAGACTATCCCAACTTTGAAGTTTTGGTAGTAGACCAATCTCCCACACACCAACCAGAAATTCACGCTTACCTAGAAGAAATTTCAGCAGCAAATAAAATTCAATGGTTTCGCTTAGATTGGGCTAGTTTACCAGGGGCGCGTAATTATGGGGTGCGGCGGTCAAAAGGTGAAATAATTTTATTTATTGATGATGATGTGAAAATGACCCCGGAATTTTTAGCCGCCCATGCCAAAAACTATGTGCAGAATCCAGAAATAGGGGCGGTTGCTGGGCGGGTATTCGACAGAGACAAATTAAGTGATTCGGGTGGAGAGTTGCAGATTGAATATTTGCCTCCCCAAGCAATGGACCCTGGAATCGCTTGGTATCACATTGATTTAGTCCACACAATTAAACCCCAGCAAGTCCTGACGGCTAGGGGTTGTAATATGTCTTTTCGCCGCGAAATTTTTACTAAACACGGATTGAATTTTGACGAAAGGTTTCGCGGTAGTGCAGTGCGCGAAGAATCAGACTTTTGTCTGCGAATCAGACAGACGGGATATAAAATTTGGTATGACCCAGAGTCTGCTTTGATACATTTGGGCGAAGAAACTGGGGGTTGTCATGATATTAGTATGCGATCGCTCAAGTATCAACTCACCTTCTACCACAATCATTTCTTAATGGCGCTAAAAAACCTGAATGCCATCCAGGCTTTACGCCTATACGCCGCTTTATTTGACTGTCATGTTCTAGGACACCCTCCTTGTAATAAAAGTGGTTCCCCCATGAAAATTGTCACTCGCGGTATTTTTTATACTTTAGGTTTTTTGAAAGCCTTGGGTACTGTCATTCAGTCAATCTGGAATGATGGTCAAACTTATAGTCACCTTGACCAATAAATTTAACCTTTCTCTGCTAGATGCTACATGGTAAGCGCAGCTATGCCTGTCAGGGCTTTACGACTGCGCTCAGGGTAAATTATTGGTCATTAGCTAAAACAAATTAATTTTGACATCTGACTATTTATAAATAGCCAAATTCTATGAAAATCTTAGTTGCTAGTCATTCCTATATTGTAGACCTTAACTGTGAAAAATTACGTGCCTTAGCGCAATTAAAAGCTGGAATTGAGGTGACAGTTATTGTCCCTAAAACATGGAAACCTGGGGGTGTACAAAACAAAGTTATTACAACTCAATACCGCGACGAAGGTAATTTTAGAATTGTCCCAATTTCTAACTTTAGCCAAAATAATCAAGGTCTTCTGACCTTTGGTACTGACCTAATCTCTTTATTAAGAGAATTTCGCCCCCAAGTTATCCAAGTAGAACAAGGGTCTAAAGGATTAGCATATGCTCAAATGATTTTGCTCAATCAGCTATTAGGACTTCAGGCAAAAAATATATTTTTTACTTGGTGGAATTTGCCTTACGAACTAAAGTTTCCTGTGGCTTTATTAGAAAAATTTAATCTTAAGCATAGTCACGGCATCATTTCTGGTAATCAAGATGGAGCGAAAGTTCTCAGAGAACGAGGTTATCAAGGTAAAATTAAAGTTATGCCACAACTGGGTATTGATGAACGCTTATTTACTCCTAAAAAGCAACCAGAATTGGCTAGTAAGTTGGGTATTAAATCTGAAGATTTCGTTGTGGGATTTGTGGGGCGTTTTGTCCCGGAAAAAGGTTTATTAACACTTTTGCAAGCTTTAGTGAGTATCAAAGATAAACCTTGGAAATTATTATTACTGGGACGGGGAGAGTTACAAGCAGAATTAATCAAAATTACCACAGAAAATAATATTAGAGACCGGGTAATTTTTGTAGAAAGTGTCCCTCATGATGAAGTTGCAAATTATATCAACTTAATGAGTACCTTGGTCTTACCTTCAGAAACTACTTATAAATTTAAAACCTTAACTGCTGTAGGCTGGAAAGAGCAATTTGGTCATGTACTAATAGAAGCTATGGCTTGCCAAGTGCCGGTGATTGGTTCCGATTCTGGTGAAATTCCCCATGTAATTGGGGATGCTGGTTTAGTATTTCCTGAAGGCGATATTACAGCTTTGGCTAGTTGCTTAGTTCAATTAATAGACCAACCAAATGTAGCTAAAAGTATCGGTGAAAGTGGTTATCAAAAAACGATGAATAAATATACTAATCAGGCTTTAGCCAAGCAGCAATTTGAGTTTTATCAAGAATTAGTTAATAGTTGAAAATTTGCGAAAAGGTGTAAAAAAAACGCAATATCATGAAAATCTTACAGATTATTCCTTCAATTTCTTTGATTTATGGCGGCCCCAGCCAAATGGTAATCGGGCTGTCTTCTGCGTTGGCAAAAGAGAAAGTAGAAATTACAATTCTCACGACTGATAGTAATGGGGATACTGGACAAAAACCTCTGGATGTGACTTTAAATTGTCCAGTGAAACAAGATGGTTATGAAATTATTTATTTTCGTTGCGCCCCATTTCGTCGCTATAAGTTTTCCCTCGATTTATTAAAATGGCTAAAAGTTCACGCTTGTGAATATGATTTGGCACATATTCATGCTTTATTCTCGCCTGTAAGTAGTGCAGCGGCTAGGGTCTGTCGTCAACAAAAGTTACCATATATTTTACGTCCGTTGGGAACTCTTGATCCGGCTGATTTACGCAAGAAAAAGCAATTAAAACAGCTTTATGTTGAACTTATAGAACGGCGTAATCTAGCTGGTGCCGCCGCAATACATTTTACCAGCGACCAAGAAGCGAAAATCTCAGAACGCTTTGGGGTGGTTACGCGAGATTTGGTGATTCCTTTGGGTGTGATTCCCCCTGAAGAAAAGATTGGAGATGGGGGGAGTGTTGTCCGTAGTCAATTGGGAATACCCCAAGATTCGCCTTTGGTGCTGTTTATGTCGCGGATTGACCCAAAAAAAGGGTTAAATTTGTTGCTTCCAGCTTTAGAAAAGCTTTTAGTCTCCAAGTACAATTTTCACTTTGTTTTGGCTGGGACAAATCCTCAAGATCCAGATTATGAGCAAAAGATCAAAGATCAGATTGCCAATTCACCACTGCGATCGCATACTACGATTACAGGCTTTGTCAGTGGTGAGTTAAAAGCTAGTTTACTACAAGCTGCTGATTTATTCGTTTTGCCTTCTTATTATGAAAATTTTGGCATTGCTGTCGCTGAAGCAATGGTCGCAGGTATACCTGTGGTTATTTCTGACCAAGTGCATATTTGGCAACAGGTGCGTGATAGCAAATCGGGCTGGGTAGGTGCAACAGAGGTAGAAGCTTTTGTAGAATTAATTGCAGAAGCTTTGCAAAATCCCCAAGAATGTCAGCAACGGGGGTTAAATGCCCAAAAATATGCTTTAGAGTATTTTAGTTGGAGTGCGATCGCCCGTCAAATCATCCAAGCGTACCAAGCAATTCTCACAAAATCAGAAATTGCTTAATTGTGAATTTTCAATTAACTTGTTTCTCTTTTTATGATAAAAATTATATGATAAAAAATTAAAATTTTGTTACAAACTGCTCAAAGCCGATGGGAAAACCGTGTTTTATGTCATGATCGCAATGTAAAATACATAAGCCTTTATATAATTACAGGGAATCTTGCATGACTCTCCGTCTTGGTGATACAGTACCCAACTTTACACAAGCCTCTACACACGGCGATATCAACTTTCACGAATGGGCGGGTGACAGCTGGGTAGTGCTGTTTTCTCACCCTGCTGACTTTACGCCTGTTTGTACCACAGAATTAGGCACAGTTGCCAAACTAAAGCCCGAATTTGACAAGCGTAACGTAAAAGCGATCGCACTCAGTGTTGATGATGTTAACTCCCACAATGGCTGGGTAGGAGACATCGAAGAAACTCAAGGAACCGCCCTCAACTATCCCATTCTCGCAGATGCAGACAAAAAGGTTTCTGACCTTTATGACATGATTCACCCCAACGCAGCTGCAAACATCACAGTGCGTTCCGTCTTCGTTATCGACCCCAACAAAAAACTGCGTCTTAGCTTCACCTACCCCCCCAGCACAGGACGCAACTTTGATGAACTATTGCGAGTGATTGATTCTCTGCAATTAACAGATAACTATAGCGTAGCCACACCAGCTGACTGGAAAGATGGGGAAGACTGCGTAATTGTACCCTCATTGAAAGACCCCGAAGTTCTCAAAGAGAAATTCCCCAAAGGCTACAAAGAAATCAAACCTTATTTGCGGATGACACCCCAGCCTAACAAGTAAATTTGACTAATACCAATATTATTATATTCGTAGGGTGGGTTAGCAAAAGCGCAACCCACCATTTTTATATATAGATATAATTAACTTATTTGGGTAAGCAAAGTAGGAGAGATTTACCATGCTTTCATCCCCCTTGATATTGCATTTTCCCTCATCAATGCCGATGACAGATGAACAATTTTTTGAATTCTGTCAAGAAAACCGCGACTTACGCATTGAGAGGAATAAATTTGGAGAAATCTCAATTATGCCGCCTACAGGTTCAGAAACAGGAAACCGTAACTTTAATATTGCTGGACAGTTA
>REBL01000248.1 GCA_007692755.1 Nodularia sp. (in: cyanobacteria) | reverse complement strand
TTACTTGGGATTTAAGCGCCCCTAAAGGTCATTTACCCCTGTCTAATCAACTGCGGGGAGTGCGTGTGTTTGCTTCGTTGTTGTCTCACCCAGCTTGGTCAAAATGAGGAATGTTAACGCGATGCTGACCTGACAAAAGACGAGTTTGTGGCGCTGCTGGAGTGATAGTCTAAAAGGAGTTCACCCGCATCTATCTGCATAAATAGAATATTGAAGTTTGAAATCGGCTTATGGCAAAAGTTCAACTAGAAGAAATTAGACGTAAATTTAACAACGTCTCCGCCATCGAGGATATTACCTTTGAAATTCCCGATGGCGAGTTTTGGGTATTGGTGGGGCCGTCGGGTTGTGGGAAGTCGACAATTTTACGCACCATCGCCGGCTTGGAATCTGCCACATCCGGTAATCTGTATATTGGCGATCGCCTGATGAATAATGTGCCGGCGAGACAACGGGATATTGCCATGGTATTCCAGAATTATGCTTTGTATCCGCACATGACGGTGGCGCAAAACATCGCTTTTGGCATGAAAATGCGGAAAGTTGACCCAAAGCTGATTCAAGAACGAGTGGTGAAAGTGGCGCGATCGCTTTCTTTGGAACACCTACTAGATCGCAAACCTAAACAGCTTTCTGGAGGACAGCAACAACGGGTAGCATTAGGACGAGCGATCGCCCGTGAACCCCAAGTATTTTTACTAGATGAACCTCTGTCTAATTTAGATGCCCAGTTACGCGATGATACTAGAGCGGAGTTAAAACAGCTACATCACCAGTTGGGAATTACGACTATATATGTGACCCATGATCAAGTCGAGGCCATGACCTTGGCTGATAAAATTGTGGTGCTGGAACGGGGTAAAATTCAACAAATTGGTGATCCCCAAGGTATTTACGCGCGTCCGGCTAATCGCATGGTGGCAACTTTTTTGGGGAATCCTCCCATGAATATTTTGCCTGCAATTTATCAAAATAATGTGTTTGATGTGAATGGCCAGTCGTTGAGTGTTCCGCCTGTGGTGAGGGAACAGGTGCAGTTACGTCAAGGTCAAACTTTTGATTTGGGGATTCGTCCTGAGCATATTTATATTGACGAACCACAGAGACACGGAGAACTTAGAGAGGGGAATTTAGGAGGGTTAACGGTTGAGGTGCAGGTGGTGGAACCTCTAGGAAGAGAGACTTTGATTCGCGCTAGTTTACCGGGTTTGACTTCGGTGTTGAATATTCAGACTAATGCCAATGTCCGGCCGCGTCCAGGCGATCGCTTGTCTCTACAATTAGATTTAAGTCAGTTGTTTGTTTTTGATCCTAAAACTGGTGATCGAATTTCGCCTTTAGATTAGCGATCGCTTGGGGGAAAATTTAACTAGTAGGCACAAGTTTAAATCCTGTAGCGTTCAGGATTTCCGTGTCGCCTTTTTTAACGATGAGGGTGGGAGAAGCATTACCATCTTCTGTAATCACTTGTGACCAAATGTAGCGATAATCTCCATTTACCCAACCTGTAAACCCGGATTTCTCATAAATAATAAGAACATAAGTGAAGTCAGGTTGTCAGCCGTTAATTCGCACCTATATTTAGACAATTACTCAAACCTGATTTTGAGTCAAAGGTTAATCAACAGTTAATAATTGCGCCCAGTGGTGGATAGTCCTTCGACGATTAGTGATGGAGTATAACAAGAACCATTCCAATCAGCATCGCCACCTAATGCGACTAATTGTTTCAAGGCTGTGTAAACATTACCTGCGACCATTGTATCTTTAACACGTCCAATTACCTGACCCTTTTTTACACGGTAACCCAAATCAATATTGATAGAAAAATCACCTGAAATGCCATTGCCACCACCTAGCATTTGATCCACAATTAAGCCATCATCCATCTGTTGAATTAAGTCTTGTAATGATGCCGTACCAGGTTGGATCAAGAAATTAAATAAACCAGGGGTGGGATAACTACCAAAACTAGGGCGAAAACCATTGCCGGTGGTGTTAATACCCAATTGGCGACCGGTGGTGCGATCGCAATAAAAATTCTGTAAAATTCCATCTTGGATAAAAACTAAATCAGTGGTGGGGGTACCTTCATCGTCAAAAGGGCAACTGTAAGGGCCAGCTTGGGGGTCTTGATAGAGCGTGAGGCTGGGTGAGGTGACTAATTGACCGAGGCGTTCTGCCCAAGGAGAAGACACCTCCAAAATGCGCTTGCTATTCAAGGCTGCTTGTGCGGTGCCCCAAAGCATATCAGCAGCTTTAGAGGTAAACAAAACAGGAAGGCGACCGTTGGGGGAAGAGACATTTTCTTTAGCCCAATTTAACCTTTGTAAAATTTGATGAGCTAATTTTTCAGGGTGGAGAATGTCTCGTTGGGTTTGTCCATCGGCAACACTTAAAAAATCATCACCTCTGACCCATTCAGCTGACATATAGCAACTGAGGGTCGTATCAGTGTAGTAACAATCTAAACCTTGACTATTAATAAGTCTAGTAGTTTCCACATCACATTCCCAATCACCATTACACAGAACCTCGGGATAGACATCACGAATTAGAGCGATCGCTTCTTTGCCCCAGTTGACCAATACCTCTAAGGGTACAGTCTGGCCTAGATCTGGATAAAATGGCTGACTGTTACTGAGCAATTCCACTGGTTCTGGCTCATTCAGTTGACTCAACGCCAGCGCTCGTTCCACCATTACTTGTGCCTGGACAGAACCATAAGCTACAGCGAGTCCTGGACGGCCATTACGCCACAGCCGTAGGGCTGTACCTTCAGATTGACTGGTTTCTAGCTGCTTGAGGCGATTAGCCTCAAAAAACACGGGACGAGAAAGCGATCGCGACTGATATACCTCCGCTGCTTCGGCTCCCGATTTTGTGGCTAGTTCTAGCAGTTGTTCTGCTAGCGTATCTTGTGACAAGTTTTCAGAATCCATGACCCTTAGTGAATTGTGGATTTTGGATTTTGAACTGCAAATGAACGCAGATAATTATCCCAAATCTTTGGTATCCATCCACTTGTATTGGCATGAGCCATTTGGCAACATAGATGGACGCAGATAATTATCCCAAATCATTGGTATCTATCCGCGAATCATCGCCACAGAGAATTTTCCCCAAATCATCAGCGTGTATCACTCTGTATCAGTATTCGGCATTGCTACGAGACTTGTGTGTACACTGTAGCTGTTACTAGGGACGTCCAGAAATTAAATTATTCCAATTTTGATAACGAAGACGATAAGCAGATTCTTTCTCCCCCAGCCTCCCCAGCCTCCCCAGCTCCCCCTGCTTCAAAAGCGATGGAACATTTTTTTATTTGTCAGTCCCTTATCTTAGCCTGTTACCAGATTCAAACATTGGTCGTTCTCTCCCCAAGCGCAGATTCCGACGTGTCCCGTCGTATTTAGTCCAAGCGCCAAAATATTCAGTGCTGCGTTCTCATCCCGGTCTAAAACAGTTCCACAGTGAAAGTTAAATTTTGATAATTCATCAGGTATTTGAGCAATAGTGCCGTTTCCCAAAATCTTTGCTATACATGGATAGTTTGTCAAGATATTTTATCGAAATGTCTCTATATTAAATTTGTTGCCTGCAATTTGAAATTTTGTATAAAAAGCTCCCATCAAGGGGTAATCTGAAGTCAGCTATTTACGTAATTGGATAATGTATTTACAGAAAAAATTATACTTAATATCAATAATGTTGATTTTTAATTCTTAATCTTTTTTACATAAGTATCCGGTTCATAATTGTGTAAGCCGGTAGGAAAAAATAGTTTAGTAGTAAATGCCAAATGTTTGATCAACACTTTGCATGAATATCTGCTGATCTCATGTATTTATGTTATAAAACTCACAGAAATTGATGCCAAGTGGAAAAATGCTTTATGGAACCAGAAAAACTGGAATGTTTTAAAGAGTACGGGGAGTTTATTCTCCAAAAAATAGATTCAGTACCGCAATATCCCTCGAAACAAGAAGATTGGATACCTGTCAGCCTGGATGATTGTCTGGTGCGTCTGCGCGAAGCTGCTGAGAAAACGGTAGAACTTGCCACATCGCCTGTGAAAATTGGGGTGATGGGAGAATTTAGTAGTGGTAAGACCTTGCTTTTAGGGAGTTTAATGGGGTATGCAGATGCTTTGCCCATTAGTGAAAATCCCACCACCGGGAATGTCACGGCTATTCATCTTGTACCCCAAGAAAGCTTTTTAACTACTCAAATTGGTAACTTTACTATAGAGTACCTTTCCCATGAAGGTGTCAATGAATGTCTACGCTTTATGTTGGCAGAAGCCAGCCAGAGGGCTAAAGCTGCGGGGCTGACCCTGATTTCTCCGTCAAAGTTAAACAGTGGCAGAGATATTGTCAATTGGTGCGAGGATGCGTGGAACACCAGTAAGAATCTAGAGTTACGTTATTTACTGCGGGAATTGGTATTGTTTGTACGTGCTTATCAATCCTATGGACAAGCGATGTGCAATGGACGCTACCAAATTGATGCCATCACTGCCCGTGAGGGGCTACAGCTAGCCGAACAGCCAATGGCTATCCAAACTCTCAATTTTGAGGATTTACCGCCTGTTCATATTAAATTACCGAGTCCACCCCAGAGATTACCTACCAAGTTATTGCAAAACAGCTTCCCATTAATTCGCCGTGTAGATATTGAGGTGAAAATAGCACGGGAAATTTGGGATTTTACAGGTGCTTCAGAATTTATCTTGTTGGATTTTCCCGGCTTAGGGGCGGCTAATTCCGGTGCTAGGGATACCTTTTTATCACTGCGGGAATTGGCAGAAGTACAGACAATTTTAGTCTTGCTGAATGGGAAAACCCCCGGAAGCGATCGCGCCAATAAAATTTTCACCATGATGCAGCAGCAGCGACCAGGACAAGACCTCAAGGATTTGATTCTTGTGGGTGTGGGTCGTTTTGACCAGCTACCGTTAGATAGTGAAGGTGGCGAACGAGAACTTGATCAACTGATAGCCGATCCTCATCCTTTAACAGAAAAAGATGTCTTATCCAGGTTAAAAGTTCTGCAAACCACCATTGACGCCGCTAGTGCATTCACCAGCCAACCAGACCGCATTGTTTTATCATCGCCACTGTTAGGACTAGCTGAGTTAGCTAAACGTTCTAGTAGCGTCAAAGCAGGTTCACCAGAATTTTTGGCAAATTTGGACTATCCTGATTATCTGGAACGGTCGAAGCGGTTGCAACGAAAATGGCAGCTATTAAGTGAACGGCTGTTAGAATCTGATCCTCGGAGTCGTTTAGGCAGACAACTAGGTTACTTTGCCCAAGATGGGGGTATTGCTAAACTCCGGGAATTAATTCAAAATCACGTCGCCACCCACGGATTAAAACAACTTTATCAAGATACTTGTAGGGCTGCCGATAATTTACGTCAGCAGCAAGATTACCTGAAAAATATTATTGAAGAAATTCATCAACAAGGCATACCCACAACAGATAATCCTGATTTAATCGAGTTGCGTGCTGCCATTGAAAACTTAGATAAAACTTATCGTAATTTCCAAAAAGATTTAGGAAAAGAACCACTCAAAGACCGCCGAGGAGAGGTAGTTAGTGATGTAGTTAAAGATGAACTCACATTTAAAATTCTCAATTGGAATGAGTGGACTTTGCTGTTTAACAAAGCCAGTAATGGGATGATTTCTTTATCGGAATCTAAAGGTGCAGCAGGCAAATTATTTAACCGAGGTAATCGAGTTAATAGTGCCTTACCGACAAAGAGTGATGACTTTTATCCGTCCTTTGAAAAAACAGTTAAAGAACTAGAAAACTTTGCCCGCGATCGCATCCACCAAGCGGTGGCAGATTTATTAAGTAAGCTATCAAATCACATAGCCCCAGAACGTGATTATTTACAAGAACTTCTGCAACCAGAAATGGAACCAGAAATTGAAAGCAAATTTGGTGTAGAAGCAGCCGATATATTTTATCAATTGCTACTGGGATGTGATCCTATCCAATGGCAAGAAGCAATTATTTCGGAAATTAATAGTCAAGAAAAAACAATTTCACCAGAGATAATGTTTCCCTTAGCGCGACAAGACGAAAAACATAATATTGGTCAAATCTTTGATTGGGCGCCAGAAAAAAGTCAAGACGTACCAAGAACCGCCAATCATCAACTTTTCGTATTGCGACTCAGAGATGAAATCATCGCTAGTGCCAGTTTACATTTAGTACAATACGTCAGCGAAATCAATCAGCAGGTAAACGCTGAACTGGAAGGGATTTTAGATCAAATTATTCCGACGCTACAAAATTTGTCTAAAAAAGAAGAATTACTCAGACATATTGCTGCTAGCGACTCTCCAGGTAAAGTTGCTATTCCCACCTGGTTACAGATTCTTTCGGCAATTTCTACTATGTCTTATGCGGAGGTAGAGAGGGGTTAGAAGACAACTTAGTACATCTGCATAAACAACTTCGTATTTTTTTCTTTGTACCTTTGCGCCTTTGCGCGGAATAAATTCAGATATTCAATCATCAACGCCAAAAAATTTTAATAAACCACTTCCCAACACAAGAAAAACAATGCCTGTAGAAATTCGACTTCCGCCCAACTTCCAGATACGTATTAACGAAAGTGAATATTTGGAATTGCCCACTATTCAACTTGTCGCTGCTGGTGATAATGTACCTCACATAGCCAAAATTAACTGCATTGTCACTGGTACACCAGATCACTTAGCAATGCAAATAAAAAAAGCATATAAACCATTTGATTCGGTAACTCCTAAAATTTCACAAATTGGGCAGTTAGAACAATATCCTTGTAAATTAGAAACCCCTTTAACAGAACCAATTAATTGTACTCTAGAAGTAACTGTTGAGTATTTTGATTCTGATCCTTTAGGCGATCCGCTACTATCTGAACCTCGTCAAAGTGAAGCTTCCTGCTATTTGTGGTCACCTCTAGTTTATGATGAAAAAATTATCGATATAGATGCTGTTAGCGCCGATTTACAACTGAGTAATTATGTTCTGCAACAAGCAATTAAAAAACAGCAAAAACGATTTCCTGGATGGTTTGCTTTAGATTTTGGGACATCCAATTCTACAGTGACATTGTTTGACCCTATTGAAGTGCCAATTGCGGAAATTTTACCAAGAGAACAAGAAATTCGATTGCGCGATCGCCTGTCACAATGGTTGAGTTCTCCAGTTGAAGAAGCGTTACCTGATGTCAATCCCTATGAATGGGAAAAGTTTATTGCTGATATTAGTAAAAACTTGGAAGTTGAACCGAGTCGCTTGTGTGAAATTTTTGCAAGTGACCAAAAGGCAGGATTTTTGGAAGCCATTCGCCAAATCGAATTATGTTTAGGAAATAGTGATAAATTCCGCCGGGCGGTTAGTAAAAAACTGTACCAGATATATCATGAAGTTTTCCGTGTCCCTACCTTAGAATCGCAAAATTTAATTCCTGTAGTTCTAGATATTGACCGCCGGGATACAGAAATTCCCAGTGAGTTGGAAGTGGCTAGCTTACCCGATTTACGCTTACGCATGGGAAGAGAAGCCAGAGATAATCGCAAAAAAGCGATCGCCCAAGGTACAAGTAGTTCATTAAAGGAAATTATCAGCAGATTTCACCATTCACCCAAGCGCTATTTTGGTCAGGATCGTTCTTTTCCGGTAATGATAGATGGTGAGGAAGAGTCAATTCATGTTAGTGAACTGATTCAAGCAGCCTGGGCCCATCTCATCGAGTTAACAGAAGACTACCGCCAACGGGCCAGACGCAAATTTTCTGAGGGCGAATTTCTCACAGCCGTGGTGACTTATCCCACCGTCGCCCCTCCAGTAGTGCGAAAGGAAGTGAGACAATTAGTTGAACAGTTGGGTATTGATGACGTCCAAACCGCCTACGATGAAGCTGTTTCGGTAGCCATATTCTTTCTCTGGCGAGAATTTGGCGGTAATCTGAATATTGGCATTGAGTCATTTAAAACTCGTTGTCGCCAAGTAGGGAATAAATGGTCACAAAACGTTTTGGTTTTGGATATCGGCGGTGGAACTACTGACTTAGCGTTAATAGAATTAACTTTAGAAGATAAAACCCCATCTTTTGCTGAACATGAAGATAGAGGGTTAGGTGGACGTTATTACAAACTCACCCCGAAACTATTAGGTTCATCGGGACATTTACAGTTGGGTGGTGAATTAATAACCCTGAGAATCTTCAGATTATTGAAAGTAGCGATCGCCGATTTTCTTTTAACAGCGGTAACCAATGGCGATCTTGATTGTGAAAAGTTAGAAGATTTAATTAGTGCCGAATTAAACGAACGTTTTCTCGAACAAGGAAAATTTAAAAGCGGTAGCTTATTAAAATGCTTAGATAGAGAAAATCCCGAAGGTGATGCTGCTTATAAAGATGCCCTAGATACAGCCGAAAAAGTATTACCAACCCGCTGGCAACAAGCACCCCAAAGACTACAAACCTTTTATACATTGTGGGATTATGCCGAAGCTGCCAAACTGCAACTCGGACAAAAACCACCAGCAGATAATTCACTGTTAACCTTTACAGTTTCCGAACAACAGATTTTAGAATTACTGCATCAAAGTGTGATTAAATTCCAAGTTAGAGACCCAGATAGTATCAGCGTTACCTTAGATAGCCAGCAATTTGAACGTGCGGCATCTTCCGCCATCAAAGAAGGTATTGGCATTGCTAAAGGACTCATGGAAAGTCGTCTCAGCGCCCAAGATACAGATACTTGGAACACCCACAAAGTTGATTGGTTAATTCTTTCTGGTAAAACTTGTAATCTTGATTTAGTACAGCGCCATATTTATCAAGAATTTAGCAACTCACCGTATTTCGTTTGGAATCCAGAACGCATTACCTTTGTTTTAGAATTCACCAAACTAGCCACCTCCGCCGGTGCTTGCTACGCCGAAAAACTGCGAAGACTCAGATTCGACCCCGAAGAATCCAAAGAATTACTGCGAAAAGGTGCAAATCAACTAGAAATAGACGTTAAAAACCTATTTTATTATTTGCCCTGCAACTTCAAACGCAAAACCCAAAGCAACGAACTTTTACCCATATTCAAAGCCGGACAAGAACTTTATCAAATCACTCCTTCAGAAACAGTCGCTAAGGTGCGTACAGATTGGCAAGGGATACAATTAACTAATATTATTTACCGCCAAGATTACGAAGAAGGAGACTTACGACTCTGGGGAAGCTTTGACGGCAAAAACCTGATGAAGAAATTAGGAATGCAAGAAGCTGAGTTTCTCAAAAAAGTGAAACTTCAATTTGAAATTGACCAAACCCTGCAATTCAGCGTCTTACTGTGTCAAGGAAATCCCCATTATTTAATCGACGTTCCTGGTATTGATGTCGGTGCAGCCCTATTAGCAGCTTCCGAAACCTCAGCATTATTTGCTGATGGTAATTTGAAGTGGAATATTGCCGTAGAACGTCCGAACCAAAACTTAAATGAAGGTGATATTGCCGTTAATGTGATTGAGTCTGCCACAGTTGATCAACCAAATGCCTATCACTTAGTATTTGAAGTAGATAAAGATGATAGTAAGTTTCTGCGAGAATTTCACTATCTACATCATAACGAACAGGAACCAGAAAACGGTTTAGTGAGTAATCCTTTGCCTCCCTTTCCTCACACAAGTCAGCACACTTTTTATATTTATCAAATAGATACCACAACTAATAGCAAAAAATGGATACGCATTGGTGCCTTAAGTAAACCAGATATCACCACAGATTACCCTTGCAAATATTGTGTAACTCTTGATAACAAAGGCATTTTGAGAATGCACGCCGGCGAAGTTCCCTACTGGACATCCACCAGCCAAGAATGTCTCAAACAAGCCGGATGTGTTTACCGTGCTGAATTAGAACTACAACCCAACGAAGTTGACAAAGAACGCGATCCCTTTTGCGGCATACATTAACTAACTTTAACTCACGCAAAGGTGCAAAACCATGATAAAAAACTCTGCGCCTCTGCGCCTCTGCGTGAGCAAAAAATAAATTTTATAATTAATATTCATGCACCAATTAAGTCAATTATTAGCAATAGAAAACTCAGAATTAGCCAAACTACTAAAATTTAGCCTGTACGGACTAGAAGCCACCTTAAATAAAGCCCGCACAGAATTTCCCCTCGATTCTGGAACAGAGATATGTGACGAGATCCTACAAGAAATCTCCAGCTTATTGCAACCACCGCCAGATTCTATTCCAGAAGATACCTTACTTTTGATATCCCCCCCAGGTGAGTTAAAGCTGATTCATCTGCAAGAAGCCTTTGCGGCTGATGCTGAACTCAAAGTATATTTAGGCAATTTCTCACTCCAAAGCCAAACAGATGCGGAATTATGGCACGAAATTCACCGGAAACTGCTGCGAGTTCCAGAAAATATCGCCACAGCTTGGCGACAGCGGGCTTTAGATTTAGCTCAAGAAATTGGTGCTATAGCAGATAATGTGCATCTTGAACAAGTTCCTTTCAGCAGAGATGAGATTATTTACCCCGGACTTCAGGGTACTCTCAAAGTTACAGGATTATGTTTATCAGAAAAAGCATTACTCAATTCCGGAATTAACCCAGTTGATGAATATGGCCATTTATATTGTCTAGCTGGCTTTGTTCACCTACTCCGGAGATTTATCGAAATAGATCCAGATTTACATCATGCCTTAAAAAGCGTGTTTAGCTTCGATATTATACCTTTACAGTCCCAGCCAGAACAACGCACTCAATATATAAGTACTTTAAGCGATCGCTGGCATCGGACACAACAAGCCGAGTCAAATTCTGATGAATTGTTAAGTCTGCGGGCATGGATTGACATGGATGAAGCCATCCACTCCCTAGTCTTTATCCCACCGGTTGAGCGTTATTCGTGGTGGGGTAACTTGCAGCAGGAATCACGACGCATTTTGAAGAAAATCGCTCAAACGGCAATTAACCTGGGCTATGATGTGCGGATTCGGCAATTATCTGGACTCTACGCTGATGTGTGTACCTTGTCAAAAGACGACCTACAACTTAACTGTGGCGGTGTTCCTGGGGAAGTTTTAACTTGTCTGCGAGTATATGCGCGAATTAATCAAGAAGAAACTCCAGGACGCGTAATTTTTCGCTCATTACGTTAAATATAGCAGTGTTGATCATCTCCCAATACTACGGTGTAAACAGATCCACTCTTATGCCGCCCGGAACTTAAGTTCCGGGCTAATAGCTAAAGTCCACTGAAGTGGACTAAA
>REBL01000183.1 GCA_007692755.1 Nodularia sp. (in: cyanobacteria) | reverse complement strand
GTTATCGCTACGATTCGGCGGCGGCTACCTCTGCTTGGTCTGAAATTGTAACTTTCTTAGAATGTACATTTGCAAACTGAAGCAGCGCTGCGGGTATTTTATGCGAACGATTCTACATTCACCGACTCGCCGTTAGACGACAGGCTTGCGCCAACCGCCCAAGAGGGCAAATCTCCTGTAGACAAAAATTTCTTCATTTTCTGACCACAGTGAGAACAATTTTGGCTTGTATTGTGGGGTGGAACGGCAACAGTTACCGAACCATACTTATGACCAAAATATTCTAACCACTGGCGGAAAGTATACCAACCAGCATCACTAAATAAGCATTAATAATAGTATTTTAAAAGGCATCTAGCCGTTGATACTCTGGGGTTTTCCTTTTTTACTCATTGCACCAAAGCGAATGTATCTGATGACCGGGGTTTGATTGAGATGTTGACTAAAAATATTAATTATTTCAAATCAAAGCCTGTCAATATTCCCAAAATTACCATCCTACTAGATCACGGTTATCACCCTGAACATCTGAGGGCAGAGTTAAAAAAGGTTTATCCCCAGATTATGACGAAAATCAGGTTTCAACTTTCGCCAAAACCATCAAAACAAGAAAAGAAGGAATTAGGTCAATCTGGGTTTGTTCCGGTGGTCGCAAGGTGGGTAATTGAACGGTCAAATGCTTGGATGGAGAGATGCAAAATTCTTGTCAAGAACTTTGAGAGAACTCTACCTAATGCGACTGCTAAGGTTAATCTTTGTTTTATTCGGTTGATGGTTCAGAGGCTTGCAGCCTCTTCTTAGATGTCAAATGGGTTCTATACTTCTGGTGGCTATCCAGGTTATGCAAAAATACAGAAAAAAGTAGGCATGAATCAGGGTTGGGATTTTTAATCGCATGAAAAAACGCCCCCCATTCAAGAGTAAATGTAGTGAATGTTACGTCCTGGGTAGGATACAAATCACGATAATATATATGAGGCTAGGATATGTGCTTGAGATAATTTTTCTCTCATCTACTTAGTGCTTGTGATTTATCAACACGCTGAACAGTTGCTCAAAACTCAACAGGGAAAAGCATCAGGTGAAGGTTATAGATTTAGCTGGTTTGACTGGTTTTGTCTGTGGTATCCTCCTGGTTGGCTGGTGTTACTTAACCGCCACTGGCAGCACTATCACGCTGATCCCGATGGGTGGAATTGGGTAGAATATGGATTATTTTTAGTTCCAGGTGGGTTTTACTTAGCACTGCTAAACCGATGGTTGCGTCTGGGATGTCGTTCACCAAGACGAGAAGTTGATGAATTTAATCCTCAGTATCAGAAAGCTTTTCGTGAAGAAATTCTAGCTCCTATAGTTAAATATTATTTTCGGGGTGAGTTGCAACAAATTCAGAATTTACCGCCCCAAAGTCCTGTAATTGTAGCGATGAATCATGCCGGGATGTGTTTTCCTTGGGATTTTATCACTTTAGGTTATTTATTAAGTCAAGCCCAAGGTTGGGAGGTGCAACCCCTAGCCAGTGAAACACTATTTGAGCATCCTTGGATGAGTTGGTGGTTACCATCTAAATGGTCACAGGTTTTAGGCGCTGTGCGAGCAGAGAGGGGTGATTTTGAAAAAGCGATAGCTCAAGGGAAAACTCTGCTATACGCACCAGAAGGAGTCCGTGGCCCCCTTAAAGGTTGGAGTCAACGCTATCAACTCCAAAAATTTGATGTCAGTTTTATGCAATTGAGCGATCGCTATCATATTCCCATTCTCCCAGTTCTTTGCATTGGTAGCGAATCGTTACATCCTTGGACAGTCAATCTCAAGAAGTTGCAACGACTATTTAAATTACCCTTCTTGCCCATATCGCCATTAATAATTATGTTGGTTATATTCCCCTCAATGGGAGTTTGGGCAATGAGAACTCGCCTAAATTACTTTATCCAACCTGTACAAAAAGTCAACTCAGTTCAAAGACGTGCAGCGATTTATAAACAAGTACAGGAACTGCGAGAGAAACTACAAGCTCAAATTATGGCGTTGCTGAATAAAGATTTATCTCACGCAGAGGCGCAGAGGCGCAGAGAATAGGAGTGAGAAAAACTCTGCGTACCTTTGCGCTGACCTTAGCGTACCTCTGCGTTTAATCTATAGAGGAAGTACCGAAACGGTAGCCTTTGCCGTAAACAGTATGAATTAGTGGAGTTTCTTTGCCTACCTCAATTTTACGCCGCAGTAGGCGAATTAAGGCGGCTATGACATTACTATTGGGTTGTTCGTGGTCTTGCTGCCAAAGATTTTGTAAAATTTGGGCGTGAGTTAGTAAATGTCCGGTATTTTCCATAAAGTATTGCAGCAGCTGACTTTCTTTTTGAGATAACTCAATAATCCGTCCTTGACGATAGGCTACTTGGTTTTCACTATCAAGTTCTAAATCAGCTACTGTCAGCCTTCCAGTTGTGGTTTCATGACTTGGGGAAGCAGCACGACGTAACAAAGCCCGAACTCGCGCTAATAACTCTCGCAATTCAAAGGGTTTGACTAAATAGTCATCCGCACCCGCATCTAAACCTTCTACACGGTCATCTAGGGTATCTTTGGCTGTGAGAAATAGTACAGGTGTGGCTTTACCTTGGCGGCGCAATTCCTGACAAATCTCTAAACCAGTTTTTCCCGGTAGCATCCAATCTAAAATCAGTAAATCATAGATACCCACGGCGGCTAGTTCGCTACCAGTTGTACCCTCATAAGCCATGTCCACACTGTATCCCTCGCGCTTTAACACGCGACTTAGGGGGTCAGTTAGTTCTACTTCATCATCAACTAATAAAATTTTCATGCTGCTTGTGGTAAGCAATCAAGATATTCTCAAAGAAATGAACTACCAAAAAGAAAATGTTAACTGTTGCGTTACCGAAAGGGGAACTACTCAAAAATAGCATCCGCCTGTTTCAATCTGTAGGATTGGATTTTAGCGCTTTTTTAGATTCAGGAACTCGCCAACTGCAAATTCTTGATGCTAGCGGACAAGCAAAAGGACTTTTGGTGCGGGGGCAAGATGTGCCTGTATATGTAGAATATGGTCAGGCACAGTTGGGAATTATTGGTTACGATGTGCTGCGGGAGAAAAAACCGCAAGTTGCACATTTAGTTGATTTACAGTTTGGTTATTGTCGAATGTCAGTGGCTGTAAAAGCATCTAGTGCCTATAAATCACCCTTAGATTTGCCCCCTCATGGTCGAGTTGCTTCTAAGTATGTTAACTGCGCTCGTGAATATTTCCATAGTTTGGATCTACCTATAGAAATTGTACCCTTATCTGGTTCTGTGGAGCTAGGTCCGATTACAGGAATGTCAGAAGCAATTGTCGATATAGTTTCTACGGGTCGGACTTTGCGCGAAAATGGTTTAATCGAAATTACGACTTTGTATGAAAGTACGGCGCGCTTGATTGGTCATCCTCTGAGTTATCGTCTCAATACAGGAAATATGCATCAATTCGTGGAAAAAATGCGCCAAGAAGCTGCTTTGACTGCTGTTTAAGGCTAAAAAATCTCCAGAATGGAATCATTCTGGAGTGCCAACAAGTGCCTCGCATACAGCAATTTTTAACTACAATTCTCAACTCGTCACCAGAATATATACAGAAATATGCTCAATTTTCATTTGGTTACACTAGTATGTATGCCGTGAAACTTGATTTTTTTAATTTTTTTATAAAACCTGATGAATGCTGAATTGAATAATGATGAAGCGGCGAGGCTGGAAGTTCTCCGCCAGTATCAGATTTTGGATACGGAACCGGAAGAAGCTTATGATAATTTAGCTCAACTAGCTGCTTTTATTTGTGGTACACCCATAGCTTTAGTCAATTTTATTGATGAAAATCGGCAGTGGTTTAAAGCCAAATTAGGTATATCTGTGCCGGAAATGCCCCGTAATGTCGGGTTATCTTACCTTTGCCAAGAAAAACGGGATTTTGTAGTAGTACCAGATGCTTTAGCTGATCCAAAGTTGGCAACCAATCCGGTGGTCACTTCTTATCCCTATGTCCGATTTTATGCAGGTGTACCCTTGATTACTCCGAAGGGCTATATGCTGGGAAGCCTGTGTGTAATTGACAAGGTACCACGGCAACTGAGCCAACAACAAGTAGACGCACTGGTGGCGCTAAGTCACTTGGTGATTAACCAACTAGAACTGAGACGTAATGTGTCGGAAGTGTCTCGGATTAGTGCGGAATTTATCACCCATGAACAAGCAGCAAGGGCGACTTCAGAAGCAGCAAGAACTCGGATTACCAATATCCTTGAAAGTATCACTGATGCCTTTTTTGCTCTAGATCAACAGTGGCGATTTATATACATCAACGGTCAAGCAGAAAGACTTTTGCAGAAAGGTAAAAATGAGTTATTGGGTAAAAATATCTGGGAGGTTTTACCAGCACTGGTAGACACAAAATTTTATTGTGAGTATCACAGAGCGATGGGCAAAGCCCCCCCTCTGGGGATCGCTCAACAAGTTAGTGTGGAATTTGCAGAGTTCTATCCACCTCTAAATAGTTGGTTTAGCGTTCACGCCTATCCATCGCGCGATGGCTTGTCTGTATATTTTCAAGATATTACCGAACAGCAGCAAACAGCCGCAGCCCTGCGAGAAAATGAAGCACGTTGGCAATTAGCCTTACAGGGTAATAATGATGGTATTTGGGATTGGAATGTCAAAACCAATGAGGTTTTCTTCTCCACTCGCTGGAAGGAAATGCTGGGATATGCAGACCACGAAATTACTAATCATTGGGATGAATGGGAAAAACGAGTCTATCCTGATGATTTAGAGAGTGTTTTGCAAGCCTTTGAAAATCATTTTGCCAAAAAAACACCGTTTTATGTGACTGAACATCGACTTTTATGTAAAGACGGTAGTTATAAATGGATTCTAGACCGCGGACAGGCACTTTGGGATGAAACTGGTGAAGTGGTGCGGATGCTAGGTTCCCATACTGATATTGCTGAACGCAAACAAGCCGAAGAGGAATTAAAACGGCAGAATTTGCGCTCGCAACTATTTGCGGAAATTACCCTAAAAATTCGAGAAAGTCTACAACTAGACGAAATACTCAAAACTACGGTCAAAGAAGTTCAAAAACTCCTGCAAGCCGACCGAGTTGTGATGTTTCAAGTTTGGGCTGATGGTTCGGGAACGGTGGTACAAGAAGCTGTGCTACCTGGTTGGCCTGTGGTTCTGGGAGAAGACATCCTCGACCCCTGCTTTCAGGAACAAGGCTATGTGGAAAAATATCGTCTAGGAAGAGTAGCTGCAATTGTAGACGTTGAAAAATCTGATATTAAGGACTGTTATCGGGAATTTCTGCAAAATTTAGGTGTCAAAGCTAACCTTGTAGTCCCGATTATCGTCAGGGGAAATCTTTGGGGTTTGTTGATTGCTCATCAATGTGCCACACCACGCCAGTGGAACAGCTTTGAGTTAGATTTATTACAACAGATAGCCAACCAGATTGGGATTGCGATCGCCCAAGCCAAGTTATTGGAACAAGAAACCCACCATACTCAGGAACTGGCTCGTTCTAATGCTGAACTAGAACAGTTTGCCTATGTAGCGTCCCATGATTTGCAGGAACCTTTGCGGATGGTCACCAGTTATTTACAACTGTTAGAGCGCAAGTATAAACATGAACTCGATGCTAATGCCGAACAGTTTATTACTTACGCTGTCGATGGGGCGCGGCGGATGCAGAGTCTAATTAATGATCTGTTGAACTATTCCCGTGTTACTAGCCGGGGACAGCCCATTGTCGAAGTTGATGTTCAGACTATATTTGATCGAGCGATCGCTAATCTCAAAATTGCAATTGAAGACAGTGGCGCAATCATTACCCATGACCCTTTACCTGTAGTCATGGCTGATCCTAGCCAACTCACCCAAGTGCTACAAAACTTAATTGGTAACGCCATCAAATTCCGCGGAGAATCACCACTGAAAATTCATCTGGGCGCAGTGAAAGCAGAATTAACAGAAGAACAACTCCCCACTCCCCCAAATGAATGGCTATTTTCCGTCAGCGATAATGGCATTGGTATGGAACCCCAATATGCTGAACGCATTTTTGTGATATTTCAACGCTTACACGGTAGAAGTAAATACCCAGGTACTGGAATTGGGTTGGCAATTTGTAAGAAGATAATAGAACGCCACGGCGGTCGGATCTGGGTTGAGTCGAAACCGGGTCAAGGCTCGATTTTCTACTTCACAATTCCAGAAAAGGCAGGTCAAAAATCGTGAATACTCCCATAGCGATTATGCCCATTGAGGTTTTGTTAGTAGAAGACAACCCCGGCGATGCCCAACTGACAAGGATCGCCCTAGAAGATAGCAAAATCTCAGTTAACCTAAATGTGGTGGAAGATGGTGTAGAAGCAATGGCATTCTTGCGAAAACAGGAAAAGTATGCTAATGCACCTCATCCAGATATTGTCCTGCTCGATTTAAACTTACCTAGAAAGGATGGGCGGGAAGTCCTGGCAGAAATCAAAGCTGATCAACATCTCAGGCGAATTCCTGTAGTTGTTTTGACCACTTCTCAATCGGAGGAAGATATTCTCAAAGCTTATAACCTGTCGGCTAATTGTTTTATCACTAAGCCAGTAGACTTTGACCAATTCGTTAAAATTGTACAGTCCATAGAAAATTTCTGGTTTGCAATTGTCAAACTGCCACCGGAGTGAAATAATCAATGGCAGGAAAATTGATTAAAGTCTTGTTAGTCGAAGATAACCCTGGTGATGTCTTTTTACTCCAAGAGTTATTAGAAGAAGTAACTACAGCAAACGTGGAGTTGCAACCAGCCGAGCAGCTGTGTGAAGCATTTGACTGTATAGCTAGAAACAGCTTTGATGTCATACTGTTAGACCTTTCATTGCCTGATAGCCAGGGACTAGACACCTTTATCAGCATGGCGCGTCATGCCAAAGCCACTCCGATTATCGTGTTGACGGGTTTAGATGATGAAACCCTGGCACTACGAGCGATGCAGTCAGGCGCACAAGATTATTTAGTCAAGGGTCAAGTGACTGGCGACTTGCTGGTACGTTCTATGCGCTATGCCATTGAACGTCAACATTCCGAAAATGCTTTGCGCCAGAGTGAAGAACGCTTTCGGGTGGCGCTGAAAAATTCTCCGATCTTTGTTTTCAATCAAGACACAAATCTATATTACACCTGGGTTTATAACTCGATGTCTGGATGGACGAGTCAGGAAATGTTGGGTAAACAGGACTTTGATTTGATTCCAGACAAAGATGCCCAACGTCTGACCGCAATTAAACATAGTGTGCTGACTAACGGCGTTGGGATTCGAGAGGAAGTATCTATCACTACCCCCCAGGGAACTCGATATTACGACTTGACTGTGGAACCATTGCGGAATGAGTCGCAAGAAATTGTCGGCATAACTTGTGCTGGGATTGATATCAGCGAAAGCAAGTTTTCAGAAGCCAAAATTCGTGAACAAGCGGCTTTACTCGACATCACCACTGATGCAATTTGTGTGTGTGATTTAGAAAATCAGATTCTGTTTTGGAACAAAGGTGCAGAAAATCTCTATGGTTGGCCAGTTCAAGAAGCTGTGGGCAAAAATGCTAGTCAGCTTTTAGATAATGAAGCGGCGCAGGAAAACCACGAGGCTTTAGTAAATGTCATGACTAAAGGTAAGTGGGAAGGCGAGTTAACTCAAATCACTAAAACTGGTAAAGAACTCCTGGTAGCTAGTCGTTGGAGTTTAGTCCGCGACGCACAGGGAATGCCTAAGTCAATTTTGATTGTTGATACAGATATTACGGAAAAGAAGCGTTTAGAATCACAATTATTTCGCGCCCAACGGCTGGAAAGTATCGGTACACTGGCTAGTGGTATTGCTCACGACCTGAATAATATTTTGACCCCGATTTTGGCAGGAGCGCAATTACTACCGTTGAAATTCCCCGATGTCGATGAAAGGACTCGGCGATTGTTAGAAATTTTGGAAATCAACGCTAGACGGGGAGCGGATTTAGTTAAGCAGGTACTATCCTTTGCCAGAGGTGTAGAAGGAAAGCGGATTACTTTACAAATCAGACACCTAATTGTAGAAATTGCCAAAATTCTCAAAGAAACATTCCCCAAATCTATCGAAATTCATACAGATATCCCCAACGACTTGTGGCTGGTTTCTGGAGATAGTACCCAACTCCATCAGGTAGTGATGAATCTGTGTGTCAATGCTCGCGATGCTATACCGAATCGGGGAACTTTAAATATCGCTGCTGAGAATCTTGTGGTTGATGAAAATTATGCGCGGATGAACCTGGAAGCAAAAGAAGGTTTATATGTAGTGATTACGGTGACTGATACTGGAGTTGGTATACCGCAAGAAACTTTAGATAGAATTTTTGAGCCATTTTTTACGACTAAACCAGTGGGACAAGGTACAGGTTTAGGACTTTCTACTGTGATTGGGATCATTAAAAGCCACGGTGGTTTTATCAACGTGTATAGCGAGGTGGGAAATGGTACTAGCTTTAAGGTGTACTTACCAGCCGTGGGGGGAACGGAAACACTCGCTGTTGAAGAGGTGGAAATACCCACGGGACATGGGGAATTGATTCTGATTGTGGATGATGAACCCTCTATTCAGGATGTCACCAGAACATCCCTAGAAAGTCACCAATACCAGACTTTAATTGCTAGTGACGGCATTGAGGCGATCGCACTATATGCTAAATATGCAGACAAAATTAGTGCCGTACTCATGGATATGATGTTGCCTGCATTGGATGGAATCACTGCTATTCGGACTTTGCAAAAAATTAACCCCAAGGTGAAAATTATTGCTACCAGTGGTTTCATGTCCAAAACTAAGTTAGCAGAAGTCATGGACACTGGTACACAGACATTTTTGCCCAAGCCCTATACCATAAATGAATTACTACTGACTTTACAAGAAATACTTAAATAGCCATACCCAAACATTCCTCTTTCTTCTCCTCCTCTGTGATCTCTATGTCTGGTGCGGTTAGTTAAAAATCCCCTTCAGAAATCAAAGCCAATTCCTATATTTCACAACTATCGCACCAACCGCGAACAGTCACTTCATAACTTTCACCACGCATACCAGGGCGAAGACGCTTCATATCTATACACTCAAACGTTTCCCAAGGAATATCTTCAATTGCACCACATCGGCGACAACAAAAATGGTGATGAGGTTCCACATTCGCATCATAACGACAAACCCCCTCTTGCAGTAAAACCTCCTGCACAAGACCCACCTCTCTCAGGGCTTGCAGAGAACTGTAAATAGTCGCCTGAGACGACACTGGAAAATCTTTATTGAGATCCGCCAGGATGGTTTCAACTGTGGGGTGATCTGACCGAGATAACAAATTTGCATAAACTGCGAACCTTTGAGGAGTCACCCTCAAACCCTTGGATTTTAAGGTTTGAATAATTGTGTGTGCCTCTTGCTGCATATCTGCTGCTATATTTTGCGTGTTAACGATTTCCCCATTATAATCGCCCCCAGTAATAAATTAGTATTATATGTGAACAAAATAAACAATTAAGTATTTATAACTATTGAATTTTTCGTAAATCAGAATTATTCTGATATAAGTGAGCATAATGCAATCACAAACTAAAACTAAACCGACCACAAGATTAATATGGCTGTTATCGAAAAAGTTCCCAACGTTGTATTTAAAACCCGCGTGCGCGACGAGTCCATTGGTGGTGCTAACCCCTTCCGTTGGGAAGACCGCACCACACAAGATATTTTTGCTGGTAAGCGTGTTGTAGTATTCTCACTACCTGGAGCTTTTACCCCCACTTGTTCCACCTCCCACCTTCCCCGCTACGAAGAACTCTACGACCAATTCAAAGCCTTGGGAGTTGATGATGTAGTTTGTGTATCTGTGAATGATGCCTTTGTCATGTTCCAGTGGGGCAAGCAACAAGGCGCTACAAATGTTAAGCTGCTCCCCGATGGTAATGGTGAATTTACCCGCAAGATGGGGATGTTAGTTGATAAATCTAACCTGGGCTTTGGTCTGCGTTCTTGGCGTTATTCAATGGTCGTGAATGACGGCAAAATTGAAAAGACTTTTATTGAGGCTGGTTACGAAGATAACTGTCCTACCGATCCATTTGAAGTTTCAGATGCAGACACCATGCTGGGTTACCTGAAACAAGCTAAAACTCCTGCTGCTGTGTAATATTTTAAGGGACTGAGCATTGATCGTTGGATATGGGGGATGATGAAAACTCATCCCCAGTCCCCATTGGCCAGTCCCCATACTGAAAACTGAAAACTTGAGGGACACAACACATGAGTTACGATTTCGACTTATTTGTAATTGGTGCAGGATCTGGTGGGATTGCAACCGCTAGAAGGGCTGCGGAATATGGAGCTAAAGTAGGGGTGGCTGAGTTTGACCGACTAGGCGGAACCTGCGTAAATCGTGGCTGTGTCCCCAAAAAGTTAATGGTCTATGCTTCCCATTTTCCTGACTTGTTTGAAGATTCCCAAGGATACGGCTGGAGTGCAGTCAAGAGTAGTCTAGATTGGGAAAAAATGATTACGGCGGTCAATAATGAAGTGATTCGCCTGAATGGTATTTATAAGGGAATGCTGGATAAATCCAAGGTTGAAATCTTGGAGGGATATGGTAAATTTATTGATGCTCATACTATTCAAGTAGGCGATCGCCAAGTGACCGCAGACAAGATTTTAATTGCTGTGGGTGGCTATCCTGTCAAGCCAAATATTCCTGGAATTGAATATGCGATTACCTCCGATGATATATTTCACCTGAAAGAACAACCCCAGCGCCTCGTAATTTTGGGGGGAGGTTATATTGGTTCAGAATTTGCTTGTATCCTGAATGGACTAGGAAGCAATGTCACCCAGATAATTCGCAATGACAAAATTTTGCGTGGTTTCGATGAAGATTTGCAAACTGAAATTCAGCAAGCAATGGGTAATCACGGCATTAAAATTCTCAATAATAGCGAAATAACTGCCATTGAGAAGACTGACTCAGGACTAAAGGTGACTGTTCGCAACAATGATGATGCTGAGGAAACGGTAATTGTTGATGCTGTTAGTTTGGCAGCTACAGGGCGCAAACCCAACACGCAAAAATTGGGACTGGAAAATACTAAAGTTCAGCTTGATCAGAATGGCGCAGTTGTAGTTGATAAATATAGTCAAACCAGTGAAGAAAATATCTATGCACTGGGAGATTGTACAGATAATATTAATTTAACTCCTGTGGCGATTAATGAAGGTCGCGCCTTGGCAGATACTGTAT
>REBL01000198.1 GCA_007692755.1 Nodularia sp. (in: cyanobacteria) | reverse complement strand
AATTAATTATCCTCAACCTACCTCACCCTGCCAAATTTGCCCAAGGCTTACGCACATATCAGCAGTTATTACGCAGCTGGTATGTCTTCTTATTTCAGCTACCTTGGCTACCTGAATTGCTCCTACAGTTGTCAGACTATGAAGCAATTGAAAGGGCTATTCAAGGCACAGCAGTTAATAAAAGCGCTTTCACTCCAGCAGATATTGATGCTTATAAAAACGCTGCTGCAAAACGTGGTGCTACCACAGCCATGTTGAACTATTATCGTAATATTTTGCCAAACTTATTCAGTCAGAAAAATTGGGGGATTTTAGCTGTACCCACACTGATGATTTGGGGCGAAAACGATACTGCACTTGGCAAGGAACTCACTTATGACACTGCCGCCTATGTCAATGACTTCAAAATTAAGTATATTCCCCATTGTGGTCATTGGGTACAGCAAGAAAAGCCTGATTTGGTTAACCAGTATATGCGGGAATTTCTGGTAATTTAAGCGACAGTGTATTTTTCTATATAGTGCCATTTTGTATTAGGGAAATACTGATTAATCTCTCATGTTTAACCATGCAAAGTGGCACAAGCTCTTCAAAATATTTAACATTAATTTAATGGTGCAAATTTCGGATATTTTATTAGTCAGCAATAGGCTAAATCCATAGTCAATCATACTTCCCGCATCACACAACCACCTTGTGTTTTCCCATAACAAATTTTAGCAATTTAGTGAGATAATAAAATCGTGAGGAAAAGAACGGATGTAGTTTTATGACGAAGGGGAAAATAATATGAAACTCCAGCTATTAGCGGCTCTAGCCTTAGCGACTCCCCTAATTTTGACTAGCACAGTTGACGCTGGTAATTCGCAAGACTTACAAAAGCTAAATTTGACTAGAGCATGTTACCAGTGCGATTTATCAGGAGTGAACCTCAGAGGCGCTCATTTAATTGGTGCTGACTTACGAGGAGCAAATCTCTCTGGAGCTAACCTCGAAGGAGTCAATCTCGAAGGCGCAGACTTAACTAATGCGAATTTGAAAGGTGCAAACTTAACTTCAGCGATGCTGACTAACGTTAATTTTAAGAATGCCAATCTCAACGGAGCAAATCTGACACGCGCTCAAATTTACGACTCGAATGTATATGGAGCATCAATGGATCATATGATCATCACTGATGCAGAAATTTATCACACTGGAATTGGTATTGGCGGAGATGCAGCAGATATGTTCCCCGATTGGGACTAGTGCCGCCGTGACTGCGGAAGTCAAAAGAATTATTCAGTGGTAGTTTGATTTTTGCCGTGTTCCACTAGGCTGAAGGTGAAAAATATAAATTAAGTTGGGCATAGGGATAAAAAAATTGCTATTGGCAAGCACTATCCCTAAATCTCTTCTGGCAAAAATATTTAAGATTAGGTAAAAATAATTTTGTCTGCTGTCCTTAATCTAGAAAATTAAATGCAGCCTACTAAACATATCAGAAACTATTCATGGTAATCAGTATATTTGAATACACAAAAAATTTTGTTACAGTTTAATATAAATTATCAATGAGTGAATCGACGAACACGGCTTAAGATAGCTTTAATATCAGATAAAATCGGCGTTTAAGCTTGTATAAATGTGAGGTAGTCTGATTTTGGCATGATTTGTGCTTGAATGAGTACGACTGTCAGAACCCCGCTTTCAATATCCGGGGCTATGCGTGGAGCGCAGGCTACGCCAAAATGCCTCACCTTTAGATAGCTGACCTGACACGGTATGGGATAATCACAACTTGAGGATTCTGTGTTGATTCACAAAATCCCGCACTCAGAAAGCTGATTTTCCAATATTTGGACGTTTTCTGACTTCTCTCCTCATACTGACTGTCTACCTTGTAGTTGATGCAGTAGCGCTTATGAGGCAATTATGGTTATAGGAAACTAAACCCTTTTGTGGATCAAACCCAGTTGTACTGATGCCCTCGTGCATTGCCTAATCAACAGCCTTTTGGTTGTAATTGTCCGGATTAGATAAACTCAATTGTTAAATTTATAGGAGTGAAAATGCAAGAACCAGAATTCACAGAAACCAAATCTAAAGAGGCAGCAGTGCCAGATATCAACAACCAAACAGGAACAATTACCAAACTCCAGCCGCCTGTGCAGTCTCAGGAGCAATGGCAACAATATGGTGAACAAATTTCTGGTTTTTTAGCCACACTGCCCGAATACCTGGGAAGCTTCTTTAATCAATATAAGCAGCCCTTGGTTAGTGTTGGTTTAATTGTCGGAGCAATTGTTTCTGTTAAGGTACTTTTGGCAGTATTAGACTCTCTGAATGATATTCCTTTAGTAGCACCGACTTTTGAATTGATTGGTATTGGCTACTCTGCTTGGTTTGTTTACCGCTATTTGCTCAAAGCCTCAACCCGGAAAGAGCTAACTAGTGAAATCACAACTCTGAAATCGCAAGTTGTCGGTAGAAATAGTCCAGAAGCTTAATATCTTCTTTGTCGCTATCCTTTGGTTTGCTCATATCTTGCACCAGGCGACGGTCAGTCACGGCTACACAGGCGAAACCCACCTACGTGGGTTCAAATTCAATGTAGTAGTTGACAAAAACTACAATTCATGCATATTAAGGCGCTCTTTGAGCGTCTTTTTTTTATAAAAAATATGCCGAAAACCCTTGAGGAACAGCAACGTAGTTGCGTATTCCGTACTTTAGGCAGGGGATGAAGGCTAATTGAGTCTTTTAGGACTCAGCCATGTTACGATCATCTAATCAGTACAAGATTTAAAAACCTACCCCCGGACTGGGGGAAAGTCTACGCCCGAAAAACCTTGAGGAGATATCACTACGCCATCAAAGGCAAACGTGGTGAGCCTGGGAACCTGTGTAAACAGGATATTAAGTCCGTGAGGTCTTAAGAATCTCCGCACCTTTAGGTCGGAGAGTGTCAAAGTGATAAATTCAGGCGATTGCACTGGCTCAGGGACTTGTAGAATATAGGCGATCGCCCGATCAAATCCTTTAATATTGAACCAAGCAATACCGCCATAATTGTCAAAACCCTTGTAGAGACGTTCCATGGAACGTCTCTACATTTGAATTCATACTTGGTTTCAGCAACGCCATTCTTTATTATACATAGCTTTTATGTATAATTTCGCAATTAAAGGGATGTGGGGAAGTTGGGAATAAGAGGGAGAAGATTGTCGCAGTCGCCCAAATTCTTCCCCCTGAAACCCGCACCTTATGCCGTTCTACCTTGTCTCCTGGAAATTTCTGAGCCTATTCACAAGACGCGCAGTAAACTGGGAATACTATCTATCGCTTCTAAATTCTGAATTTCTGTCAGGGCTTGCCGAAAATCGCCTTCTCGCACATCGTGAGTGACAACCACAATTTCTGCTAGTCCTTCCTGAAAACCTGTTTGCACTACTGACTCTAAACTCACGCCATAGTTACCAAAACAAGTACCCAATTTACCAATCACTCCGGGTTGGTCTTTGGTCAGGAACCGGGCATAAAATCGCGTTACAAGTTCGGTGATGGGGGCAATTTCACAGTAATCTTGGTGTCCACAGGTTAATAGGGGATTGGGGTTTGTTGTGCTGGTTTTGAGAACAGCAACTAAATTCAAGATATCTGAAGTGACGGCACTAGCTGTTGCACCTGCACCTGCACCGGGGCCAAAAAACATTACCTGTCCTATGGGTTCACCTTCAACAAGAATGGCATTATAAACACCGTTAATGCTAGCTAATGGATGTGCTTTGGCTACTAAGGTGGGATGAACTCTGACAGAGAGAGGAGATGAAGGTGTGTATTGTTTAGCGATCGCTAACAATTTAATCACAAATCCCAATTTTTCGGCGTAGGTAATATCTGTCTTACTAACTTGCCTAATGCCTTCACAATAGACATCTTCTAAATTAATGCGTCCATCAAAGCCTAATGATGCCAGGATAGCAATTTTATCGGCTGCATCTAAACCGTCTACATCAGCCGTAGGGTCAGCTTCGGCATAACCTAATTTTTGAGCATCAGCTAAGACATCGCTGAAGTTACTACCTTCGGTTTGCATCCTGGTGAGGATGTAGTTAGTTGTACCGTTAACGATGCCTGTAATAGTATGAATACGATTAACGCTTAAAGACTGCTTCAGGGGTTGAATCACTGGGATACCGCCGCCTACAGCCGCTTCTAACATCACATATACCCCGGCTTGGTTGGCAGTTGTAAAGATTTCTGCCCCAAAACGAGCGATCGCCGCTTTATTGGCGGTGACAACGTGTTTACCATTCTTTAAAGCTTGGAGAATTAGCGATCGCGCTGGTTCCAGTCCCCCAATTAACTCCACGACAATATCTACCGCCGGATCGTTGACAATAGACTCTAAATCTGTGGTTAAGACATCGGCAGGTAATTCTACATCTCGAATTTTAGCAAGCGATCGCACTCCCACGCGATATATTTCGACTTCCTGCAATAACGGGTTGCGTCCCACAACATCTTGCAGTAACTGCACCGTACCTGTGCCGACAGTGCCTAAACCTAATATTCCTAGTTTCACGCCCACAAATTTTGCACCCTAATTTTTCATTGCTGACTATAGCCCCAGGAATTAGTTCCTATGGGTGAATCAAGCACTTAGTACAACATTTCAGTAATTCGTAGCGAATTCTCTGCGCCCCTTTGCGTTTACCTTTGCGAACCTTTGCGTTTAAAATTCAACCCTCAATTCGCCAAGATTTTACGCAAAGCTGTACTTAGAACGCTATTCTGATCTGTCCATCTCAAACAATTGTAGGGTGAGTCAACAACCCACCCTACTTATTAATTATTATTCTTTGTTAATCGCCTCAGTCCAAAGACTAAAGACCATAGACTAACTTAGTAAGTTTCTACGTGCCAGCGATGAGCTTTCTTGAGTTCCTTTTGGTAATCACTCCAAACGACTCCTTCCTTAGCAGCAGCAGCCGTCAGCGCTTCATCGATACCACCTTCCATACCACGCAAACCGCAGATGTAAGTGTGAGTTTTTTCTTCTTTAATCAACTTCCACAATTCATCAGCGTGTTCTGCCACCCGGTCTTGGATGTACATTCTGCCACCTTGGGGATTTTTTTGTTCCCGGCTGATAGCACAAGTCAGACGGAAGTTATCAGGATATTTCTCCTGCATTTCTTCCAATTCTTCTTTATATAAGATGTTTGGAGTTGTGGGAACACCAAATATCAGCCAAGAGAATCCTTTAAATTGGTACTCTGGGTTAGCTGCTTTTTCGGCATCCTTAAACATCCGCCACAGATAAGCCCGCATGGGAGCAATACCTGTTCCAGTTGCCATCATAATTACTTTGGCTTCTGGATCTTCGGGTAGTAACATTTCCTTACCCACAGGCCCAGTGATTTTAACTTCTTCACCGGGTTTAATTTGAGTCAAGTGAGTTGAACACACACCGTAGACTGTTTCACCGCTTTCTGGGTGTTTATACTCTAACTGACGAACGCACAGTGATACGGTTTTATCATCCACATCATCGCCATGACGAGTTGAGGCTATGGAATACAGTCTAAGTTTTTCTGGCTTGCCGTTCTTATCTACACCTGGGGGAATAATCCCAATACTTTGACCTTCAACATATTTCAAATCACCGCCGGACAGGTCGAACTTGAGGTGCTGAACAATACCAATACCGTCTTTTTTAACTAACGGTTCATTAGATATACACTTACCAACAAATGGGGAATTAGGACGGTAAATATTGACAGGAACGTCAGCGCCTTTTTTGGCTTTCGCTTGAGTCATGGTGTTGCCTTTTTTGTCCTTCTTTTTTAGCTGATCTTCAGCTGGTGGTTTAGCAAAGCCTTTGACTTCGCTATTAGTCACAGGTGTGGCTTTACCATTTCCCTCACTGTTAGCAGCAGATCCAGATGTAACTAAAGACTCCTCTTTGTTTTCAGCACTCTCATGAGCGACTTTACCATTAAGTTGTTCTAGAGTACTTACAGATTGGATACTAACAATTTTGCCGCCTAGGCGAGTGATCCGTCGCATTTCTTGATTCATGCGGTTGTAAGGTACTCTGATGAACACACTGCCACTTTTACGAATTGGGTAGTTTGTTTGATCAGTTTCTTCGTTCTGGCGCAGACCCACCACTTCGTAAACGAAGACGCGGCTACCTAATTCTATGTTGGCAGCACCCTCAACAGCACCTTGATTGTACATTCGTTCTAACACTCCGATTTTTACTTAACCGTTTCTCAAAAAAAATTCTTTCCTTTTGCCAGTTTTAGTTTATCGGATTTTCGGTTACCAAAACTGACGCTCTGGGAAAGCGGCATTATGAGCTAATGCCGTGCTAGGTTCACTCACCAAAAACATGGAAGGATAGCAAAAAACACACCTGTTCACCTTCTAAGGTAAAGGATAAGTCTTTGGCAGAATGTTAATAATGAGTCAATTTAATCTTTTTTTCGTGAACCACTACTCCTATCAAGGAGACAGCTTTCAACCACCTAAAGGGCAAGATGCAATGACTTTTGACACTCTCACCGCTAAAACTGCGTTTGTAGCCGGAGATTCTTGCTGCATTGGGTTTGTCTAGTTTTTAAGTCAACTTTGCCCTAAAACCCAGTCCAGATTTCCCTCCACAAGCATATATATTATTTAACACTTCGACTGCGCTCAGTGTTAACGTTAACTGACTGTTCAGCAGCAAACATAAATACCTACCCTATAATAAGTTTTACTTGATGTGAAACATCTGTCAACCTCTATCATTACCTGCTGAAATTTGAGAATTTTGCGGAAATCAGCGCTTAAAAATCTGATTATGCGGCTTTTTTGACCTAATCATTCTTTGGATAGATTCTGACTTTGAATGTGTCGCTCATGGCCAGAGGGTGAATTCAATTTTTGCCTCAAAGAAAAATTTGCTGCAAAAACAATATCCGGGATCAACTCGATGCATCAAGGTGAAAACTAGATATACGACCTGGATACAACACTTTTAGCTGGTGGTCACAGGCTATTTAAAATTAAGAACTAAATCATTAGTGATGCTTGCTAAAGCACGAGATTCTTTCTGACAGCAATCTTGTTATAGAATACCCCCTTCTGTTAAAATCAAATACACCACTAGGATTAAATACTTACCAGCCAGCAAGGAATTAAGTATTAGTTAGATGAGAGACGACTGTAACTTGGTTGTATGCCCGTCTAGATATTCCATAGCCCTGCTGAGTAGCAAAAACACAGGATTAACCAATGGGGTAAACTCCTGGTTTAAAAATCTTGTGTGTGAAAAAATATTGATTGACACATTTAGTATTTAGAGGAAATTTATGACAACTAAGCCCGAACGCGTGGTATTGATTGGAGTAGCCGGAGACTCTGGATGCGGTAAATCTACCTTTTTGCGTCGTTTAATAGATTTATTTGGTGAAGAGTTCATGACGGTTATCTGCTTAGATGACTATCATTCCCTAGATCGCAAACAGCGTAAAGAAACTGGGATAACTGCACTTGACCCCAGAGCCAATAATTTTGACCTGATGTATGAGCAAATCAAAGCGCTTAAAGAAGGTCAAGTGATTGATAAGCCGATTTATAACCACGAAACCGGCATGATTGATCCACCAGAGCGGGTGCAGCCAAATCATATCATCGTTGTGGAAGGTCTCCATCCTTTATATGATGAGCGGGTGCGATCGCTACTTGATTTCAGCGTCTATTTCGATATTAGTGATGAAGTCAAAATTGCTTGGAAAATCCAACGGGATATGGCAGAAAGAGGACATCGTTACGAAGATGTCTTAGCTCAAATCAATTCTCGTAAACCCGATTTTGAAAAATTCATCGAGCCACAAAGAGAATTTGCTGATGTAGTGCTTCAGGTACTGCCCACCAACCTGATTAAAAACGATACAGAACGCAAGGTGCTACGAGTCCGTATGCTCCAACGTGAGGGCAAAGAAGGCTTTGAACCAAGCTACTTGTTTGATGAAGGCTCAACCATTAACTGGACTCCTTGCGGACGCAAACTCACTTGTTCCTACCCAGGTATGCAAGTATACTATGGTTCCGATGTTTACTACGGTCGCTACGTCTCAGTATTAGAAGTAGACGGTCAATTCGACAACCTGGATGAGGTGATTTATATCGAAACCCATCTGAGTAAGACATCCACCAAATATGAAGGTGAAATGACTCACTTGCTACTCCAACACCGTGAGTATCCAGGTTCCAATAACGGAACTGGGTTGTTCCAAGTCCTGACAGGTTTGAAAATGCGCGCCGCCTACGAACGCTTGACAGCAAAAGAAGCCAAACTAGCAGTTCAAGTCTAAGTAAGCAGTGCTTTTGGCACAGCTTTCGGGGGTACTTCTGGGTTTCCCCCTTTCTTCTATCAGAAGAAATATTTATTTCAGGGATATTGCACCATTTGCTTGACTACAAGTTTTGTCAAATGGCATTGAAAAGGCTGCAAAATAACAGAAGTCAAATCCTATATTTATTTACCAAATACTTAATCTCAAAGTGTAACTTTGCAAAAATAAATCAAATAATAACTTTTGAGTGCGTAAATATTGTTATGATTTCATAAATTAGCTGCTGAACTGAATAAATAACCAAAATTGAGCCAGCAGTAATCTTTGAAAAGGAGGAATCCTCTTTGTCTAAACGCTATTTATTTACCTCCGAATCGGTTACCGAAGGTCATCCAGATAAAATTTGTGATCAGATTTCTGATACGATTCTAGATGCCTTACTAACAGAAGATTCCAGCAGTCGTGTTGCGGCTGAAGTAGTAGTTAACACTGGTTTAGTGCTAATTACAGGCGAAATTACCAGCAAAACTAATGCAAATTACGTCAACATTGCCCGCCAGAAAATAGCCGAAATTGGCTACACAGATGCTGTTAATGGCTTCTCTGCGAGCAGCGCTAGCGTCTTAGTCGCATTAGATGAACAATCACCCGATATCGCTCAAGGCGTGAATACCGCCCAAGAAACACGCCAGCAGGATAGTGATGAACTATTCGATGCAATTGGCGCGGGTGATCAAGGAATCATGTTTGGTTTCGCGTGTAACGAAACACCAGAATTGATGCCTTTACCCATCAGTCTGGCTCATCGCATTGCTCGCCGACTAGCAGCAGTTCGCAAAACAGGTGAATTGCCATACCTGCGTCCCGACGGCAAAACACAAGTAACTGTAGCCTACGAAGATGGGTATCCGGTAGGTATTGATACGATTCTGATTTCCACTCAGCATACAGAAAGTATCGGGGAAATCACTGATGAAGCAGCAATACAAGCCAAGATCAAAGAAGACCTCTGGTCAGCAGTAGTGGAACCTGTGTTTGGTGATATTGAGATTAAGCCAAATAAAGAAACACGTTTCTTTGTTAACCCCACTGGCAAATTTGTGATTGGTGGACCGCAAGGAGACTCTGGTCTCACAGGACGGAAAATCATTGTTGATACCTACGGTGGCTATTCTCGGCATGGCGGCGGCGCTTTCTCCGGTAAAGATCCCACAAAGGTAGACCGTTCTGCGGCTTATGCGGCTCGCTATATGGCCAAAAATATTGTCGCTGCTGGGTTGGCTCAAAAATGTGAAGTGCAGCTAAGTTATGCCATTGGTGTAGCTCGCCCCGTGAGCATTTTCCTAGAAACCTTTGGTACTGGCAAACTGGATGATGAAGCCTTACTGGATTTGGTCAAAGACCAATTTGAACTACGTCCAGCCGGGATTATCCATGTTTTCAACTTACGTAACTTACCAAGTGAACGAGGCGGACGTTTTTATCAGGACATCGCGGCTTACGGTCACTTTGGGCGGAACGATTTAGATTTGCCTTGGGAGCGCACCGATAAGGTGGAATTGTTGAAGCAACTAGTAACACAGTCGCTTTCGGCAGCGATCGCTTAGAGTGTCAGTAGTCGGAAAAATTTAAGTAGCAGGGGCAAAGGTAGGGAGCGGAGTGTATCCTCCTCCTCTTTGCCCCTAATCTTTGCCCCCTACCGTCCTGCTAGATGCTCAAAAAATTAGATTAATTGGTGGTCTTGTGCTGTCTTTATCTAGGGTGAATTAATTTTAGGTGTACCTGACTCAGGTGAGAACTGCTATAGTGGTGACGAAGCTTGACTAGTCAGGGATTTTTTTGCTGCTACTAAGTATTTTTGTAAACATTTCTATCAAAAGCAATTAAACACTAATCTAATCGTGAGAATTATCTAGTCAGCAATTCTTTGAGCTTTTTAAGGCAAAAGATCATGTTAAATGCTAATCATCAATGAATGTGATCGTACAAACAAGACTGATGCGGTCATATTTGCGTGAGGGTAAGGAGATTTGAGGAATGCAAACTCAAAAACCAATCCCTGTTGACAGCAGTTCAGAAAGCAAAAAAGTGCCAGCAGAAGAGCCTTCGACAAATGAACTCCCAACTATAGAATTTCCTTCGCGAGGGAAACTCAAAGCCAGTTCTTGGCGCATACATCAAAAAATTGGTTATGGTTATTTTGTGGCTATCGGAATTGGATTTTTCGGCTCACTGACTGGGTTAGTAATTGCCAATTACTACCGCGGAAGAGAAATCAGGCAATTCAATCAAGCCCAAGAGCAAAGACAACTACTCACAAATTATAAAGATGCAGTATTAGAGGCGCAGTTGTATAGCTCCAATTTAGTTGCAGTGTTGGAAAATTCACAACGATTGCCACATAAAAAAAAGCAATTTATTCAAAGTGTCAACACAGCTAAAAGTTTAGAGCAAGACATTACCGAATATATAGGCACAAAACCTGATAGATTAGCCGCAACAAGTGCTAATTTAGAAGCTTTAATCCAGAGTTATGGCGTTAGCTTACAGTTATACGTTGACGAAATAGAAACTGTTTTACAAGAAATCTACCTGAAGCCAGTACAGCCAGAACAGACTGCACTGGCACGAGAGCAGTTACTAAAAATTATGCGTGGCGAAACAGCCATGCAGCTAGAGCAACTCTCGCAAAGATTAACTAATATCCTGAAAATTGCCGAAAATCAAGAACAAGCAAGGCAACAAGATGTAGATCAGGCCAAAAAAGTTGAGCGATTTATTGTGATCATGAGTATGCTGGTATCAGTGGCGATCGCTGCCATTGTAGCTTGGCGTACTAGCCGCGCGATCGCTGAACCAGTAATTACTGTAACTCAAGTGGCTGAACAAGTAGCGAGAAAATCTAATTTTGATTTACGCGCTCCCGTCACCACTGAAGATGAAATTGGCTTATTAGCCAAATCGCTGAATCGATTGATTGAACGTGTCTCTGAACGCACCAAAGAATTAGAACAAGCTAAAGAATTAGCCGAAGCTGCGAGTAAAGCCAAAAGCGTATTTCTAGCCAACGTCAGCCACGAATTACGCACACCATTAAATGCTGTGATTGGTTTAAGTCAACTGCTGCAAGATGACGCTACCGATTTAGAGTTATCGGGAGATTTCATCACTGATTTAGAAACAATCAACTCTGCTGGTAGACACCTGCTGGAACTGATTAATGACATCCTCGACTTGTCAAAAATTGAAGCGGGGAAAATGACTCTCTACCCAGAGACATTTGAGATTGCGACGCTGATTAATAATGTGGTGCTGACAGTTAAATCGGCTATCGATAAAAATAATAACATCCTCGAAGTTTATTGTGACCAGGAACTTGGCACAATGTACGCAGATCAAACTCGAATGCGGCAAGTATTATTAAATTTACTCAGTAATGCTGCCAAATTTACCACCAATGGCAAGGTAATTTTAACAGTCAAGAACGAAAAGACAGACTTACTACCAGAGACTCCTTTTGGTGTAATTACTTTCAGCGTGGCTGACACGGGTATTGGGATGTCTCAGAGTCAACAGCAACAATTATTTAAGCCTTTTACCCAAGGAGATACATCAACTACAAAAAGGTATGGTGGGACTGGACTGGGTTTAGCAATTAGCCGCCATTTTTGCCGGATGATGGGTGGTGAAGTTCTTGTGAAAAGTCAGCCTGGGGTGGGGTCTATTTTCACTGTTCATCTACCACTGACTACGCAAGATTAATGGCGCATGGGTTGAGATTCGATGTATCGCGTTTCTAAACTACGATGTATACACAAGTTGTACTACGGGACAATACACCCGACAAAAGGTCAACCATAGTTATACTCTGCTAATATGCAAGTGGTCGATGATCTACCTACGCCGCTATGACAACAACTATTGATTTTCTCAGCCATCTTAACCCCAGCCAACGTCAAGCTGTGGAACATTACTGCGGCCCGTTGTTAGTTGTGGCTGGCGCAGGTTCGGGTAAAACACGAGCGTTAACTTATCGTATTGCTAATCTGATTCTCAAACACCGTGTAGATCGAGAGAATATCCTAGCGGTTACCTTCACGAATAAAGCCGCACGGGAGATGAAGGAACGGATTCAAAAGCTATTTGCTGAAGATTTGGCGATGAAACAACATGGCCAAAAGTTTGATGTGTTGACAGAATACCAGCAAATGCAGTTGCGATCGCAAGTCTATAAAAATACGATTAAAGACTTGTGGTGTGGCACTTTTCACAGTTTATTTTCCCGGATTCTCCGTTTTGATGTAGACAAGTACCAAGACGAAAAAGGCAGACGTTGGAATCGCAATTTCTCGATTTTTGACGAATCCGATGTGATGAGCCTGATCAAGGAAATTGTTAATAAACAGCTAAATTTAGACGATAAAAAGTTTGATGCTCGTTCTGTGCGCTACGCCATCAGTAATGCCAAAAACCAAGGCTTTTCACCCCAGGAATTTGAGCGTGAACAGCCTAATTATCGGGGAAGGGTAATCGCCCAAGTTTATAATTGCTATCAAGATAAGTTAGCAGAAAATAACGCTCTCGATTTTGATGATTTAATTCTAGTACCTACAAGATTATTTCAGCAAAATGAGCAAGTATTGAGTTATTGGCATCGCAAGTTTGGACATATATTGGTAGATGAATATCAAGATACCAACCGCACTCAGTATGATTTGATTCGGCTGTTGGTGACTAATGGCGAAGACAGCAAGAGTGCATGGTCATGGCAAAATCGCTCTGTTTTTGTGGTGGGTGATGCGGATCAGTCGATTTACAGCTTCAGAATGGCTGATTTCACCATCTTGTTGGAATTTCAGCAAGACTTTGGCGATGGTTTAGATGATGATGATACTCGCTCGATGGTGAAGCTAGAGGAAAATTATCGCTCTTGTGAGAATATTCTGCAAGCTGCTAATGAATTAATTGAAAATAACACTCAACGGATTGATAAAATCCTCAAACCCACGCGGGGAACGGGTGAGCAAATTTATTGTCATAAAGCAGATAATGAAATGGAAGAAGCCGAGTTTGTCATTGGGCAAATTCGCACTTTAGAACAGCAAAATCCTGAGTTAGATTGGGGTAGCTTTGCCATACTTTATCGGACTAATGCCCAATCACGACCCTTTGAAGAATTGTTAATGAGGTATCAAATACCTTATACAATCGTGGGAGGAATGAAGTTTTATGATCGCAAAGAAATTAAAGATGTTATAGCTTATTTAAGAGCGATCGCTAACCCTGCGGATACAGTCAGTTTACTCCGAGTGATCAATACTCCCCGGCGTGGTATTGGTAAAGCCACCACTGAAAGCTTAGTTAACGCTTCCCATGAATTAGGGATAACCCTGTGGGAAATACTCAGTGATGAAACATCAGTTAATACATTAGCTGGACGTTCCGCTAAAGCTGTGAATAACTTTGCCAAAATGATCAACCACTGCAAAGAACAAGCCGCAACGGTTCCAGTTTCGGAACTTTTACAAGAACTGCTAGACGAGTCTGGTTATATTAAAGACTTGCATAATCAAGGCACAGATGAATCCGAAGATAGAATTCAAAACGTCCAGGAACTTTACAACGCTGTACTCCAATTTCAAGAAGAAAGTGAAGATGTTTCCCTCACAGCTTTTCTGCAAAGTAGCGCCCTCAGTTCTGATTTGGATAATTTAAAGGATGGGCAAAAAGCAGTATCTTTAATGACTTTGCACTCTTCTAAAGGACTGGAATTTCCCGTAGTGTTTTTAGTGGGTTTAGAACAGGGCTTATTTCCCAATTACCGCTCGATAAACAACCCAGAATCCTTAGAAGAAGAACGCCGCCTGTGTTATGTGGGAATTACTCGCGCCCAAGAACGGTTATATATATCACACGCCCGTGAACGCCGCTTATATGGTTCTCGTGAACCGGCGATGCGATCGCAATTTCTGGACGAATTACCCGAAGAACTATTAAATACACGTAATAAAGGCCGTCATACACAGACCAAAACTGCTGCTAAAGCTGGCGGTAAGCCCTATACACCCCACAATTGGCAAGTAGGCGATCGCGTCTTACATAAATCCTTTGGTATCGGTGAAATTACACACGTTTTCGGTGAAAGTAACAAGGTATCTGTGGCGATTAAATTTGCCAGTTTGGGGCAGAAAATTATTGACCCCAGGTTAGCGCAATTGCAAAAAGTGGAGTAATATATTGGCGTTGCTGAATCAGGTTTTGGTATCACGCACCAAGCGCAGAGTGGAAGAGATGTGATTTAAGGTGTTCCCAATTTGTAACCTACAAAAACAGCGCAGGCGATACATGAAAAAATTGCCCTAGTGCTTTAGCTTGGTTCTTACTAATACTTCTCTTACCATTTATTACTTCTGAAGCAATACCTTTAGAACCAAAAACCTCTAATAAGTCTTTTTGTTTTAACCCTCGTACCAACATCAATTCCTGTAATATATCAATGGGAGTTGCAGTTTTGAGTTTATAGTGTTCATCTTCATACTGCTCAATCAACACTGCTAAAAGTTGTAAAACTTCGGCTTCTTCTGCGGTCATATTTTCCCCAGAAACCATTATTTGACTGACTTCATTGAGTAAGCGCTCATATTCTTCTTCTGTATCAATGACTCGCGGTAAAGTTTCAGTAAGTAGCTGAGTGTATTTTTCCTTGTTCAGTATGCTAGCCATATATAACAGCCTCCTAGGTGTTTAGGTTTTGAGCTAGTGTAGGAACAATATTCAGTGAATTTGACTGCTTTGTTCCTACACATTTAGATTCTTACAGTTTCAGCAGACTGTGGAATGGTTAGATCGAAAATTATTGGTTCACGTTTTCCATTTGTTTTTGCTATATTCTGAATGTGTTAAAACTTTTCTGATCAAAATTATCTGAGTTTTATAGTTAATTTCTGTAATTAATCGATAATCATTTCCTTTAATATCAAATACTGTATAGCCATCTACAAAATCAGCATCAGGACGTGTTTTTCTGACCTCGATCATATTTTGCCAATCTGCGGACTTAGCAACCCTATACCAGACATCAAGCGGAATCTCAGCATCAGCATGAATTACGCCGAACTCCAGCAGTTTTTTGCGACTAATGACACGCATCTTGATTACTCCTTATCGGGAAAATAGTTTGAGAATCAATCTGCGTCCATTGGTACATGACTGATATTGATCATTCAGTAGCTTGCACGTAACAACTTGATTTATGTTCTCATTTTGAGAACTATTTGTCAAGTCTCGGTGTGAGTTTGTGGGAAATATTTTTCCTTGCAAAGAGTGGACTAATGAATTGATTTCACGCAGAGGCGCAGAGAGTCGAGGTTTGATATTGAGTATCACTGCTTCTCGAAGCATTTGCTAATATGAGTATAAATTGATATCTTGCAGTATAGTCTCTATCCTTGTTGAACAGACTGTATATGTCCATCCCTGACTACCAAGCAGTAATGCTACCGTTGTTGAAGTTTACTACAGATCAAAAAGAACATTCATTACGGGAAACAATTGAGATTTTGGCAGATCATTTTTGTTTAACTGAAGAAGAGAGAAAAGAACTATTACCTAGCGGTCGCCAAGCAACTTTTGATAATCGTGTTGGATGGGCGTGTACTTATTTAAAAAAAGCTGGGCTATTGGAATCAACTAAACGGGGTTACTTCCAGATAACCAATAGGGGTTACGAGATAATCAAATCTAATCCTGTTGATATTAATGCTAAATTTCTCAAGCAGTTTCCTGAATTTCTGGAATTTCAAAATCATACTCAGCAATCAGAAAAATATGTAGCTCATGGAAATGAAATAGACGTAAGTACAACTCGTACACCAGAAGAAGATTTAGAACTTGCTATTCAAAAACTTACGCAAGAGTTAACATCAGATTTATTACAGATAATCAAAAAATTTTCTCCAGCTTTTTTTGAAAAGCTGGTAGTTGATTTACTAGTAAAAATGGGATATGGTGGCACTCGCAAGGATGCTGGTAAAACAGTTGGTCGTAGTAGTGACGGTGGCATTGATGGGATCATAAATGAAGACCGTCTGGGATTGGATGTGATTTATATCCAAGCTAAACGCTGGGAAAATTCTGTAGGTCGTCCTGAAATTCAAAAGTTTGCTGGAGCTTTACAAGGAGTTCGCGCCAGAAAAGGTATATTTATCACAACATCAACATTTACCAATGAAGCGAAAGACTATGTTTCCAGAATTGACAGTAAAATCGTTTTAATTGACGGTGAAACTCTGACTCGATTTATGATTGAAAATAATGTTGGTGTGACACCATTTGCTATATATCAAGTTAAAAAAGTTGATTCAGATTACTTTACTGATAACTAAATAGGGTTTGACTGCTGAATAAATGTCAAGTCGCCGATTCCACGGAAGGATTGCATTTTTAGGCGCTTGACTTTCATAGTTTTAACTCAAGAGAATACAATTTATTTGCTGGATATTGCTCATCTGATAAATTGAAAATACAGCACAGCACATTTTATCTGGGTAAAGTACACAAGGGCGGGCAAGACTTGGCTTGAGCGTAGTCGAAAGCTGCCCACCCCACAATATTGATAATATTAAAATGTTTACTTCATTGACTTGCAAAGTACTATAATTTTCTCTCAGTCAGGTATTAAGCAGATTTGAACTGAATCACACCGTGATCAAAAATCCGTTTATCAGTACCCATAGCATTCACCTCAATTCTATCTGGATAGACATCATAAGCAGCAAAAGCTAACCTTTCAGCAGAATGTTCTGTCCACTCAGAACTGCCTACAGGACGAACACCTGCACCACTACCAGTCGTTAAATAAGTTGTGCCTTCAATAGTATGAGTCCGCTCATAATGGTGGTCGTGACCATTGATGTAAAGTTGCACATTGTACTGTTTAAACAAAGGCACGAAACGTTTAATCAGTGTTTGACTAACTCCATAGTGACCTGATGAATAAAATGGATCATGCCCAAATACGACTTTCCAAGGTGCGTCACTGCGGCTTAATTCTTGTTCTAACCAAAGGACTTGATTATCCCAGTCAGCATTACGATTAGTATCTAAAGCGAAGAACTGCACAGCGTCACGGCGAAATGTGTAATAACGCCCCTGCATATTAAATCCGGGATATTTAATTTGTGGGTCACCGTTCTCGGTGCGAATATCGTGATTACCTAAACAAGCATGAAATTTTACGCCTTGAGACAATAATTCTTTATAGGGACGCTCAAAAACTGCACCGATTTTTTCAATTTCGCCATCATTATAAATGTTGTCTCCAGCTAAAACCACTAAATCATAAGGGTTTTTCTGGTGATAATAATTCATCGCCCCAGCTACAGCATATTGACCTCTAGCGCCTGTCCCTGTGTCTGCAACCGAGGTAAAACGCAATAGCAAGTCGTTTTTGGGTGGGGTGGCGGCGATGACTGCTGAATCTGCAATATTAGCAATTTGGCTATTTTGACGAGCTAGCTTCCAGCCTAGAAGTCCTGTGCCAATTGTGCCAAGACTACCTAAAAATAAGAATTGACGACGTTTCAGGTTCATAAACTTCCCAAACTCAATACCTAGTCAGTTTAGCAGCACTTTTTTGGTGATACATTAAGGCAAAACAGGCAGCAGTAGTAATAATGCCAGTTATTTGTCTTTGAGTCGCTGCTTTTGGGAAAAGTTCCATGTCACAAGACAATCAAAATTCACAACCTGATTCGTCCCGCGAACCCGAAGCTAATCAGCCAGAATTGACTGATGAGCAAGTAAATCAGTCCCGCCAACTACCGATTTGGAAAGTTAAAATCATCCAAATTCTCAGAGGGACGATGGGAATTTTAGAAAAGACGGTAGTCAAACTGGAAACTTCACCCCCAGCAGGTACTGAAGGAACTCCCAGTTTTTGGCAAGGTCTGGAAACACAATGGAATAGATTTTTAAGACAAGTCCGCTTGTTTTTACCATCAAACGTGTCTAACAATTTGTCAGATACAGTTTTGACTGGCATTTTAGCGGGAATTACTGTGGCGGGAATTTGGTCAACTACAACTGTTTTTACTAAAAAGCCGACTGAAGTAGCTATAGTTCCCCCAGTGGAAGAAGTCCCCGCACCTACACCAACAATTACTATTCCACCAGAGTTAACAGCACCGGAACCGATACCAGAACCCATCCCAACGACGGAAGTGATACCAGAACCAATACCAGAACCAATACCAGAACCAATACCAGAACCTACGCCGGAACCTACGCCGGAACCGATACCAGAACCTACGCCGATTATTAAATTGACACCAGAAGAATCCTTGATTGCAGCTATTGAAAATCAAGTGGCTGAGATTAGCGATGGGCGAAGCCCCGCCTTTGGCGATCGCTTTGCCTCTGGTCTGATACAGTCAATACAAGCCAACTTCCGCACCAGTAATTTAACTGTCAAAATTAATGACGATTGGTACACTCTTCCAGAATCTGAACAAAACCAACTAGCAGCGGAAATATTACAACGCTCTCAAGAACTTGATTTTACTCATCTAGAAATTATTGACTCCCAAGATAGGCTGATAGCACGTAATCCAGTGGTTGGTAATCAGATGATTATTTTTCAACCGCAGAAAAGCACACCATAACTTTCTGCAAATTATAATTCCATGAGTTGAGTTGTATGAGGACTTTGATATGTTTAGACGCTGGTTTGCCAACAATTTGGGAGTAGGACAAGCTCGTAAAGAGCAAGTATACCTGGAAATATGCAGTTCACTCAGCCTTGATGATGCTAGTTATTGGATTCAAGTTCTATTCTCGGCTGGTATTGCTACCCTGGGACTAGTCTTGAATAGTCCAGCTGTAATCATTGGCGCAATGCTGATTTCTCCATTGATGGGTGGGATTCTAGCCAATGGTCTCGCACTGGCTGCGGGTGACGTAATCTTAGCGATGCGCGCACTGATTAATTTGCTAGTGAGTTGTCTGGTGGCTATTTCCTTTGCTGTGTTACTGGTGTCATTGCTGCCATTTAAGGAAATTACCAGTGAGATTTTAGCCAGGACTCAACCTAATATGCTGGACTTAGTAGTCGCCCTGTTTTCTGGTGCTGTGGGGTCTGTGGCAATTTGTAAAGAACCCAAAGGCGTGGCTACTTCCATTCCTGGTGTGGCGATCGCAGTGGCTTTGATGCCGCCATTATGCGTTGTTGGGTATGGTATCGGGGTCGCTATCAGCCTCAATAGGGTGCAAGGATTACAGGTAGCTAGTGGTGGGGGATTACTTTTTTTCACCAACTTGGTAGCCATTACCTTCACTGCTATGTTGGTATTTCTCGCACTGCATATTGATAATGATCAGGTAAGAGAAAAAGTGAGGGAATGGCGACACACACATCCTGAGAGTGTCTGGGTTCAGGGTTTATTGGAGAAACTACCTGCTTATGGCAAATTAGGCAAAATTGGCTCGCTTCCTGGGAGATTATTATTAATTTTTATTACCATTGGCGTGATTATCTTTCCACTCAATCGCTCTTTGCGTCAACTCGGACGCGAAATTTCTATACAGCAACAGGATAATCGTAACCGGAGTTCAGCAACTGATGTCTGGCAAAGAAACTTTGCAACTTTTCCCGATGGTGAAGCACGTTCTTTTATCAGCAATATCTCGACATCAGAACAAAATGACAAGCTGACAATTCAACTTCAGGTGTTTACGAGTCAGCAATATTCGTCAGATGAACAGGATATATATATTCAACAGCTAGCCGCCCGTCTGGGAAGACCTCCAGAATTATTAGCACTGAAGCTGGTGGAAATTCCTACTGCGTCAAACGAACTTTTACGCCCAGCACCTCAAGAACAACCCTCTGAACCAGCTTTAACCATCGCTCAATTACAATCAACTTTTGTGCAAGAAGTTCAATCTGCTTTGCGTGATTTGAAACTTCCGCAGCCAGCAGAAATGATTAATTACGAGTTAGTCAATAGTCCAGTTACACCTTTAAGTATCCGGTTGGTGTATCTGAGTGAACGCGATATTGATGGAGATGCTCAAAGTTTAGTGGCCGATAGCGTCAGAAGTCGGCTAAATTACGAGTCTGCCCAAGTGAGTATGCAAAGAATAGCCCGTGATTTAGGCGCTATATCCTTTGAGAATGACCAATTAGAACTTAGCTCAGATGATACTCAGTTATTAGATCGTGTTGTCCAAATTTTACAGCAACAGCCAAGTTTAAACCTGGAAATCATAGTTAATCAGGAAGAAGACGAGTTAGCAGAAATTGTCCCAGCGCGATCGCAAACAATTACCGAATATCTCGAATCACAATGGCAAATGAGCATTCCCATAGGCGATCGCATTGACTGGCAAACAGGAACAGAATCTCAACGTAGCGCAATACTCAAACTTACGGTAAAATCACGGAGAAAGCCACCAGTGGCAACTATGCCCGACTCGCGCTAATTTGAGACCGAGAAAACAGCCAAAAGCTTTGCTAAAACAGAGTTTTGGTCTCTGAAATTGATTAATCAGCTGTAACCTTAGTTATGCCAAAGACTCGTTTTTTCAGTTTCTTTCGCCACGTCAATGGGCGCACCCTTAAAAAAACTTTTGCCAGAACAACCGAACGGCGACTGTTGGGACTTGGCTCGGAAATTGCCTTCAATGCCATGTTATCGTTGTTTCCGGCGATTCTGGCATTGCTGACAGCTATTGGCTTATTTGAAGAATCCTTCCAAAATACTTTTAAACAGCTGGTAGATGAATTCAGTCAAGTAGCACCTGAAGAAGTGTTAGTTTTAGTGCGTGATTTTGCCAGTAGAGACATCACTAATTCCAGAAATGGTGGTTTGTTTTCTGTGAGCTTTGCGATCGCCATTTGGACTGCTTCTGGGGCGATAAGTACGGCGATGGCCGCCTTCGATCAAATTCATCAAATTCCTTCAGAGAAAAAGCGCCCTTTTTGGAAAGCCAAACTTGTCTCACTAGGATTAACAATCGGTACGATCTTATTGTTTGTTTTGGCTTCTTTCCTCGTGTTTATCAGTGATTTACTCTTAGGAATAGCGGTGAATGAAAGTAGTTATTTGATTTTCTTGCTGCATATATGGCAACTGTTACGCTGGCCTTTAGCACTGGGTATTATTGCCACCGCCTTTAGCTTTGTCTATCGATATGGTCCAAGTGTCTGGAATTCTGGCACACCAATGATGCCGGGTGCCGTATCCGCAGCCGTTTTCTGGGCAATTCTGTCAGCCCTATTCCGGTCTTATGTAGCGAATTTTGGTAACTATAACAAAGTTTATGGTGCTGTGGGTGCTGTGATAGTTTTAATGCTATGGCTGTGGATGAGTGCTGCGGTGATGCTGATCGGCGACCAATTGAACGTGACTGTCGGTGAACAGATGCAATCAAAATCAAATACAAATTTATTGGACAAGCAATAAGAAAATAAATACAGTGGTAATATATTTAACTCTTTAACCTTAAATAAGCGATCGCCTTCATGCCTGATTCTTATGGACGGGATTATTATATTGATTCTGAAGCTCAAGCACTCACATTTAAACGCCTGCGTCGGCTGAGTCTGATCCTCGATAAAGTGGTGACTATTCCCGGAACGCCAATTCATATTGGTATAGATCCAATTGTGGGTTTAGTTTTTGGTGCTGGTGATTTTATAGGATTCGTGCTTTCTAGCTACATCGTCTTAGAAGCTGCACGCATGGGTGTACCTAAAGCTATTTTAGGCAGAATGTTTTTCAATATTGTTGTCGATGGTTTGGTAGGAGTTGTACCAGTAATGGGAGATTTATTTGATTTCGCTTGGACAGCCAATGAGTATAATATAAAGCTGTTAGAAGCACACTTACAGTTACCCCTGAGAAGAAAAGTATAAACCCTGGATTTATCTTGCCATTGTCTTAATAGCATTCTCGTGATAGTAATTAGAATGCTTTAAATAAGTTATTCAAAAAAAGGAATGAAAGATTGGTGGCAGGCTACGTTTCCCCAAGGAAGGCAAAGTCTCATTATTACCGATACACATGGTTATCCTGTACAAATTGCTTATGGTGAAGTAGGTACAGGTAAACCCTTAGTTTTCTTACATGGAATGGGTAGCTGGAGCTACAATTGGCGGCACAGCATCGCTCCATTATCTAAATATTTTCGGGTAATTTGCTTTGATGCTAAAGGATACGGGTTTTCGGAAAAACCTGGGTTACGTAGAGAACAAAATGGGCATCAAGTTATTGAGTTAGAACGCATTCTTCAGGCATTATGTGATCAACCTGCTGTGATTGTAGCCGAATCTTTAGGGGGATTAGTAGCTCTAGCCATAGCTGAACATAATCCCCAATTAATTGCGCGTTTAATAGTCATAAATGTACCTGTTTTCACCGAACGCTTACCCCATTGGGCAATGTGGATACTGGCGAAAACTCCACTAGAAGTATTACAAACAATTGATTCTTGGCGTTTAGCATATCTATTTGCACCTCTAGTCAGAGAAATTATGGCCATAGAAAGGCGTAGGGTACTGTTCGATCCCTCAATGCTGACACCTGAAGATGTGTATTGGATAACTTATCCATTTATTGAACTTCCTGGAACTATTGTCAAAGTTGCTGAGGAGTTACAAATAGCAGCGCAGGAAATAGAGAACTGGCAAGATAATAAACCTAATATGCTGAGTAAGATTCAAAATAATCTGGGTAATATTAAGTGTCCCACACTAATTATGTGGGGAGATAAAGATAGTTGGTTTCCTGTAAGTCATGGAGAAAAATTACATCAAAGCATTCCTTTCTCCCAGTTAAAAATTCTAGATAACTGCTATCATGATGCCTCTGCTGGTTCATTTGAGGTCGTAAATGCAGCTATTATTGAGTTTTTGCAGAAGACCAATTTTTTGATAAAAAAAGAGTGAGAGGAGGCATACCAAGCGCCTCTAACCTCTCACTCTAGTATTTGCCACTGTAGTGTTCAGGAATATGTACAAGTGCTGCCCTTTATTTAGGGGGCTAATGTGTATATCAATGACAACACTCATACACATTTACTATTCCTGGTGCGACAAATACCAAGTTTAATTATTAAAACTGTTATCAGTTATCACGGTAAATTAATCTTTGATTGTTTCTGTTAACAAAACCCGTTTCGTTTTTTGTCTTCTACAATTTAACTCAGTTATTTTGATCATGGTTGCCATTTTGGCAGGTTTTTATATTTTTCTAAATTGTTCGTAGCTCACCCTTTGATGAGTAATTGGCGTGGCGGTTTCTGCACTCAGCCTTTTTCAGGCACAATTAATATTTCTGCAAAATCGTAGACAAAGAATTTTGTTTACGAATATCCATCAAGTCTGCCAAAGTTTCTTGACTTTTATCCAGTGGATGCCTATGTTCTGATGATAGAACCGTCACCGGGGACTGTGATTTAGCTCGCCTTGAGGTCATCGGCTTGAGTGGTTGCAGTGGTACAAACACTGGCTGACTCTTTAAAGTCGTTGGTTCCGGTTTTGGGCGATGCTTTGATGTTAATGGTCTTGAGGCGCAATCGCGTTTAATGGGTTTGCGGACTTGTTGACGCTGATTCGGACGGTTAGCCAACCGGACAATTATGAAGCAACCACTGGCACAACTGAGGGCGATCGCAACTACCATCCAGAAAGGTGTAGGATTGCGATTTTCAGAAGATATTGTGATTGGTTTTGCCACCACAGCCGGGATTTCTTCTATTTCTACCTTATCCGCACTACTAACGTAACCCAAGCTATACAAAGCTAAGGCCGCAGTGCCGATCAGCATTGTTAACAACCCAATTAACAATAACCCTGGATGACGTGTCAGCAGATAGATCAAAATATTTGGGCTACGGATTAATCTCGATTTACGTTTGGTCTGCCTTCTGACTCTGTTTGGCTCATCTTGTACGCTCTGAGTATGTTGCATGATGACTTTCAGATTGATCCCCTCTAGCCAATGATTGTACCGGAGGAGCAGCCATCAGGTATCCGTAGCCGGATTTGGGAATTCAGTAGCTTTTTTTTGGAAACATAGCCTACTAAATCCCAGATTTTTGCTAAATTTAGCGGTTTTAGTGAATGGTTAATTTGGCTATGAATTTGATTCGTGACCAGAATTTCGTTCTAGGGCTAATTGAATTAACTGATCCACTAATTCCGGAAAAGGTATACCACTATAACTCCAGAGTTGGGGATACATACTGGTAGCAGTAAAGCCTGGGAAGGTGTTGATTTCGTTAATCAATACTTCTCCGGTAGCTTCTACAAAGAAAAAATCTACTCTTGCTAACCCCGCAGCATCAACAGCTGCAAAGGCTTGTAATGCCATATCTTGGATTTGGCGGCTGACTGCATCTGGGATGGGGGCGGGAATCAGTAAATTTGCTTGCCCTGCTGTATACTTAGTTTCATAATCATAGAAATCACTGTTGAAGGTAATCTCTCCGACGATAGAGGCTTTAGTTTGATCATTACCTAATACGGCACATTCTACTTCCCTCGCAACTACGCCTGCTTCGACAATTATCCGTCTGTCATAAGTAGCAGCATTATCTAAAGCTGCTTCTAATTCTTGACGCGATCGCACTTTGGCAATTCCCACTGATGAACCTAAGTTAGCAGGTTTGACAAAACAGGGATAGTCTAAAGCAGCTTCAATTTCATCGCAGAGTTTGGGGAATATGCAAGGATTTGACCAAACTTGCTCTCTGGTTAAGGATTTATATTTTACCTGAGGTAATCCGGCTTGCTCAAAGGCCATTTTCATGGCAATCTTATCCATACCCAAAGCTGAACCTAAGACCCCAGAACCGACAAAGGGGACTTGCATCAATGTGAGTAATCCCTGAATCGTACCGTCTTCTCCGTTGGGGCCGTGTAGAATGGGAAACCACACATCCACTTCTGTAACTTGGTCGGGTAATTTCCACGGACTCTGGTTTTGGTCTTCTATGTGGGGAATACCAGAGTCTAGAATTTCTTGGGCGACTTTTCCAGCAAACCAGCAGCCATCTTTTTGGATATAAAAAGGCGATATTTCGTATTTATTAGCATTTTGTTCTGCACTTAAGGCCAGAGCGATCGCTCTGGCGGAATTAATTGAAACTTCATGTTCCCCGGAACGACCCCCAAACAGCAGTCCCACCCGCAGCTTAGTCATTTTTTGTACCTTTTTCTTTTCTCTGGCAGATAGCGTATCATAACCTGCTCTGGTTGCTCTATTTTTTTGTGTCGGCTAGAAATTTAGTTTGGGTGGGTGGGGAAGTTTTGGATAAATAAACCGCAAAGTACGCAAAGTACACAAAGGAAGAGGGAAAAAGGAAGAAGGGAGGAAGCAGGACATTTATATTAACTTACTAGTTCACTACTCACAACACGTTAAGCGGGCTTTACTGTGTGCTTTAGGTTGGATTTTTCAATTTAAATTCATCAAATTTCACTACGTCTGAATCAGGTTTCTGGGTATCAAAATAATAGCTACTTACTATACCAGTGCCTGTGTCAAAGATACTAAAAACTGTGATTTTGTTACTAGCTATATAAGGAAGCGATTGATTATCTTCGCCTAATAAAGGTGCAATTGTCGGGGTTACTGGTTGCAATCCGTAAGGATCACCCAGTGCAATATAATCTTCTTTATATCCAATTGGTACTTCTCGTTTTTTTTCACCCCAAGCTGCACCATAAGAGTTACCCACATTCGATGTTTCGAGAAAGTGCATTCCACTAGGACTAACAAAGCGGTTCCATAAATGGGAATGTCCATATAATACGAATTGCACATCAGCCGCTTCTAGTAAGGGGAGAACATCTCGGTTAATATAATCTGCATCTTTGGGGTATTCGTAACGGACTGCGGTGATTTTACCGTTTTGCTCACGTTCAATTATCTGCACTGGATTGGTATAGGCAGGAACGATGTTATCACCCAATGTATGGGGTGGATGATGGAACATCACAACTTTGTATTTGGCTTGTTGAAATTCTGGACTGTTCAGTTCTGCTTCTAACCAATTATATTGCTGACTACCTTTAGCAATTGGTTCAAAAATTAACTGTCCATAACCCCAATTTTCTGGATGTTCTAAATCCTGTGGTGCTTCTTTATATCTACCTTTATATCTTGTATTTAAGTTGGGAGTCCGCCACGTATTGGTGATGTAAAGAACCACCAAACGCACATCACCAAAGCTGACTGCATAATATTTTTTACCACCTGTTTTACTTTGGGGTAAGCTGAAAATCTCTTCGTATGTATAAGTATTAAAAGAATTATCGATTAAAGATTGACCACTATATAATTTTTGCGCCACGTCACGGGGAATAGTATCATTAAATTCATTATTTAAACTATCTGTTCTCCCCAACCGCCCCATCACCTCATGATTACCAATGGCTGTAAACATGGGGGCGTGTTGAATGATTTCACCACCTGTATAGGTTGTTTTCACCCCATTGTGTGCCATTTCATAGTTAGCATGACCTTGTAAAGCCGGAAATAACGCACCACCCCGACTATCATCAAACCATTCCGAGGCGCGATCGCTGACATTAATTAAATCACCAGCGAACCACACCCCATCAACTTGTCCCACTGTTTCCACGACCTTTTGCAGATTTGCGGCTGTCATGGGTTTTAGTTGATGGTCTGAAGTCAGTAAAATTTTCAGTGCTTGTCCTGCTTCTGGAGTCGGTGCGAGAGTAAAAACATCGCTGCTGACACTTGCGCCATCTTCGCGCACACTCATCACACGATAGGGAACACGCACGCCAGGAGTTAACCCAGTCACCTCAGCTTCATGTCGCCAAATGTCACGTTTGACAGGTTGATTTATCGTTTGATTTGCTAGTTTTGATTGCTGGTCTTCTCGTGTGCGGCTGAGTTGAGTGGTTCTAGCCAAGGTTGATTTATCCAGATTTTCCCCGTATGTAACTACGTGTTTATCACCAGAAAATTCTGTAAACCAAACTACTTGCACAGAGTTAGCTGTTGGTAGTTGTAAAAATGGGTCAGTCAGCAGATGCGGTGCTGATGTCATAGTTGTTTGCCCAAATGAACGCACGCTTACTAGGGTAAGGCATAGCACAAACAAAATTATAAACGTTAGCAGTTTGGTTTTCGCCATAATGCCCCTGAGAGTTACAGGCTTTTGGCATTATACATGGGCAAGATTAAAGGGGGATTAAGGCGATCGCTTATTATATTCAACTTTCCACATTTGCACCCATCACTGATTCATAATACTTGAGTGCATCTTCTTTCGAGAGAGGTGTTTCATCCGCTACTTCCTCCATCAATTTAGCCAAACCGTAATCTTCAAGGATTTCTTCAACTTTTTCAAACTCAGCGATGGGAATTTGTACAGCAATAGGTCGCTGATTTTCGTCAAGAACATAGTTTTTGTGCAGTTTCAGCATTTTGGTAACTTCTAGTGGCGTGGCAAGCTTAAAGTAGTGCATTAGAAAAAAGCAGAAAACATTGATTTATCTCAATTTTCTCAAAAATTTATTGCAACGTTTTAGGCTTGTCACGCCACTAGTTTGAATTAGCTATTGCTCTACTTGTATTTATATTAAAGCCATATTTTCTGATAGAGGTAGAGAAGATGCGATCGCTTATAAACAGCGTTTAAATTCATGGGCGATCTCGCGGTTACTTCCCAATATGCAACGATGCTTGTACCTAGACTTCACCAACCTTTCTATAAAGTTTTATTACCTGTTTCGCTTTCGCCTATAATATCCCTTTACTGGAGTTCCATTTTTTTTCATATAACCTCGAACAAATTCATAATCACTTTGATTAGAAATGCGACTATACTCTATTGCGTTTAACCTTAACTTACTTTCTCTTCTTAATTGTGATGGTTTTGGAGGAGTTGGCTTTAGATATTCTACTCTTTGCGGAGAGGAAGGTCTTGGGGATGTTTGTCTTTTTCGAGGTGGTTGTGACGGTTTTTGTTGAGTTTTTTGTCTTTGTTCATAGACTTTATTATGAAAGCTAGTATGAGACTTTTCTATGACATTGTTTACTTGTTCGTTTGCTTGAACAAAATCATAAAATTGGTTGGTAATTCTTGGGTTTCTGTTAGCAAATTCTCTGAGCATAATTTTAGCCGAATATGCCGATACATTAGCTTTCTGAAGTTCGTATGCATTAAGAGAATCTAACTCTGCTAATTTCTGACATGAAAACTCATAGAAAATACCAAAACTGCCAGCCAAGCCTCCTAAAAACAGCATTGCCCAATATAATTGGACAAGTTGCCCTAAAGTTATATAACCTATTAGACAAAGCAGTGCTAGTGTCCAACTCCAATCAACTATTTCTTTTATACGCTGAAAATGCTGGCGTAGAGATGACATTAGAGTATTGCATTAGTTAATTATTAGGGTTATTAGGTGTTGTAGAACATTTCAACATAATTTGTTTAGGTCTATCAGGATTACTTAGTAGATTTATATTTTGGTTGAAAGGAATACAACTATCTTTACTTAGACGAATTCGCACATAGTCTGTAACTGGTATCTGAACTCTAAAAAATCCTAAATTATCAGTTGTGTCTGAATCAACTCCGCCTTCAGAGTCCATCGTTACTTTTGCGCCAACGATAGGTTGTTGAGAGTCTTCATCTAAAACGAGTATTTTGACACTTTTTGAATCTGAAGTTGTCGAAGCTTGATTATTAGAATTTTGTTCACTTGATCCATTCATTCCTGGAACGTGCTTTGCAGCACCATAACCTACAGCAAGTAAAAAAACTGCAATTGAGGCATAGAGTAATGGTTTTGGTAAGTTGCTTAAATCCACAGACCTAATACGTGTGTATATTATCACTGATTAGATAATATCACCAATACATTCGCTATGTTAGCTTGATAAAGTGAAAATGTCTGAAACCTTGTGTTCGCAGGGCTTGACCCCTTCGGTCTTATGCTTCACTCCACTATGGCTAACGCCACGCTCATCCTCAAAACCGGTGATTTGATCAAAAATGCCCTTGATTTACCTTAACAAACCTTCAATGTCCTCATCAGTAAAACCAAATTGCCGAAAAATCCGTAAAACATAACCCGGTGACATTTCCCTTGCACCCATATCTATAGGAACTACTCTCCTTTTCCCTTCAACTTCACGAGTATATAAACAATGATCACCTTTTCCCTCTCTATGAAATGTGCAACCTGCTTGTTCTAATAACTTAATTAATTCCTTGGGTTTCAAAGAAGGTATATTTTTAGGCATAAACCTTCCTCAATTCATAGATTTCTGATTGGTTTTCTTTTTCTTCAACTAACAAAAATTCATGTAATTCATCTATAGAAATAGGAGATTTATAAATGTTATCTTCTGATTCATAAACATCTTCAAAAGATTCGATTGCTTCCTTTAATTTATTAACTGCATCTTCTTGAGTATCTCCCTGTCCAACAACACCATTTTCTAAACATAAACCCACCCAAGAACCGAAGCTTTGTCTGAGGACAACTGTGTAAAAGTTCATGTTTGTTTCCCTATTGATTAAATTTAGGAGCAAGAGAAAGTATTAAGCCACAGCAAACTCAGTCAATTTACGAGTTTCAGGATCATGAAAAGCTAAAACAATATCTTCTTTTGGTACACCTTCCCTTAATAACTCAGTTGCAATTCCTTCCTCAGTCCAATCTTCCTCAATGTAAATTTTATTGTTTTTAATGCGAACATAAACAGAAATTGCCTTTACTCGTTTATTATTTTTCCAACCAATATTAAACCAGAGATATTGACTTCTTTGATCATCAAACATTAACACCTCATCTATATCAGGATCAGGTACTTGTGCTGAGATTCTTTCATATTCAGTGAGGATTTGTTTGATTATATTTTGATAATGATTTAGCTTGTCCATTTGATAATCTCCTCTTTGTTAATATCAATAACTAACAGTGAAACTTGATATTTTTGCAGAATTAATTCAATTGCTATTTGTTCAAAAAACTTCTCATAAATCTTTTCACCAATTGCTAAATAAACTTTATATTCAGGATGAGTCAGAGAAAGAAATGTTTGATAAATTAGATATTGTCCTAACGCTGTTTCAAATTCCCGCATGGGAGAACGACTTAGAAAACTTTTAATTTCAATAACTATTTTTTGTCCTTCTCTTGTTGCAGAAATTGTTTTTTCACCAGCTAAATCAGCAAATAATTTCACTTCTTCATATTTAATCGGATATGGATCAAAAGTAATTGTCCAACCATCTTTAATTAAAGCCTTTTTGACTGCATCATGGTAGAAATCCTTTGCTGGCATTGTTTACCCTAGTAATATAGACAAAGTAGCTATTGAAGCTAGTTAATATAATTATACTAATTTACCAAGAAATCGTACTACCAACTCTTAACTCTGACGCTATTCCCAAAATAAAACTTTAAGATTGATTAAACTCTATTGCTATCAAGTAACATTATTTAATCACGATTAGGAAGAGTTCGGTCTTGACGAATTTCTTGTTGCCATTTCTGCGGATCAATTTCGGCGAAAATATTCTTTTTTGAGATTTTTCTTAACGCTTCTGCCATTTTTTGACCATTAAATTTGGTTTTAGCTGTTGCCGTTTCTTCTAATAAAGTAATATGCACCTTTATTGAACTATCTAAGGTGATTTCGGGAGTTTCATCAACCCATTGAATAGAATTGTTTTTCAAAATAGCGTTAAAAGTTTTTAACATGATTTTGTTCACCTCTTAATAATTGACAACCATCAAGATAATAACAACTTTTTAACATCGGCTAAAGTTACTGTAACACTATCTTTTTGTTCTTCCTTAGCATCTCTTAAATCCCGTAAATCTTCCAAATCTTCCAACAATTCTTTAATTTTCAAAAACTCCTCATAAGGTAAAACCGCAAATTGTTTTTCACCATTTTTTGTTAAAAATTCAGGATGTAATTCAATCATTTTTCTACTTCCTTTTATTCATAAACTTTACTGCGGTGCTTGACCTTATATATAATGATAGTCTGTTCTGCTAATTCAAACAAAACTCGATAATCACCTACTCTTAAACGATATTCGGGGGTAAAATTTGTTAAGCGTTTTACGTCTCCCTGTAAATCATCTTGTATTGCTTCAACTTTATTGATAATGCGTTATCTGTCATTTACAGGAATTTTCTGTAAATCTTTAATTGCTTTGGGTTTAAATTCTATTTGTTACTGCACATATTTTCACCTGTTTAAGTTGATTTCAGGTGAGTCTATCCAGACCCACCCTACTAGATTATCTACTTCGTCACAGCCGGCGGCATACCTAAAAGATCCTCAAGTTTGGGCATATCTTCCAAAGCAATTACGCGCCCTTCATCCTCAAAACCAGTGATTTGATCAAAGTTTAAATACCGATACAAATCATCAGCAAAAGGATGAATCTTCTCAGCCACAATATCCAAGTATTCTTGCACTGTGGGAATGCGTCCCAGCAACGCACAAACTGCGGCTAATTCTGCCGAACCCAGGTAAACTCGCGCATCTTTACCCATGCGATTGTTGAAGTTACGCGTTGAGGTAGAAAACACAGTTGTACCATCTTTAACTCGCGCCTGATTACCCATGCACAAACTACATCCAGGCATTTCTGTCCGCGCATTCGCAGCTTCAAAGATGTTATACACACCTTCTGCTTTTAATTGGTGTTCATCCATGCGCGTCGGGGGACAAATCCACAACCGGGCTTGCACTGCACCAGCACCTTCTAAAACTTTACCTGTTGCCCGATAATGACCGATATTGGTCATACAAGAACCGACAAATACTTCTTGTACTGGGTCGTTAGCAACTTCCGACAATAATTTCACATTATCAGGGTCATTCGGTGCAGCGACAATTGGTTCTGTGATGTCGTTCAAATCAATTTCAATGATTTCTGCATACTCTGCATCTGCATCAGCTGACATTAGGGTGGGGTTTGCTAACCATTCTTCCATTTTTGCTACCCGGCGCATAATGGTACGTGCATCTGTGTAACCCCTGGCTACCATGTTCTTCAACAGGGCGACATTGGAACGCAGATATTCGGAAATTGTCTCAACACTCAGCTTAATTGTACAACCTGCACAAGAACGTTCTGCGGAAGCATCGGTGAGTTCAAAGGCTTGTTCTACTTTCAAATCTGGTAAGCCTTCCATTTCCAGAATTCGCCCTGAGTAGATATTTTTCTTATTCTGCTTCTCTACTGTCAGCAAACCTTTTTGAATGGCGACATAAGGAATGGCGTTGACAATATCTCGTAAGGTGATACCGGGTTGCAATTCTCCTTTGAAGCGGACTAATACTGATTCTGGCATATCTAAGGGCATGACACCCAATGCACCAGCAAAGGCTACTAACCCAGAACCAGCAGGAAAGGATATACCCAAGGGGAAGCGGGTATGGGAGTCGCCACCTGTTCCCACTGTATCGGGTAACAGCATCCGGTTTAACCAAGAGTGAATGATACCATCGCCGGGACGTAAGGCGACACCTGCGCGTTGGGCAAAGAAATCGGGTAATTCTTGGTGAGTTTTAATGTCTACTGGTTTGGGATATGCGGCTGTGTGACAAAAACTCTGCATTACTAAGTCTGCGCTGAAACCGAGACAAGCGAGTTCTTTTAATTCGTCGCGGGTCATGGGGCCAGTGGTATCCTGAGAACCAATGGTAGTCATTAGGGGTTCGCATGATGTCCCCGGACGAACACCTGGTAAACCGCAAGCTTTACCGACCATTTTCTGGGCTAGGGTGTAACCTTTGCCTGTATCGTTGGGTTGTTGAGGACGAATAAATATATTGCTGGCTTCTAAACCTAATGCTTCGCGGGTTTTGTCGGTGAGGGTACGTCCAATTAATAGGGGAATGCGTCCACCGGCGCGGACTTCATCAAAGATGGTTTCGGGTTTGAGGGTGAAGGTGGAAATGACTTCGCCGGCTTCGTTGGTGATTTCACCTTTGTAGGGATGAATGGTAATTACCATTCCGGTTTCTAAGTTGCTGACATCGCATTCAATGGGCAAAGCACCGGCATCTTCGGCAGTGTTAAAGAAAATTGGAGCGATCGCACTACCTAAAATATACCCCCCAGCGCGTTTGTTTGGTACATAAGGAATATCATTTCCTAAATGCCACAATACTGAGTTAATGGCAGATTTGCGCGAGGAACCAGTCCCGACAACATCGCCGACGTAAGCTAGTGGATGTCCTTTTTGCTTTAACTCGGCAATGGTTTCTAAACTTCCCGGTTGCCGTGACTCTAGCATGGCTAAGGCGTGTAAGGGAATATCCGGGCGGGTGGTGGCGTGGGTGGCTGGGGACAAGTCATCGGTGTTGGTTTCCCCAGGGACTTTAAACACTGTGACAGTAATGGCTTCTGCTAATTTCGGACGACTGGTAAACCATTCAGCATTCGCCCAAGCGTCAACTACCTGTTTGGCAAAAGGATTACTTTGGGATAATTCTAAGACATCATGAAAGGCATCATACACCAACAGAATTTTACTCAGGGCAGCGGCGGCGTGTTCCGCGATGGGTTCTCTACCTTCACCCTTCATCACTAAAGGTGTTTCTCCCTCTTCTGATTCCCCACTGGAAACTTGCAGCAAATCAATTAAGGATTGGACGTTGTAACCGCCTACCATCGTTCCCAGGAGTTCTACTGCGGCTATGGGAGAAACCAGGGGACTGGTGATTTCGTCTTTGGCGATGGCGGTGAGAAATCCCGCTTTGACATAAGCTGCTTCATCTACTCCGGGGGGTACGCGATCGCACAATAAATGTAATAATGTATCTTCTTCACCCTCTGGTGGATTTTGCAGCAATTCGCACAGTTCTGAGGTTTGCTTCGCATCCAATGGTAAAGGGGGAATACCGAGTTGGGCGCGTTCCGCAACATGATGACGGTATTGTTCTAGCATTTTGTGTTCTCCATTGGGATGTTCTCCCCTTAATTATGAAATATTTTTCGGCAAAACTTGGCTATAAAAGTTTACCTTAGTCTTATGGCTGAAAGGATGACTGCTAAATCCTTTTGGATAATGTAATCAAAATTATCAACTCAACAATAGAAGATTACTTATATAATATAAAGAATATGTGTTATTAGCAAGTGTACTATTTATGTCCAATATACGACTTTCAGCATTTCAAGTAAGTCAAAACCATATAAAAATGCTTTTATTCATCACTACTGCTCAAATGATTTATGAGCGTTTTGATGTATCTCGTAGAATTTCTGATAAAAAATTAGGATACCAACGCTCATTTTCTAAATCCCGAATCAAAGAAATAAAAAATTATATTAATCAAGAGGATGGGATTATACCTAATTCAATTCTGGTTAATATTGATGAAGGTAAATTTTCTTATACAGAAAATGATAATTTACTAACTTTAGAAGATACAGAATCTCTAGGGCTGATTATAGACGGACAGCATCGAGTCAAAGGTTGTTATGAAGCTGACCCTGACTTTCCATTAATGGTAGTTGCAACTTTGGGATTATCTGTGAAAGATCAGGCTCGACTTTTTATCAAAATTAATAAAACTCAAAAAGGTGTTCCTGCATCTCTTTATTTAGACTTACTTAATTTGTTAGAAGGAGATATTGAAAATTTTGATGAAGAAGGAGTTACAGCAGAAAGACGGGCAACAGAAATCGCTACTAGATTAAATGAAGCAGACGAAAGTCCTTTATATGAATTAATCAGAAGAACAGGAGATTCTGGAATTGGGATATCTTTAAGTGAATTTGTTAATCAAGCTAAAGATTATGTAGAACCTAGAACAGGAAAACTTGCAAATTACGGTTTTGAACAACAATATAAAGTTTTTGAAATTTATTTTCGTTCTGTTAAAGCAGTATTTTTGGAACAATGGGATGACCCTAAATCATACATTCTAAAAACAGTTGGATTTGGTGGTCTCATGAAAGCATTTTATGAAATTTTTAATTTGGTTGTGCAAAAATATCAAATTTTCAATACTGAAAATACAATTAAACTCCTTCAACTAATTCAAGATTTTAAATTTGATAGAGATAATTTACCAAGTGGAGGAGGATTTAAGGCGCAAGAAAAAGTCGGTGAAATGATGGTTAGCCGCCTCAAAAATGCAGTAAGAGAAGACTTTACGGTGATGATTGGAGATTAGAAAGGGTGTCGTTAAATTTTGAAGAAATTGCGATTGCTTTTACTAACTGTAATGGTGATGCTAAAGTCTCTTTTAAAGACTATTTGACTAATTTATATAAATCCAAAGCAGATTATGAAACAGGATTTATAATTTCAGATGTAAACAATTATATATTGACGGATATTGAAAAACTTTTATCTAAAGCAGTTTTAAATATTTGTGCTACTGACCATTTGATAAAACAAGGTTATTTTAGTTGGGGTTTTGTTACTTCATATTATGCTAACTTCTTTTTAGTCCAAGGTTTGAATAGAACACAACTTAGCTTTACCACTTGGATATCTAGGTCGGTAAATTGTCATGGTAAAGATTATCTCAAGAAAAATATCTATATAACAGCTATTGCTAATTCAACAGATGAACATCAAAGACAATTCCAACGATTCTTTGAAAATTTTAAGCATTTTAGAAATCGTAGTGGAATTGATAGGTTTTGGAACATAGGAATTCAACCTTTTGAATTAGGAAATGAATCTGAAATAAGAAATAAAATTAATTACGAAATTAATCCCGATGCTTTTTATGAGCTAGATTTAGATGTTCAAGATTTTAATAGAATTCTTCAAGAAAATGAAATATCTCCATTTAAGCAAGATAAACAAAAAACCAGAAAAATTAATTTTTCTCGCCAAAATTTAAAGTTAGCTATGGCAAGATTAAGGATGTTAACTTATATTTTAAATATTATTGCTATCAGAAATATAGAATATCAAAGTTATTATCAAAGGAACATGAAAAATAGATTAAAAGCTATTGAACTAAAATATCCTTATGTTAGCCAATGGATTCAGGAAGAATTTCAGAATTGGTTAATTTTTGACTCAGAACTTGTAGACAAAGATGAAGTTTAATAAAAAATCCTCATATTTTTGCTTGAGTTTGGTCAACAGAAATCACCTTAGCTAACTCTACATTGTTTTTCCCTTGAGCAAATTCTTCTTTAAAACCAGAAATTTTCAATCATTCAGCCGTTGCATCATTATCTTTTCTGTCTGCTAAGTAAGCCAAAAAATCAGTAGCCGCTAATAGTCTTTCAGGTGAGAGTTGATCAACATATTCTTTGAGTCGTTGACGAATTTCTACTGTATTCATAAAAAACTCTCTGAGATTTTGTTAAAATTATAGCACAAATCCCTTTGCTAGCAGGGTTTGTGGGCGGCGAGTTCGCTCTTTGAAGTATGATCAATCTGGCTCTCATGATGATTCGCTAGACTACACGATGAACCTTTGAATTTAATTTGGTTGTACTGTGAGTCTATTTATCAGATAAAATAATTAATTTGTCCGTTGCATCACCTGATTTTATCTATGTCCAACACTTACACCGTTGAAATTAACCACCAAGGCACAATTCATACTTTACAAGTTCCTGAAGATCAAACAATCTTATCAGTGGCTGAAACTGCCGGTCTAGGTTTTCCCAATTCTTGTAATGCCGGAGTTTGTACAACTTGCGCTGGCAAAATTACTGAGGGAACTGTAGACCAAGCTGATGGTATGGGCGTTAGTTCCGAACTCCAAGAACAAGGTTATGTTTTGCTTTGTGTTGCTTATCCCCGTTCTGATTTGAAAATTGAGACAGAAAAGGAA
>REBL01000172.1 GCA_007692755.1 Nodularia sp. (in: cyanobacteria) | reverse complement strand
ACCAATGACCAATGACCAATGACCAATGACCAATGACCAATGACCAATGACCAATAACTAATGACCAATGACTATTAGCGTAGTCTAATCTGCTCAAGGTTGCAGGCGATAGTGGAGAAACACCTCTTGCTCAACTTGATGAACTTCTAAAAGTTCTAGTTTGGGAGCTAATTGAGATAAAAATCCCACCCCTTCTACTGGTGTTGGTGCTGATGCACCGCCTAAAATTAATGGACAGACTGTCAGCCAGAGTTCATCAATTAAATCTGATTGCAGCATAGAAGCTACTAATTCACCACCTCCCAATACCGCTAACCGTGTTATATCTAGAGATGCCAAGTGTTGCAAAGCCGCAGAGGTGTCAACCTTTCCCGTGGGTGTGTCAAAAACTATAATTTGAGCAAATTTGGGAGGACACTCTTGTTGAGGTGTTAACCTTGTGGAATCAAGTGTCTGTTCTCGTTGTTGCCAAGAACGTTCCCCCATTGTTGTTGTCAGCAACCAGCGTTCTATCGGCTGTTGAAAAAACTTAATTTCCGGATTAAGGTCAGCAGATTGTGTAATGACTATATGAACCGGCTGGGCGGGCTTGCCTCTTTTTATTCGATGTTGCACCAACATTGGTTGTGATACGGTAAGTGTTGTACCGTAAGCACGAAGAGTACCAGCACCTAGTAAAACGGCATCAGAGGCAGCAATTTGTTTTTCCAGGTGGGCTTGATCAGCCCCTGAGCCAAAGCGAGCAGGCGATCGCTTAAAATCTGCTATCTTGCCATCTGCACTCATTGCTAAAACGACTGTGGTATGAGGACGATTGATCATTAGGTTGGTTTGATAGTTGGGAAATTTTGCTTATTAGTGGATTGATTTGATCAAAAATATTTGCCCGCAAGCTACTGTTTAGCAATTTCGTAAATGTATCTATATGCAACACCGGTCACTTTCACATTTAGCCTATATAAGTTTTGGTATGGCTGATTCTTTGTTATACCTTCAATATTTACTACTTTGGAGAGTTGACAAAAAAATTCTCATCCCCTAAAAGAATATCTCCTAGAGCTGTTCTAATGACACATCGTTACGTTTGTGGTTTACAGATGCGAAGTGAGATAGTCGATGGTTAAGGCTCGTGAATCATCCTTTCGACGTATTTTAGTAACAAGAATTTTGCTTTTGTTTGTCCCGGTGTTACTGCTGGGAGAAATTGTGGCCTTGAATAAAGCCAGAACTAGTCTGCTGAAAACTGCCCGGCAAAATCTCACACAGAGCGCTATTTCTAAAGGGGAGAAAATGGCCAATGCGATCGCCACCCTAAAAATGCACTTGCTCACTGTCAGTCAATCAACAGTTATTCAGTCTGGTTCCTCTGATGAAATACAACAATATCTCACACAGCTATCAACACAATTGCCAAATCACATTGATTGCCTGCAAATAACTCATCTACAAAGCAGTAAAATCATTGCTAGTAGCTGTGGCAACCAAGAGATTACAGAATGGAAATTATCTTTTTCTGACGAAGGAGAACAAATTAATATCAAAAAAATATTACCTCCCAAGGCAGGAACCACAGGTCAGAAAAATCCGCATCATCAACTGCAATTGTTACTATCTATCCCAGTGTACAGTCCCACTGGTGAAGCCCTATATGCCTTGAGTATTCAATCAGCATTATACAAACAAACCAAAAATCGACCGGGATCATTAACAGGATTTACCCTAGTACTGGCTGAAAACGGGACGATTTTAGCACCACACCCATCAGCCGAACTAGTGGGGATAAATCTTCCAGAATACTCAGATTCTTCCCAACTTCAACACATTGTCAAAAAGGGCATTGCTGGAGAAAGTAACTCCATAAATTTGCCTTCTCAAGAGGGTGAAGAATTAATAGTTGGTTACACAGCTATTGCCAATCCCATGACACAAGAGCAAGGGCAAAAATGGATAGTCCTATCTGTGACCACAGTGGATAATGCTTTGCTAGGTTTAGAAGAAATCAAACTGATTCTCATCGTTTTAACAGTTGGTTTGATTGGTGCGAGTTTGTTAGCCTCCCTCTATCTAGCCCCTTACTTAGCAAGTCCTCTAGAAGAATTGCGAGACTATGCTCTGAATCTTCACAGCCACCACGCTGCACAACCAGTACCACGCAACTTCAAAATTCGCGAGTTCAACCAACTGGCGCAAGCAATGGACCAGATGGTGGAGAGACTCAAAGCCTGGGCGGAAGAACTAGAAATTGCTTGGAAAGAGGCAAAAACTGCCAACCAAATCAAAAGTCAGTTTTTGGCTACAACGTCTCATGAAGTGAGAAATCCCCTGAATGTGATTATTAACTGTGTGCGCGTGGTTCACGATGGCTTGTGCGATAGCCGGGAAGAAGAAATAGAGTTTCTTAAACGTGCCGACGAAACAGCGATTCACTTGCTAGGAATTATTAATGAGCTACTGGATATCTCTAAAATTGAAGCAGGTAAGCTTTCCGTAGTTAGAGTACCGATTGATCTTCGGCAAGTACTGCTGGAAGTGATTAATTTACAATCAGTAAATGTGCAGAACAAAGGCTTGCAGTTAAAAACTGCTTTAGGTACTGACTTGATTCCCATAGAAGCAGACGCAGCCAAGTTAAAGCAGGTACTCATTAATATCATTGGTAATGCTACCAAGTTTACTGACCAGGGAAGTATCACAATTGCTACAACAATTCCTCAAGATAGTGAGCAGGAATCTCAGGTAATTGTCAGCGTCACAGATACAGGTTTAGGCATAGAACCCGCCCAGCAGCACAAACTATTTCGCCCCTTCGTGATGCTAGATGGAGGTACAACACGCAAGGTTGAAGGTACGGGACTAGGACTAGCGATTTCCCGCAACTTAATTGAACTCATGGGAGGTAGCATTACTCTGGAAAGTGCGGGTATAAACCAAGGCACGACTGTGAAGATTACGTTGCCGATGATTGATAGTAATCTATTAACTACTTCAGCAGCAGAAGGAAGTTTACATAATCGGGAAGTTGCGGCTGGGGATAAGGAGGTCAGGGAGACCAACTCATGCCCTATTTATCGAGAAGACACCCTCCAAGACTCTAACGGAATCAATAAATCTCAGAAACCAGAATTAGATGCTGAAAGTGACGAACTATCACCTGTTGAGGATAGTTACACAGTTTTGCCATTAGGTGAGGTATCTGATAGCTTGCGTGGCGTAGCCATAGAAATTAGAAACCGTTGATTACAAAATAACCGATTGTCCACCCTGATTCAGAGATGCTGTCAGACCAGAGAGAATTTGTACTAATTCTGCGCCTACCCAACCAGATGAGATGTTTGGGGCAGTATTCTGGATCATACTGACAATAAAGCGATCGCACACTCGTTGCAATGGTTCGCCTGTTTTTAATTCCAGCACTTCTGGTTTTTGATTCACAGGTAAAAACTGATTTCCCTGACGTTCAAACTCACCATGTAATAAAGTCAAGGGTGATGAAGTTGACATCTCATCAAAAACCAAGCAACCACGGCTACCCACAACTGCCAGCCGACGCTGTTTATCAGGATTTCCCCAGCACAAGTGAATATATACCTGAAAGCCATCCGGGTATGTCAGTGTTACCCAGACTAAATCTGCTAACCCTGATGGGGAGTGTGTCAGTTGCCCATTCCCTACTCCTTGTAACCAAACCGTACCCGTCGCCTGTACTTTTATCGGTATCTGACCCAGCCAGTTGTTAAAAATGGCAATATCATGAATAGCCAAGTCCCACAAAGCATCAACATCTTGCCGGACTGGCCCTAAATGGGTGCGTGTAGCATAGCCATAGCGTAAGTCACCTAATGTACCTGCTTTAACGACAGTTTGACCTTGTTCAACAGCTGGATGAAATAAATAAGTATGGTCAACCATCAGGACTAAATGCTGTTGTTCTGCCAATTGGCAAAGTTCCAGACATTCTACTGGGTCTAGAGTTAAGGGTTTTTCTGCCAAAACATGGTATCCCAGATTTAGCGCCTCTTTAATTAAAGTATAGTGGGTTGTAGCTGGAGTGGCGATCGCTACTGCTGTCAGTCCCGCTATTTGTTGTAAATCTTGCCACTGAGTAGTTAATAATATATTTTCATCCAAGTTAAACTGTTGCTTTACCGCCGCCAATCTTTCTGCTTGGGGGTCTACTACCGCCACTACACTCACTTGGGGATGTGCTAAAAAATTCCGCAGTAAATGTACTCCCCAACGTCCCACACCAATAACAGCGATTTTCATAGAATTAGTTATTAGTTATTTAATTAATAGTTTAATGCTCAGGGAGTTGGAAAATAAATAAGGGAAGTGATTATATTGAGTAATCACTTCCTTCCAGCACTCAACAATTATGGTTTTTTGGGCAACTCGCTGGTTTTTATGTGTCGTTTATTTGGGGTTAATTGCTTAATATTTGGGGAATCAGGCTGATTTCCGTTTCACGAACAAACCCATAATACCTGCTAAAAACAGACCCCCTACAGTAGCAGGTTCTGGTACAGAAGTGACATCGCTGGGTGGTGCTGAGATAATTTCTACTCCCTCTCCTTCTATTCTGACATTAAAGCTCACCAAGAAATTATCTAAAGATAAAGATGTGATGGTTGGTTGTCCTGGAATATCAGACTTGAAATCAAAAACTGTGGGAAAGTTACCACCGTTAATGTTGTCATATCGGGGGCTAAATACACTATCATTATTTCGATTAATACCTTTAAATTGAAACACACCTTGATAGCGCTTACCTGTGCTCGGGTCAGTCAGAATACCGTCGTAAAAGGCTCTAAGTCTACCGAAAACAAATTCATCCTGAACTACGCCTTCAAATTTAACTCCTGGCAAAGACGGATTGTTCTGATAATTATAAGGTTTCAACTCACCATCAGAAAGAACTGGTGAAGTGAGAACGCCATCTAAGGATACAAAAGGTATCCCTAGAAAATCCACATAGTAATTCACACCATCGTCTGTCTTTACTTCATCTGACTGGTACACGAGAACACCATTGCGGAAATATCTCCCTTGGCTATCTGTCTTAACACGAGTCGTTCTATTATTAAAATTGGTATTAAAGTTAGGAAGATCAATGGTTCCTGACAATGTAATAGTACTTTGAACTGAGATGAATTGAGCCGCAAAAGCACTGGCGCTACTGAAACCAATAATAGTTGTGGCTAAAAAGCTACTGCTTGCAACTTTCAACCCAAATTTTACTGCTGGTGAATTGACTTTCATAAACAATTTTTTTCCTCTAACTATGTGAACGAAAATACGCTGATTGTGAGTTAATACAAATGGACTGACTGAATATCTGGATGAAGTCAAAAATATGTTGCCGAATAAGACAGTTGATGACGTAGCAAAATAACTTATTTTGACACTTCCCAGCCATCAAGGTGTTCAGGTAAGGTTTAGTAGAAATGGCTTGCTTAAATTAGCCCAAAAACTGAATTTTAAGGGCTTAGTCAAAATGCCTCTACTAACTTTGCTGAGAGTTAACCCCCAGTGTTATGTATTTACTCTTTCAAGTAAACTTAACTGTACTATTGCATCAGTATTTGTTGGCACTGCAATACAAGCCTCAATTCAGTTTATGCTCTAATGCTTTCCCATCAATTGTTTCTCCCCAAATACAGGAATTTAATCAAAGTCTAAAATACTTCTTTGGCTTGTGTTGCTTTTCTTTGTTCCTACAAATTCCATGCCATCTGTTGACATAATTAATGCTATTTTCCAGAATAAATTATTTACCATACCTGAAAAATTATTACATTTGCAGTATAACCATAAACTTTGATTACTGACAAGACATTTCGCTTTTGTTTATTCAAAAAAGCAATTAAGTTACTATTAATAAATTCAATTAAGTAGAATTTCTGTTATTTTCTGATTTCAGTAATTTTGCATAAACTTCTAATACCGTTTATTCACTTAGCATAGTTGCAGTCTAGAAAAATCATCATAATAATGACTGTAAAAAAACGTAGACGTGAAGCAGATGATCACAGAATCAGGCTTCTTCACTGATGTGACGACAGCCAAGAGACTTACAGCCTTGTGCAATTAGGTGAGGTACTGAGAGCTGGCGTGGCGTAGCCATAGAAATTGTTAAGCGCAGATGTAGATACGTAGTTGCTAAGGCTACGTTTCGCTATCGATGCAGAGTACACCGATAAATCTGTATTTATTTAAACAAAAAGCGCATACTCACATCTTGCACCTGTCGTTATCACCCGCCGGGGGTTCAAACCCCCGTCTGATAGCGAAAGTCGTCTAAAGACGACTGGGGAAAGATTTCAGTCCATTGAGCTTCGGAAATTGATTTTCGAGCGGGTTTTGTAGCTGATTTTAAATAGTGCAAGATATGAGCAATGAAAATAAATTATACCCAAAAAGAATCTGGGTATTTAACTAAAAATAATTCTTGTTAGAATGACTAAAATATTAGGATGTTCAGTAGAATTCTGGTGATTCAAATTGGGGAAATGACTTTAAAATGCTGCCCTTAGGAATTTTCCGGCTGAGGAATTGCTAAGAAAGCTACTTTAGCGGCGGCTTGTTCAGCAGCTTTGATTGAGCGTCCTTTACCTTCGCCTAGTTTGTTGTCATACAGCCAAACTTCCGCAGCGAAACGCTCTTGATTTTGGTTACTTTGATTAACTTCTGTGACCCGATACTCTGGCAAAACTTTAAATTCTGCCTGTGTCCATTCTTGTAGGGCGGCTTTGTAATTAAGTCTAGCAGGATCGAGGCGAATTTCTGTTGCTAGCTTTTTAAAGTGAAAATCTAGCCAAGGACGAATTAATTCCAGATTCTTCGTGCTGAGGTAAAGCGCACCCAGAACAGCTTCAAAAGCATCTGCCAAGCGTGATTCTTGACCAATTTTATCACTTGTGGCACTACCAGCGACAAGTAAGTATAACTCCAAACCATATTCTCTTGCCAGTTGAGCGAGGATGCGATCGCTTACCAACACTGAACGAATCGCCGCAAAATCCCCAACTGGACAATCAGGATATGTTTCCCACAAAACTATCGCCGCCGCTAGCCGCACCACGGCATCACCGACAAACTCCAATTGTTCATAATTTGCCAAATCAGAAACAGTAGGATGAGTCAGCGCCAAATCCAACAATTCCCACTTAATGGGTAAACCTGTGGGTAGGCCTAACCTTCTGATTAAACTTTCGAGCTGTCGCTGACGGCGTGGATAAACAAGTGTCATCAAGGGGATGGGGGAGATAGGGAGGTTAACTTCCTTGTACAGACGCAATTCATTGCGTCACTACTTAGCACTTAAAAAGAGGGGAGAGAGTCGGACATAAGCCGGGTTCTGTTCTCGCCAGTGTTTAAAAACACCTTTGAGGGCAGTTATCTATCTGGGACGCTTGTTACCAAACGCCTCTAGCGGCTCTACTTGCGGAAACTGGTAAAAGACCAACCGTAGTTTCCATTACCTTGCTCCCAACCGGGGTTTACCGAGCCACAACCTCTCGGTTGTGCTGGTGCGCTCTTACCGCACCTTTGCACCCTTACCAATTACTGGGGAGCGGTGAATCGTGAGTGGTGAATGGGGTGTTTTTTCCCTACTCCCTACTCCCTACTCCCTACTCCCTAATTCTTGGCGGTATCTTTCTGTGGCACTATCCTCACGATCGCTCGCACTGGGCGTTATCCAGCAAGTTTGGTCTTTCGGGAGCCCGGACTTTCCTCAAACCAGTCAATCTGACTGACCTGCAACCGCCTGCGCCTACTCCCTCCCTAAGTCCAGTGTAATCTGGGATGGCATCATGTGTCCGGTTCGGATTACTTATTTTTCCAAGGCAAAGCATAAGTCCAATGTAATTTTCTAATGGTGAAGGGGCAATTGATAATGCACATCGGGGGGATATTCACACCTGGTGCTAGACCTACACGTACTTCAGAGATGCGTAAGACTAGCTGGAGTGAAAATTCCAACTCCTTTCTTTCTTGCATAAAGTCGTTGTACAAGTTCTTTTGCGGTGACCCACCTTGGCTGAGTCCGGTAATGTTAATGATGGGTTTTGTGGCTGAATAAGTTCCAGCTACGGTATCACGCACAAAAACATCTTCTGCTGTGACTGTTTCCGAAAGTGTTTTCTGAGGAGCAATCAGACTAGGACTTTGGGGAACAGCTAAGTCACGGGTGAGGTCTGGTGATTTGCGAATGACTCGGCGCGATTGCTTGCTATGTTCGACAACTAAAGAGCTATTGTCCCAATCAACATATATAGCAATATTTTCCGATTTGTTCTCAATACTCAGCGATAAGTCTTTGACATCATCTATAGCATATGAGGATTTAAATTTAAAAGAAATCCCCACTTGATCTAGGAGATTTTGTTCTTTGAGTTGCTCATCAACGACTGCTTTTTTAAATTCAAATTTAACTTGATCGTCGATAGACTCGACCATACGGTTAAAGACGTAAGAAACACCAATAATATAAAGGGTCAAAACCACTAAATTTTGGTCGCTATTCCTCATAAATCAAAATATTAACTCCCTGTAACAATTTTGTATATTGAACTCATGAGCTATTGCCAATCTGGCTTAATTGTTGAAGAATTTTCCAGCCAGCCTCGTCGCCAGAAAAAGAATAGCAAACCAAAAGCGATCGCTGCCATTACAGCCGAGCAAATCGGGTAACCCCAATACCAATTCAATTCAGGCATATTATTATATGGAGATGTTTCGGGATCGAAATTCATCATGCAGTTTGTTTTAATACTTAATAGTCAAATATAACAACAGTACTAAGCGGTGACCATATCACTTCATTGTCTTTGAATCGGCAAGGGTATAAAAAAACAGTTTGCCATTATTAAGACAAACTGCTCACAAAATATTTACATGAAGCAACAGAGATTAGAACATACCCATGCCACCCATGCCGCCCATGCCGCCCATGCCGCCCATGCCGCCCATGCCACCCATGCCGCCCATGCCGCCCATGTCAGGGGCTGGAGCCGCAGATTTTGGCTCTGGTTTTTCAACGACGATGGCTTCGGTGGTAATCACCATACCAGCGATAGAACCGGCATTTTGCAAGGCTGAACGCACTACTTTGGCAGGATCAATGATGCCAGCAGCAATCAAATCTTCAAATTTTCCAGTAGCGGCGTTGTAACCGATATTGCCAGCACTTTCTTTGACTTGAGAGACAATTACAGAACCTTCGTCACCAGCATTATCTGCTATTTGACGTAAGGGAGCTTCTAAGGCTCGTTTAATAATATCTGCGCCAATTTTTTCTTCTTCGCTGAGGTGGGCTTTGATTGCGTCTATTTTCGTAATCAAGTTAATCAGGGTTGTACCACCACCGGGAACTATCCCTTCTTCTACAGCAGCTTTAGTGGCGTTAAGCGCGTCCTCAATTCGCAGTTTGCGGTCTTTGAGTTCGGTTTCGGTAGCCGCACCAACTTTAATGACTGCGACACCGCCAGCTAGCTTGGCAATGCGTTCTTGGAGTTTCTCTTGATCGTAGTCAGAATCAGTTTCTGCCAATTGCTGACGAATTTGAGCAATTCGGGTTTGTACTTCTGGTTTAGTTTCACCAGCAGCGACAATTGTGGTGCTTTCTTTGTCAATAGTAATTTTGCGGGCTGTTCCCAGCATTTCCACAGTAGCGGTGTCTAGGCTTAAACCGATTTCTTCAGAAATCATCTGTCCATCGGTGAGAATAGCAATGTCTTGTAACAAAGCTTTGCGGCGATCGCCAAAACCCGGTGCTTTAATCGCCGCTACAGCTAGCACACCCCGTGCTTTGTTGACTACCAGAGTTGCTAAAGCGTCTCCTTCGACATCTTCAGCAATAATCAGCAAAGGTTGACCCAGACGGGCAACTTTTTCCAACACGGGAACTAAATCCTGAATGCTGCTGATTTTTTTGTCGGTAATCAGGATCAGGGCGTTTTCAAACTCTACAATCTGCCTGTCGTTGTTGGTGATGAAGTAGGGAGAAATATAACCCCGGTCAATCTGCATCCCTTCTACAACTTCGAGTTCTGTAGTCAGAGATTTGGATTCTTCAACAGTGATTACACCATCTTTGGTGACCCTTTGCATCGCTTCGGCAATCATTGTGCCGACTTCTTCGTCATTACCAGAGGAAACAGTAGCAACTTGAGCGATCGCACTGCCTTCTACTGGCTTGGCCATCTGGGCAATTTCTTTGACCAGGGCTTCAATGGTTTTGTCGATTCCCCGCTTCAAGCTGATGGGGTTAGTACCAGCTGCGACATTCTTCAAACCTTCTCTAATAATCGCCTGTGCTAAGACTGTGGCGGTAGTAGTGCCATCACCAGCGATATCCTTGGTTCTGGATGCCACTTCCTGAATCAGTCTTGCACCAGTGTTTTCTAAAGGGTCTTCTAGTTCAATTTCTTGGGCAACAGTGATCCCATCATTGACAATTTGAGGTGCGCCAAATTTCTTTTCTAAAAGGACGTTGCGACCTCTTGGCCCCAAGGTTATTTTCACAGCATCAGCCAGGGCGTTGACTCCCCGTTCTAGCGATCGCCGTGAATCTTCATCAAAGGAAATAATTTTTGCCATGTTTAATTTCTCTAGCGGTTCCATTAAACAATTTAGCACTCACAAGAGCAGAGTGCTAATTACTCAAGTAGCTCAGATTATAAATGCAAATAAAAAAAATTGATTAATATTACAGTTGATACTCATATAGGATACTGGCAGTAATGCTTGAATTGGGGGATGAATTTATACAACTTTCTTGAGTCCCTCGGCATTGCCGACCCTCGCGGCTCCGGCTGGTTGGCAGTAGTATTTACATTTTGTTTGGCTTGGCTGGTAACGTGGCGTTTGATTCCCACTGTCCGGCAATTTGCCCTGCGGGTAGGTTGGGCTGACCAACCAAATGCTCGACGACTCAACCAGCAGCCCTTGCCCAATGCCGGGGGTTTAGCTATTTATGCGGGAGTGATTGCCGCCATGGTACTAGCTACCCTGTTACGACCGATTGCGCTGCAAAGCGTATTGGCTCAAGTGCTAACTATTCTACTAGGAGGTTCAATCCTAGTGCTGGTTGGTTTTATTGATGATCAGTTCGGTTTACCGCCCTCTGTGCGCTTGTGGGCGCAGATTGTCACGGCATTGTTGCTGTATGCGAATGGCATCAGCATCGAGGTTGGTTTCGACACGCCCATTGACTCGCTGCTGTCCATGTCGGTGACGGTACTTTGGGTAGTTGGCATCACTAATGCCATCAACTTGATGGATGGGATGGATGGATTAGCGGGGGGAGTTAGTTTTATCACCGCGATGAGTTTATTAGGGGTTGCAGCCCAATTTCCCAATCGCGCCGCCGCTATTTTAGTCCTAGCAGCTTTAGGGGGTGGAGCCTTGGGCTTTTTGCGTCATAACTTCCACCCCTCACGGATTATCATGGGTGATGCGGGCGCATACTTTTTTGGTTATGTGCTAGCTGCAACCAGTATTTT